>NZ_JBVHWM010000016.1:65395-122822 GCF_055564375.1 Streptomyces sp. NPDC029138
CGTGGGGGGCGATGGCAGGCTCGCGCACCCGACCCCCCCCCCCCCCCCCCCCCTGCCCCCCCCCCCCCCCCCCCCCCCCCCCCCCCCCCCCCCGCCGGTCACCGCGCCGTCAGCGCGTCACCCGGCCGAGACCTCATGGTCGGTCCAGTAGTTGACGCGTTCCCGTACGACGGGATAGCCGGCCTTGGCGAAGTGCGCGGCCATCGGGACGTTTCCCTGGTCGGTGGCGGCGGCGATGAACTCGGCGCCCTGTTCGACCAGGAAGTGGGTGCACTCGACGAGCAGGTCGTAGGCGTAGCCGTGGCCCCGGTGTTCCGGGACCACGCCGATGAAGGCGACGCACGGCCCGCCGGGGTTGCGCGCCGGGATGTGGATGCCGACCGGGTCGCCCTCCGGTGTGCGGGCGACCTGCCACCACTCGCGCGGCGACGGGAACCAGTGCAGGATCTCCAGGTCCTCCCGCGCCGCCTGGTCCACGCCTCCTTGCTCGATGGCCCGGCGGGCGTGGGCGTCGAGCGTGCCGGAGTTGATGCGGCGCAGCAGGTCGAGGAACACGGCGTCGTCCGGTTCGGCGGTGAACAGGAGCCGCGCGGGCCGCGCGGGCAGTCCCCGGTCCGGGGTCCAGCGGTAGAGGAAGCGTTCCACCAGGGGGGTGTAGCCGGCCTGGCGCGCGGCACTCTCCCGGACGGCCACCGCGGCCCGCCGCAGCGGGTCCTCGCGCCAGCCGGTGGGCAGGTCGAGTTCGAGTTCGGGTGTCTTCCAGGGCGCCGTCCGCAGCAGTTCGGCGCCCGCCTCCTCCTCGCCCTCGGCGACGTCGAACCAGTTGATCACCAGGGGCTCGGGGTCCTCGGGCCGGCCCCACCAGGCGGCGCGCGCCACGGTGCGGCCGTCGCGCAGGGCGACGCGCTGCCAGTCGGGTCGGTAATGGGTGCCCCGGTGCTTGTCGCTCAGGGCGAGCGGGTCGGGCATGGTGCGGAAAAGGTGAGCACTGCTCTCGTCGAGCGTGCGGATGACCACGTCGGTCAAGGAATCCTCCGGGATGCGTACGGTGTGCGCGCTCCCGGTCTGCTCAGACGTGACACGCCCGCGGCACGGGGAGGGGGGAGCGCTGGATGGGGATGATCCACATGACACTCGCCTCCTTGTCCGTCCGTCTCGGGCGTGGTGATCACAGGCTAGGGGGCCGGCCGACCGAGGTCCACCCCTTTTCTGAGGAGTGTTTGCGCACGGCGTTCCGCGGGTTCTTCCGCGCGGCGCGGTACGCCGGGGGCGGCGTAACTTGGGGATGTGGAATCGGTGCGCGGCCGGTCGTCGCGCGGGGACCGGGAGGATCGCGGCTGGCTGCGGGGCGCGCCGCCGCCGTGGTGGGTGCGGGTGCTGCCCGTGCTGCTGCTCGCGGCCGTCGGCTCGGCCACGATGGTCACGACCCATGCGCGCGATCTCGGTTTCCTGCTGGGCGCGATCCCGCCGCTGGCGGTCCTGTCCTACGGCCCGCTGATGACCGGTCTGCTGGGTGTGGGCGCGATCCTGGTGCTGAACCTCCCGGCCACCCATCTGAACCTCCCCGGCAACACGGATGTGCTCACCATCGCGTTCGTGGCCGCGCTGAGCGTGTTCGTGTCCTTCGTGCGCAGCCACCGGGACGCCCAGCTGGACACCGAGCGGGCGATCGGCGAGGCGGTGCAGCGGGCCGTGCTGCCGCCGCTGCCGGACCGGGTCGGTCAGGTCGGGTGCGCGGCGTTCTACCGGGCCGCGCAGGACGGGACGCTGGTGGGCGGCGACTTCTTCGACGTACGGAAGGGGCCGTGCGGCGTGCGCGCGGTGATGGGTGACGTGCAGGGGCACGGGCTGGCGGCGGTCGCGACGGTGGTGTCGCTGCTGGGGGCGTTCCGGGAGGCCGCCCTGGACCAGCCGGACCTGGAGTCGGTGGCCGCCCGGCTGGACCGCCGGCTCGCGGTGGACTCGGCGGACGTCCGGGACGGGGAGTTGTTCGCGACGGCCCTGCTGCTGGAGTTCGTGGCGGACACGGCCGCGGTCCGGCTGGTGGCCTGCGGTCATCCGGCGCCGGTGCTGCTGCACGAGGGACAGGCCCGGGAGGTGACCGTCGCGCCCGGTCCGCCGCTGGGCATCGGGCTCCTCGGGGTCGATCCGCCGAAGGAGGTCACCGTGCCGCTCGGTCCCGGCGACCGGCTCTTCCTGGCCTCCGACGGTGTGTGGGAGGCACGGGACGGCACCGGCACCTTCTACCCGCTGCCGGAGCGGCTGGCCGCCCTGGCCGGCACCCCGTCCGCCGAGCTGCCCGGCGCGGTGTGGGCGGACCTGGCACGGCGGCACTACGCGATCCGCGACGACGTCACCATGCTGGTGCTGACGCCCGGGCAATCGGCCGCATGACCTGGTCGTTCTCCGTCGGTCAGCCCACGTCCCGTCGATCAGCCCACGTCCCACAGGAAGCGATGGGTGTGGATGCCGAAGTACGGGAAGGACCGGATCTCGCGGACGCCCTCGATGGGGCGCACCACGTCGTTGACGAAGTCCAGCAGCGCCTTCGGGCCGGGAGCGACCACCTCGGCGAAGAGGTCGAAGCCGCCCGAGGTGAGCACCGAGTAGACGACCTCGGGGCGCTCGGCGAGGGTGTCGGCGACGGTCCGGGGGTCGCCGTCGACGCCGATCCCGAGCAGGGCCATGGCCTGGCCGCCCATGGCCATCGGGTCGGTGACGCCGACCACCTGGACCGCCTTGGAGTCCAGCAGCCGCTGGAGGCGCTGCCGGGCCGCCGAGGCGGACAGCCCGACCTTCGGACCGAGGTCGGCGTAGGCGATACGGCCGTCGGTCTGCAGCTCACGCAGGATGGCCCGGTCGATGTCGTCCATGTCCTTCATCTCGTCCGGCTCTCTTCCTCAGGCGGCCAGTTCGGCGAGCGCGGCGGCGAACACCTCGGTGTGGGTGTCGACGTCCCGCTCGGTGGTGTCCGGGCACATCAGCGCCATGTTGTGGAACGGGGTCAGCAGGATGCCCCGGTTGGCGAGGTAGAGGTGCAGGAAGTCCTCCAGCTCCGGGTCGGAGGCCGCCGCGGACTCGGTGCCGGTGCGGGGGGCCGGGGAGGTGAAGCGGTACTCGGTGCGGGCGCCGAGCCGGGTGACCGACCAGGGCAGCCGGTGTGCCTCGATGCCGGCCCGGACGCCCGTCTCGAAACGCTCGGCGAGGGCGGCCATCCGTGCGAACGCCTCCGCGGTCAGCACGTGCTCCAGGGTGGCGCGGGTGGCCGCGACCGACAGCGCGTTGCCCGCGAGTGTGCCGCCGACTCCGCCCATGTCGACGAGATCCAGGTCGCTACGGCCCAGCAGCCGGTCGGCGAGTTCGGCGGACAGCCCGTAGGCGCCGGCCGGGATGCCGCCGCCGATCGCCTTGCCGATGGTGAGCAGGTCGGGTTCCAGGTCCCAGGCGGCCGTGCAGCCGCCGGGCCCGGCGGAGAAGGTGTGCGTCTCGTCGTTGATGAGCAGGGCGCCGTACCGCCGGGTCAGCTCGCGGACGCCGGTGAGGTAGCCGGGTTCGGGCAGCACGATCCCGATGTTGGTGAGGGCGGGCTCCATCAGCACGGCGGCGACGTCACCGTGGGCCAGCTCCCGCTCCAGCCCGGCGAGGTCGTTGAACTCGGCGACCCTGCTGGTCAGTGTCACGTCGCAGGGCGCGCCCACGTTGCCGGGGCGGGCGGTGCCGGTGCCGTCGGGGCCGGTGACGATGAGCGACTCGTCCACGCTGCCGTGGTAGCAGTAGCTGTTGACCAGGATCTTCGGCCGGCCGGTGACGGCCCGGGCGAGCCGGATCGCCCAGCGGTTGGCGTCGGTCGCGGTGAGCGAGAAGCTCCAGCGGGCCAGGCCGAACCGCCGGGTCAGTTCGGCCCCGACCCACTCGGCGTCCTCGGTGGGCAGCATGGCGGTGGCCCCGCCCAGTTCGGCGTACCGGCGGTGCACCGCCTCGGTGACGGGGGCGGGCGAGTGACCGGCCATCGCGCCGGTGTCGCCGAGGCAGAAGTCGATGTACGCGTGCCCGTCGACGTCGGTGACCCGGGCGCCCCGCGCCCCGGCCAGGTAGCGCGGAAAGGCACCGGCGGTCTTGTTCATCCAGGTCATCGGCACCCGGCCGAAGAGGTGGTCGGCGCGCGCGTAGGCCGCCCGGGAGCGCGGGTTGCGGCGTTCGGCCTCGGCGCTCTCGCGGGCCAGAAGGGCGTGCAGACGCGTGCGGTCCATGGGACACCTCGACAGAGACGGCGACGAATGCGGTGAGCATACGACTGAAAAGAGGCCGATCTCAAGGTCTGACGATCGATTCAATTGCGCGTACGCCGGAATCGAGCGCGGCCTGATCACTCCATCCCCGGACGGGTGACGCGCCCCTGCCTCTCAACTGACGAACCGGCACGCGGAGTTCGAACGTGCCGCCTCAAACGCCAGGGCTCGCCACCCCTTCCGCCACGTAGAAATATCTACAACCATGCATATGCCGGGTCGGCGTGCGGACGCACGGAGTGCCCGGTCACGGTCGTTCCCTGCGCTCGGGCAGGCGAGCGAGGACACCCGGAGCGGTGCATGACGAACACGATGTGGATGCGGGGCGTCGAGTGGCTGGCGGCGGCGTCGGCCGACCCGCGCGCCTGCAAATGGGAATGGGACCACGGCGAGGGCATCGCGCTGCTGGAGGCGGGCCGCTTCTGGGACGTGCTGAGCGTCCCCGACCGGCTGGGACTGCTCACCCTGGACCTGCTGTGGCGGCCGGGCCTGCCGGTGCCCGGGCCGACGCTGGTGGACACGGCGGCGGGGCGGGTCGGGTTCTTCCTGCCGCCGGACCCGTCCGGCGGCTGGATCGGCGCCGGACTGCGCTACGCGACCAAGGGGTCCTGGGTCGCCGTTCCGCCGCCCTACCGGCCCGCGCGGTCCCTGGAGTGGCTCGTGCCGCCCGACGGCACCGGCGCGCTGCACGCGCCCGGCGCCCTGGAGGAGGCGCTGCAACAGGCCAACGGCAGGCTGGCGGTGCTCGCGCCGCTGCGCGGGCAGTAGCGGATCAGCGGCGCCCGGGCTCGCGCCGGGCGCCGAGGGTGCGGCCGGAGAGGGCGGCCCACAGCGCGTCCGGCTCGGCCGGGACGGTCCGCCCCTGCGCCCGCCACTCCGCGACGAGCCGGGCGTAGATCGGCTCCCCGGTACGGTCCACCTGGCGCAGCCGGCGCATCCGGTCCATGCGCTCCATCCGGTCCATCCAGTCCAAGCGGTTCATGCCGGGGCAACGCCCGGGGCCCGCCACCGGTACGCTCCGCGCCGCCCGCTCACCGGGTCGGGTGAGTCCATCGCCCGAACGAGGCCTTCCGCCCGTCGGACAAGCATCCCGTCGGTCAGGGCTGTCCTGGGGCTGGGCCGGGACCGAAGTGGGCGGGCCGCGCCCGGCGGGCGCCGTGTGCCGGGCGCTCCTATGCTGGGGAGGTCCGGGCTCCGACGTCCGCCCCCGCGCACGGTCGCCTCTCACGTGCTTGGAGTCAGCCCATGTCGCCTACCTCCGTACGCCTGCGCCGGGCAACCATGGCCGCCCTACTGGCGGGAACGCTGAGCGCGCCGCTCACGGCAGAGGCCGCGCCGGCCGCCGTACCGGCCGCGTTCGCCGCCGCGCCACCCAGCCCGTCGCCCTCGGAGCCGGACGTCCGCGACCTCTCCCCCGCCGTGACACGCCAACTCGACGCGTCCGTACGGCGGGTGATGCGCGAGGCGAACGTGCCGGGCGTGACCGTCGGCATCTGGACGCCGGGTCAGGAGAGTTACGTCCGCTCGTTCGGCGTCGCCGACAAGGCGAACGGCCGGAAGATGACGCCGGACCTCTACACGCGCATCGGCAGCGAGACGAAGACGTTCACCGTGACGGCGCTGCTGCAACTGGTGGACCAGGGCAAGGTCGGCCTCGACGACACGATCGGCGCGTACGTCGACGGCGTACCGAACGGCGACCGGATCACGCTGCGGCAGCTGGCCGGCATGCGCAGCGGGCTGTTCAACTACTCCGAGGACGACGACTTCTTCAAGGCGCTCACCTCCGACCCCCGACGCCCCTTCACGCCGCGGCAGTTGCTCGACTACGCCTTCAGGCATCCCGTGCTGTTCCGGCCGGGCGAGAAGTTCTCCTACAGCAACACGAATCTCATTCTGCTCGGCCTGGTCGTGGAGAAGGAGAGCGGTCAGCACCTCGGGGACTACATCCAGCGGCACATCCTCGCTCCGGCCGGCATGCGGCACACGCTGTTCCCGGACGGCGGCGAGTTCCCCACCCCGCACGCGCAGGGCTACACCGACCAGACCGCGAACGGGAAGGTCGCCGACACGGCCGGCTGGAACCCGTCCTGGGGATGGGCGGCCGGGGCGATGATCTCCACACTGGACGACCTGCGCGTCTGGGCGCCCACGGTCGCCACCGGTGAACTGCCCGACGGCGAACGGCTGATCAGCCCCGCCACGCAGAAACAGCGTCTCATCACCCCGGCGACCCCGATCCCGGGCGCCGGATACGGGCTGGGCATCTTCGACGTACAGGGCTGGATCGGCCACAACGGCTCCCTGCCCGGCTACGAGTCGCTGACCATCTACCTCCCGGCGACGCGCACGACCCTCGTCGTCCTCCTCAACACCGACATCGACCACGACGACGAAGAACCCAGCACGCTCTTCGGCCGGGCGATCACGGAGATCATCTCCCCACGGCACGTGTTCAACCTGCCGGCCGCACCGGCGGCCAGGTAGCAGTCGACTCGGTCAGTTCGTTTTCCGCCCGTACGCGCCGACGGACATGGCTCCGCCGGCGGCCTGGGGGGGGTGGCCGCCGGCGGAGACGCCGCGCCCCGGGCGGGGGGAAGGCCCTGGGCGACTCAGGGGTCGGATGCCCGGGAATCCGGGAAGTACGCACACGAATTCCGGCTGATTCCCAGATTCCCGCGAGACGGGACGCCGGCAGGCCAACCGCCCAGTCAGCCCCGGCACGCGGCAGGCCACCGCTCAGTCAGGCCCGGCACGCGCCAGGCCACCGCTCAGTCAGGCCCGACACGCGCCAGGCCACCGCTCAGTCAGGCTCCGGCACAGCCGGACCCGCCGCTGAAGCGCTCCCGGCGCCCGGCGCCCGCTCACTCCGCCTCGGTCGTCCCGCCGCCCCTCATCCCGGCCGCCGCCAGAGCCGCGCCCAGGAGGCAGAGCGTGCCGGTGACCATCGCGGCGGCGTGCAAGCCGTTCATGAAGGCCTCGGCGCTGCCCTCGGTCACGGCCGCCCGGAGGGGGTTCGGCAGGGTGCGGGAGACGGGGGCGACCCCCATCGCGACCGCGTCCTTGGCCTCGGCCAGCTGTCCGGCCAGGGCCTGCGGCACGCCCGCGCCGGTCAGCTCGGTCCGCAGCGTGGCCCCGACGCGGGCGCTGATGACGGAGACCAGCACCGAGGTGCCGAGGGCGCCGCCGATCTGCAAGGTGGTCGCCTGGAGTCCGCCGGCCACACCCCCGTCCCGTACGGGCGCGTTGCCGACGATCGCGTCGGAGGACGCGGAGAGCACCATGCCGACGCCGAGACCGAGCGCGACGAACGGCGGCCACATGGTGGCGTACGGCGAGTCGCCGGACCAGCTGAGCATGGTGAAGCAGGCCGCCGCCTGGAGCAGCATGCCGAGCGGCATGCAGAAGCGGGCGCCGAAGCGCTCGGTCAGGACGGCGCCGAGCGGGGAGGCGACGAGCGAGGCGAGGCTCAGCGGCAGGGTGTGCACGCCCGCCTGAACCGGCGTCAGACCGCGCACGTTCTGGAGGTAGAGCATGACGAAGAAGATCACACCCAGCATGACGAAGAAGTTCAGGGCGGTGATGACCGTACCGACCGTCAGGGCGCGGCTGCGGAAGAGCCGCATCGGCAGCAGCGGGTGCTCGACACGGGTCTCGTGGCGGCCGAACACGACGAGGAGCAGCAGGCCCGCGAGGATCGCGCCCCACGTGCCCGCCGACGCCCAGCCCCAGATCTCGCCCTTGACGACGCCGAAGACGACGCTCAGCAGGCCGAGCGCGAGCAGGACGACACCGGTGACGTCGAAGCGGTGGTGTCCGGTCGCGTTCCTCGACCGCGGCAGCACGAACGCGCTGAACGCGCAGGCGAGTACGCCGATGGGCAGGTTGATGTAGAAGACGGACTCCCAGCTGACGTTCTCCACCAGCAGGCCGCCGACGATCGGGCCGAGGGCGGTGGAGACGGCCGAGACCATCGCCCAGATGCCGACCGCCCTACCGAACCTGCGGGGCGGGAACACCGCCCGCAGCAGGCCGAGGGTGTTGGGCATGAGCAGGCCGCCGAAGACTCCCTGGAGCGCGCGGAAGGCGACGACGCCCGTGATGGAGCCGGACAGGCCGATGGCGACGGAGGAGAGCGCGAATCCGGCGACGCCGGCGAGATAGAAGCCGCGCCGGCCGAACCGGTCGCCGAGCTTGCCGCCGAGGATCAGGGTGGCGGCGAGGGCGAGCAGGTAGGCGTTGGTCACCCACTGCAACTGGACGGTGGACGCGTGCAGTTCGCGGCCGATCTCGGGGTTGGCGATCGCGACGACCGATCCGTCGAGCTGGACCATGAACAGGCCGAAGGCGACCGCGCAGAGGGTGAGCCAGGGGTTGGCGCGCCGCCGGGCGGCCGTGGCCGGCACCGCGGGCGAAGCGGGCGACGCGGGCACGGCGGAGTGATCCACGGAGGTGGACGGCATGGAGAAGCCTCGTCTGGTACGGGGATGGGTTACGGGGATGGGTGAGGAAGAAGACGCCCACGACGGCACACGCGCCCCCGGCGGCCGGGCGCCGGGACCGTACGGACCGCGACCGCACGACCAGGACCCGCGACGGCACACGAAGAGCGCGGGGGCCGGAAGGGTCTACGCGTCAGTGAGCGGCAGGATGGAGCCCGCGCGTCAGTGAACGCAGAGCACCGAGGGCCGAGCCCAGGGCGTCCATCTCGCCCTCGGTCAGCGAGAGCAGGACCTCCGTGAGATGGGAGACCTGTAGGGCGTGCACCTCGCCGAGGCGCCGCCGGGCGACCGGCGTGGGGTGCAGACGGACGACGCGCTTGTCGGCGCTGTCCTGCCGGCGCTCCAGCAGCCCCTGCTCGGTGAGCTGGGAGACCAGCGCGCTGACGTTGTTGGGCTTCATCAGCAGGGCGTCGGCGGCCTCGCGGACCGTGGCTCCCTCGTGCTCGGCGACGTGGCGCAACAGGTTGAGATGTCCCTCGGGCGGCTTAGGGAGGGCGTACTCCCGGGCGACCAGCCGGTCCAGGGCCCGGTGCAGCGCGGGCAGGGCGTCGGCGAGCGCCGAGGCGACGCGGTCGACGTCCCGCTGGGGAACGCTGGATCCGGACAGGGAGGACACGACCGCAACGATAGGTATGACTCCATACCCATGTCAAACAGATATGAGGTCATAGGTATCTCCCCCACGCCCCGCGACGGCATAAGCTCGGCAGATGGCGAAGTACTTCGACGTGCACCCCGACAACCCGCAGCCACGGAGCATCGGCCAGGTCGCCGACGCGGTCCGTTCGGGGGCACTCATCGCATATCCGACCGACTCCTGTTACGCGCTCGGCTGCCGGCTGGGCAGCCGTGACGGCATGGACCGGATCCGCTCCATCCGCCGGCTGGACAACCGGCACCACTTCACCCTGATGTGCCGGGACTTCGCGCAGCTCGGCCAGTTCGTCCGGGTGGACAACGACGTGTTCCGGGCCGTGAAGGCGTCGACGCCCGGCAGCTACACGTTCATCCTGCCGGCCACCCGCGAGGTGCCGCGCATGCTCCAGCACCCCAAGAAGAAGACCGTGGGCGTGCGCATCCCCGACCACGTGGTCACCCAGGCGCTGCTGGCGGAACTGGACGAGCCGCTGCTGTCCAGCACGCTGCTGCTGCCGGACGAGGAGGAGCCGCTGACCCAGGGCTGGGAGATCAAGGACCGGCTCGACCATGTGGTGGACGCCGTGGTCGACTCGGGCGACTGCGGCACCGAGCCGACGACGGTGGTCGACTTCTCCGGCGGCGAGGCGGAGATCGTCCGGCGCGGCGCCGGAGACACCAGCCGCTTCGAGTGAGCGTGGCGGATGTCCGGCCGAGCCGGATGAACGCATCGGACATCCCGCCCGGCCGGATGAACGCCTCGGACATCGCGCCGGGCCGCATGAGCGTCACGGACATCGCGCCGAGCCGGATGAACGTCTCGCACAACCCGTCGGGCCGCATGAGCGTCGCGGACGTCCCGCCGGGCCAGATGAGAACGTCTCGCACAACCCGTCGGGCCGTGTGAGCGTCGCGGACGTCCCGCCGGGCCAGATGTGAACGTCGCGGACGTCCCGCCGGGCCAGATGAGAACGTCTCGCACACCCCGCCCAGCCGAATGAACGTCTCGCACAACCCGTCGGGCCATGTGAACGTCGCGGACATCCCGCCGGGCCAGATGAGAACGTCTCGCACACCCCGCCCAGCCGAATGAACGCATCACACATCCCACCGAGCCGCGTGAGCGTCACGGACACCCCGCCGAGCCGGGTGACCGTCGCCGACATCCCGACGGCCGGGTGCGCACCGGCCGCCGCGCGTGAGCGCCGGGGCATCGGACGCGCCGGCGTGGATCTTGCGTGGCAGCATGGCCGTAGCCGCGGCGCCGGGCAGGCATCCGCCGCCCGCGCCCATCCCCGAGGGAGGGCCTTCTCACCATGACCGATGTCCGGGCGACCGCCGTCGACATCCCCACCGAGGACGGCGTCGCCGACGCCTACCTGGTCCATCCGGCCGACGGCCGCCCCCGTCCGGCCGTCCTCTTCTACCAGGACGCCTACGGTCTGCGGCCGTGTCTGCGGTCGATGGCCGACCGGCTGGCCGGCGCCGGTTACACGGTGCTGGTGCCGAACGTGTTCCACCGCCTGGGCCGGGCACCGGTCCTGGATCTGCCCGAGTTCATCGACCCGGACGCCGACCCGACCATCTGGGACCGTCTCGGCCCGATCGTCGCGGGGCTGACCCCCGACCAGGTCAGGCGGGACGCGGGCGCCTGTCTGCGCTGGCTGGCCGACAGTCCGGTCGCGGCCGGCGGCCCGGTCGCGCTGACCGGCTACTGCATGGGCGCCCGGCTCGTGCTGTGGACCGCGGGCGCCCATCCCGACCGGGTCGCGGCGGGGGCCGGCTTCCACGGCGGACGCCTGGCCACCGACGACCCGGACAGCCCGCACCTCCAGGCGCCGAACATCACCGCGGAGCTGTACTTCGGGCACGCCGACGAGGACCCGTCGCTGCCCCCGGCGCAGGTGGCGCGGTTCGAGGAGGCGCTGACCGCCGCCGGGGTGCGGCACACCTGCGAGGTGTACGCCGGCGCCCACCACGGTTACACACAGGCGGACACCCCGGCTTACGACCGGCAGGCCGACGAGCGGCACTGGGCGGCGCTGCTCGCTCTGCTCAAACGCACGTTCTGACGACGGGACCGGGGCCCGCCCGGCGGGTGGACGCCGGGCGGATCTCGTCCATGGCATTGACATGAACCCGTCCCGCCGGGAAATCTGAGAGCGCTCTCAAAGAGGTACGGACCAAGTCCGTACGACCCCGACCCCACACGGAGGTGGAGAGTGCCTCACAGGCTCACCCGCCGCGCGCTTCCCCGGCGCGCGCTTCCCCTGGCCGCCGCCGCGGCGCTGCTCGGCGGACTGCTCGGCCTCGGCGCACCGGAGCGCGCCGACGCCGCCGTCCCCGACACCATCCCCCTGAAGATCACCAACAACTCGGGCCGTTCCGAGCCGGTGTACATCTACGACCTCGGCACCCAGCTCTCCTCGGGACGGCAGGGCTGGGCCGACGCGAGCGGCGCCTTCCACGCCTGGCCGGCGGGCGGGAATCCGCCGACTCCCGCACCGGACGCGGCGATACCCGGCCCGGCCGCCGGGCAGTCCACGACCATCCGCATCCCGAAGTTCTCCGGCCGCATCTACTTCTCGTACGGCCAGAAGCTCGACTTCAGGCTCACCACGGGCGGGTTGGTGCAGCCGGCCGTGCAGAACCCGTCCGACCCCAACCGGAACATCCTCTTCAACTGGTCGGAGTACACGCTCAACGACTCCGGGCTGTGGCTCAACAGCACCCAGGTGGACATGTTCTCGGCGCCGTACGCGGTCGGGGTGCAGCGGGCCGACGGCAGCGTCAGCAGCACCGGACATCTGAAGTCCGGTGGCTGGAGCGGCTTCTTCAACGCACTGCGCGCACAGCCGGGCGGCTGGGCGGGCCTGATCCAGACCCGCTCCGACGGCACCGTGCTGCGCGCGTTGTCCCCGCTGTACGGCGTGGAGACCGGCGCGCTGCCGGCGAACGCGATGGACGACTACGTGGGCCGGGTCTGGCAGAAGTACGCGACGTCGACGCTGACCGTCACGCCGTTCGCGGACCAGCCGAACACCAAGTACTACGGCCGTGTCTCCGGGAACGTCATGAACTTCACCAACGCCTCCGGCGCGGTCGTCACCAGCTTCCAGAAGCCGGACGCGGCCAGCGTCTTCGGCTGCCACAAGCTGCTGGACGCGCCCAACGACCAGGTGCGCGGGCCCATCTCCCGTACGCTGTGCGCCGGTTTCAACCGGTCGACCCTGCTGGCGAACCCCGACCAGCCGGACACCACGACGGCGAACTTCTACCGGGACGCGGTGACCAACCACTACGCGCGCGCCATCCACGCGCAGATGGCCGACGGCAAGGCGTACGCGTTCGCCTTCGACGACGTCGGCAACCAGGAGTCACTGGTGCACGACGGCAGCCCGCAGCAGGCGTATCTGACACTGGATCCGCTGAGCTGACACACGAGCGGTCCCGCACCCGGACGGCCGGGTGCGGGACCGCTGTCGTCAGCGCCGGATCAGCCGGTCGTCAGGGCCGTGTCGTCCACGACGAAGCTGGTCTGGAGGGAGGAGTCCTCCACGCCGTTGAACTTGAGCGTGACCGTCGAGCCCGCCAGCGAGGACAGGTCGAAGGTCTTCTGGCTGTAGCCGGAGGCCGCGTTGAGGTTCGAGTAGGTGGCGAGGGTCTTCGAACCGGCGGTCACCGTCAGCTTGTCGTACTGGGTGCTGGTGGTGGTCTCGGCGGTGTCGATGTGCAGGTAGAAGGTCAGGGTGGCCTTGCAGCCGGCGGGGATGGTCACCGACTGGGACAGGGTGTCGGTGTGCGAGGAGCCGTACCCGTCCAGCCAGGCCTTGTAGGAGCCGCTGTGGGCCGCCTCACCGCTGTCGGTGGTGATGACGCCGCTGGTCGCGGTCCAGCCGGTGCCGCCCGACTCGAAGCCGGGGTTGCTCAGCAACTGGGTGGAGGTGCAGCCGCCGCCGGTCGCGCTGACCGTCCAGCCGAAGGTGGCGGTGCCGGTCGCGCCGGTGGAGTCCTTCACCGTGACGGTGGTGCTGGAGGTGCCCGCCGTGGTGGGCGTGCCGGTGATCAGACCGGTCGAGCTGTTGATCGACAGGCCGGCCGGCAGACCGGAGGCGCTGTACGTCAGGGCGCCGCTGTTGGTGCTGCTCGCCTGGATCTGAAGGCTCACGGCGGTGCCGACGGTGGCGGACTGGCTGCCCGGGTTGGTGACGGTCACGCCGCTGCTCGGCGGGTTGATGTGGCTGCCGACGTTGATGCCGGCGAAGGCGTTGCCCACTCCGGCGTACTGCGTGGAGTTGGTGCCGTACAGCGCGGCGGCGGCGTTGAGGGCGGCGGTGCGGGCGCCCGCGTAGTTGGTGCTGGACGTCATGTACGTCGTCAGCGCCTTGTACCAGATCTTCAGGGCGGCGTCGCGGCCGATGCCGGTGACGGCGACGCCGTCGGAGGTCGGGCTGTTGTAGGTGACGCCGTTGATGACCTTGGTGCCGCTGCCCTCGGACAGCAGGTAGAATATGTGGTTCGCCGGACCCGAGGAGTAGTGCACGTCCAGGTTGCCGACGCCGGAGTACCAGCTGTCCGCCGAACCGCCGTCCTTGCTCGGCTTGTCCATGTACCGCAGCGGCGAGCCGTCGCCGTTGATGTCGATCTTCTCGCCGATGAGGTAGTCGCCGACGTCCTTGGAGTTGTTCGCGTAGAACTCCACGCCGGTGCCGAAGATGTCGGAGGTCGCCTCGTTCAGGCCGCCCGACTCACCGCTGTACTCCAGGCCGGCGGTGTTGGAGGTGACGCCGTGGGTCATCTCGTGCCCGGCCACGTCCAGCGAGGTCAGGGCGTGGGTGTTGCCCGAGCCGTCGCCGTAGGTCATGCAGAAGCAGCTGTCGTCCCAGAAGGCGTTGACGTAGCCGCTGCTGTAGTGGACGCGGCTGTAGGCGGCGACGCCGTCGTTGCGGATGCCGCTGCGGCCGAAGGTGTTCTTGTAGAAGTCCCAGGTCTCCTGGGCGCCGTAGGCGGCGTCGGCGCCGGCGGTCTGGGTGTTGGAGCCGGTCCCGTCGCCCCAGACGTCGTCCGCGTCGGTCATCAGGGTGCCGGTGCCGGAGGTGCCCCTGTTGAGGTTGTACGTCTTGTGCCCGCCGCGCGTGGTGTCGTACAGCTGGTACGTCGAGCCCGACAGCGTGGTGTTCAGGGTGACACTGCCGCTGTACTGGGTGTTGCCGGTGCCGGTCTTGATCGCCTGGTACCGGTACAGCTCCTTGCCGCTGGTGGCGTCGGTGATGACGTGCAGCTGGCTGGGCGTGCCGTCGTCCTGGAGGCCGCCGATCACCGTCTCCCAGGCGAGCTTCGGGGTGCCGTCGCCGGCCCAGATCACCTTGCGGGCGCTGTCGGTGGTGGGCTTCTCGGCGTCGAGGGACCGCGCCGCCTTCAGGGCCTTGGTCTCGGCGGCGGCCTTGGTGAAGGTCGCGGTGGTGGAACGCACCGTGATCGCGCGCTTGTTGTTGAAGGTGGTGCTCACGGTCCCCGTGGCCCGGGAGGCGGGCGGGGTGTGCACGACGAGGTCGCCGCCGAGGACGGGCAGCCCGGCGTACGTGCGCTCGTACCGCGTGTGCAGGGTGCCGTCGTTGTCCTTGACGACGTCCCTGACGACCAGCTTCTCCTGGGCGCCGAGGCCGAGGGTGCGGGCGGTCGTGGCGGTCTGCTGCCGGGCGCTCTTGATCAGCGCCTGGTGCTGGGCCGGGCTGAGCTTGGCCTCCAGGCCGCCGGCGCGCAGCGGGCTGGGGTGGACAGCGGCCGGCGCGGCGGTCGCCGGAACCGCCTGGAGGCCGACGGCGAGGAAGGCCGCGGTGGAGACCAGGGCGGCTCCGACCGTGGCCCGCTTGTGGGGAAGGGGTCTGTGGGGTCTCACTCGTACTCCTCCTGCTGCGGCCGCCGGTCGGCGGCCGGTGACAGACGGGCAGACGGGTCTGCTGCCCGGGTGAGCTGAGCTGTGCGGGACCGTGATCCGTGAACGGGTGGGGTGGATCAGCGTGCTGAGGGAGAATGACAGCATTGACCGAGTCATGTCACCTCGCGGCGGGTCAATCGAGGGTTTTCCCTATCGGCCGGGAAGCGCGAACAGGGAGGTGGGGAGGGGCCTTTGGGGCGTAGGTTGTGCCGTGGCGGAACCCACGCCTCGGCTGAAAAGAGGGGCACGACTCATGACCGATCCGGCCACGCGCCCCCGTCGGCGGCGCACCAGCAGATCGACACGTCGGTGCCGCAGTCGGCCCGCATCTGGAACTACTGGCTCGGCGGCAAGGACAACTACCCGGTCGACGAGCGGGCCGGCGACGCGTACACCGCCGTCTTTCCCGGCATCGTCACCATCGCCCGCAGCAGCCGTGCCTTCCTGCGCCGCACCATCACCTACCTGGTCCGCGAGGCGGGCATCCGGCAGTTCCTGGACGTCGGCACCGGCCTGCCGACCGCCGAGAACACCCATGAGGTCGCCCAGCGGCTCGCGCCCGAGTCACGGATCGTCCACGTCGACAACGACCCGATGGTGCTGGCCCACGCCCGGGCGCTGCTCCACTCCTCGCCCGACGGCGCGACCGCCTACGTCGACGCCGATGTGACGGACCCGGACCGCATCCTCGCGACCGCCGCCGAGACGCTGGACCTCTCCCGGCCGACCGCGCTGATCCTCAGCAACATCCTGGGCCATGTCGCCGATCACGACCAGGCCCGCTCCATCGTCGGCCGGCTGATGGCCGCCCTGCCGCCGGGCAGCCACCTCTCCGTCAACGACGGGTCGTCGGGGATCGATCCGGTCTTCGAGCGGGCCCAGGAGGCCTACAACAACAGCGGCGCCGTCCCGTACAACCTGCGGACCGCCGAGGAGATCACCTCGTTCTTCGACGGCCTGGACCTCATCGACCCCGGGGTCGTACCGGTCACCCGGTGGCGCCCGGAGCCCGGTTCGCCCGCCCCGGAGATCATCGCCGAGCACGGGGGGCTCGCGCGGAAGCCGTGACCGTCCGGTGCCGAGCCCCGTGGCCGTCACAGGCGCACGGTCAGCTCCACGGCCACCTCGTCGCCCACCGAGAGCCGCTCCGACGTGCGCACGGCCTTCTTCAGCGGGAGCAGGTACGTGCCGTCCCTGGGGAAGAGCGAGGTGGTGAAGTCGGTTCCGCCGATCCTCGCCGTGACGGGGATCGCGCCCCAGCCGTAGGTGGCCTGGGCGGCCACCTCGCCGATGTCCGCGGATTCCTGGTCGGGCACGGCGACGAAGTAGTACGGCGACGGTCCCCGCCACTCGACGATCCGGCCGGCGAAGGAGAGCCGCATGCGATCCGTTTCCGTTCGGGAGGAGGGTTCACGCCGTCGCGCACAGCCTAGCGGGCACCGAACCGGCCGGCCCGGTGCGCACGTTGAGCGAGACCCCGGCATCGCACCGCTGACCGGCGCGTTGTTACCGTGCACCGCGTGTCTGACTCCTCACGCGATACCGCACAGGGCGCCGGCTGGGGCGCGGCCGAACCCGGCACCTACAAGCGGCTGATGCCGGACCACGTCGAGAAGCTGTCGTGGCTGGATCCGCGCGTTCTGTGGGCCGCCCGCAACGGCGTCCTGGCGTCCTGGTTCGGCGATCCGACCGGTCGTACCCGCAGCCGCTGGGTGGCCGCGCGGACGGCGGCGGGAGCGCCTGCGGACAAGGTGATCCGGCGAGACGTACCGGAACGATTCTCCTTCATGGTCATCGGGGACACCGGTGAGGGCGACGACTCCCAGTACGCCGTCGTGCCGGGGTTTCTGAAGGCGGGTCGGGACACCGACTTCGCGGTGATCGCCAGCGACGTCATCTATCCCGTCGGCAGCGCGGACGACTACGGCGACAAGTTCTTCCGGCCGTACCAGGACTATCCCGCGCCGATCTACGCGATCCCCGGCAACCACGACTGGTACGAGGATCTCGGCGCCTTCATGCGCGTCTTCTGCGCCGACACCCCGCCGCTCGGCCCGGAGCCCCGGCCCCGCCCGCTCACCCGCGCCTGGTGGCGCACTCTGCTGTGGCACCGGGCGCGCCCCGCCGACGAGCAACGGCTGGCCGGGGCTCGGACGTTGCGCTCCGCGCCGGGCCAACAGGCCGTGCAGCCGGGCCCGTACTGGGCGATCGACGCGGGCCCGGTGCGGATCGTCGGCATCGACACCGGTCTGCTGGGCACGGTCGACGCCGAACAGGGCGCCTGGCTGCGGGAGATGTCCCGGGGGCCCCGGCCGAAGATCCTCGTCACCGGATCACCCTTGTACGTCGACGGCGAGCGCCACCCCTGCCCCATCGAGGGCGGCGGCACGGTGGACGAGATCGTCCGGGCCCCGGAGCACCACTACGTGGCCGCGATCGGCGGCGACATCCACAACTACCAGCGGTACCCGGTCGACGTCGACGGCCGCACGATCCAGTACGTCGTCGCGGGCGGCGGCGGGGCGTTCACGCACGCCACGCACACCATCCCGCGCGTCTCGGTCGGCGGTGTCACCGAGCGCGACTTCCGCTGCTATCCGCTGCGCGGCGACTCGCTCGCCTTCTACAGCCGTCTGTACGGCCGCCGGCTCCGGCTGCCCCGCTTCTTCAGCCTCACCGAGGCGGAGGCCACGGCCGTGATCGCCGAACGGCTCGGCATCGAGCCGGCCCGCGCACCCGGCCCGGACACCCGGATCACCCGCCGTACCCGCCTGGTCGCGAGCCTCCTCGGGGCCGGCCGCCGCCCGGACCGGCCCGCCCGGTTCCGGCTGCCCGTGCGGAAGATCTACACCCAGCTGTTCTCGCCGTCCTCCGCCACCTACAGCCCGCCGTTCTTCAAGTGCTTCCTGCGGCTGGACGTCGGTCCCGACGCGATCCGGCTGCGCTGCTTCGCCGCGACCGGCAACCGCGCGCAGGAGGTCGATCCGCCGGTCGAGGACGAGGTGGTCATCCCGCTGCCCCGATCAACCTGATCAGGGGCCGGTCGAACTGATCACACGGTTGTCACACTCGCCTGCGAGAATCGGTGCGGAGCCGACGTACGACCGCTGGAGGAGCCCGTGCCGTCCACCTCTCGCCCGCTGCGCAAGCTGGGCTTCCTCACGATCGGCCTGTTCGACCCGGCGGACCCGGGCCGGGGCCACGAGTCCACCCTGGAGATCATCGAGCTGGGCGAGCGGCTCGGCTTCGACAGCGCCTGGGTCCGCCACCGGCATCTCCAGTACGGCATCTCGTCCCCGGTCGCCGTCCTGGCCGCCGCCTCGCAGCGCACCCACCGGATCGAGCTGGGCACCGCGGTGACACCGCTCGGCTGGGAGAACCCGCTGCGGCTCGCCGAGGACCTGGCGACGGTGGACGTGCTGTCCGGCGGCCGGCTGAACCCGGGCGTCAGCGTGGGCCCGCCGACGCACTACGACCAGGTCAAGGACGCCCTCTACCCGGACACCGCCGACGCGGAGGACTTCTCCTACGAGCGCGTACGGCGGCTGCTGGACCTGGTGCGCGGCAAGCCCGCCACCGACTTCAGCGGGGTGGAGGGCATCGAGGTGTTCAGCGATGTCGTCCAGCCGCACTCCCCCGGGCTCGGCCGGCGGCTGTGGTACGGCGGCGGCAGCCTCGGCTCGGCGCGCTGGGCCGGGGAGCACGGCATGAACCTCCTCACCAGCAGCGTCGTCAAGGCGGAGGACCCTCAGGCGCCACTGGACTTCGCGGAGATCCAGCTGTCCCACATCCGCGCGTTCCGCGCCCACCACCCCGACGGGGAGGCGGCCCGCGTCTCCCAGGGGCTGGTGGTGATCCCCACCGACTCGGCGACCTCGCGGCAGCGCGCCAGGTACGAGGCCTACGCGGCCCAGCGCCTGCCCCGTACGACCTCACCGCAGGGCCCGGCGCGGCTGCTGTTCGCGCCGGACCTGGTCGGCACCTCGGCGGAGATAGCCGAACGGCTGCACGCGCACGCCGCGTTCCGCGAGGTCGACGAGGTGGCGTTCGCGCTGCCGTTCACCTTCGAGCACGAGGACTACGTGCAGATCCTGACCGACATGGCGACGCGGCTGGGCCCGGCGCTGGGGTGGCGGCCGGGCGGCTGAGTCACCACCGGCCCGCTTCCGTGCCGGTGACCGGTTCGGACGGCCGCCCGTCCACCCCGACCGGCACCTCGCCCTGGAGCATCACCCGATGCATGATCCGCGGGGAGCCCACGTGCGCGTGGTCGCTGGGGGCCAGGTGCATGGTGGCCCGGTTGTCCCAGAAGGCGACACTGCCGGGCTCCCAGCGGAAGCGGACCGTGTACTCCGGACGCACCGCCTGCTCCACCAGCATCTCCAGCAGGGCCGCGCTCTCCGGCCGGGAGACTTCCACGATCTGCTCGACGTAGTAGCCGTTCACGAACAGCACCCGCTCCCCGGTCTCCGGGTGCACCCGGACCAGCGGGTGCACGGAGGCGACCTGGTGGTCCAGCAGGTGGCGGACGTAGGCGTCGTCGCCGGGCCGGGGCTGGTAGCCGACGCCGAGCCGGTGCTCGGCGCGCAGGCCGTCGACGAAGGCGCGGACCGGGGCGGACAGTCCGGCGTAGGCGGCGGCCAGGTTGGCCCAGGTGGTGTCGCCGCCGTAGGGCGGGACGGTCTCGGCGCGCAGGATGGTCGCGGCCGGCGGGTCGACGCGGGCGCCGTGGTCGCAGTGCCAGCCGCGCAGCAGGGTGTGCCGGCGCCGGCTCAGCCACTCGTCACGGTCCATGCCGTACCGTCCGCCCAGTTCCAGCCGGTCGGCGGTGGTCTCGATCTCGGGGAAGCCGGGCGGCGAGTGCGGTCCGCGTCGCGGGAGCGTGACCGGCTCGCCGAAGCGGCGCGCGAAGGCGATGTGCCCGGCGTGGTCCAGCCGCTGGCCACGGAAGAACACCACCTTCCAGCGCAGCACCGCGTCCCTGATGAGGGCGATCACCGTGTCGTCCAGCGGCTCGGCGAGGTCGACGCCGGTGATCTCGGCGCCGATGTGCCCGGCGACCGGCCTCACCTCCACGCCCGGGACGTGCCCCGTTCCGTCCGCGGTCGCCCTGTCCGTCGTCATGCGCCCTCCGGTGCTCGTCCGTGTCCGCTACCGGAGAGATCGTGACACTCCCTGCCCCGGGACGGCGAACTCCCGTATCACCGTGTTCCGGAAGACGGCGGTGCCGCCGACGGCGAACAGGGCCAGGCGGTCGTCGACCAGATAGGGGAAGACCTCGGCGGAGTGCACGTACCGGCCGTCGTCCACGAACATCTCGACGGACGTACGGTCCACGAGGACGCGCAGCCGCACGCGGCCGGCGGACCGGTCGAACGGGGTGCGGCTCTCCTGCCGGGTACCGCCGGTGTCCGGGTTGACCGTGCCGCGCCGGTTGAGGAAGGCGTAGTCGCCGTACACCCCGGCGTCGATGTGCCGTACGCCGTCCGGGGAACGGCGCAACTGGACGCCCGCGCCGGTGAGTTCGGACCAGGTGATCTCGGTGGTCAGCTCGTAGGAGATGCCTGTGTGGTCCAGCGTGCGGGTGCCGTCGACCGTCAGGTCGCCGAGGCGCACGGTGCGGGAGACGTACGCGTCGAGCGCGGAGACCGGGCGGGAGGCGAGGTAGTAGCCGCCGGAGGCGCCTTTCTTCAGGGTGATCTCGCGGACGATGGAGTCGGTGCCGTTGAAGCCGTCGCCGTCGAGGGTGGGCGTGGTGTGCGCGTAGGCCCAGTTGTTCAGCCAGCCGAGGGCGTGGCGGGTCGCCGGGTCCACCGTGCCGTCCGGGTTCCGCTTCTCGAAGGTGACGGCCGCGTACCAGTCCCAGCCGTGGTCGAGCCACTGCGGGTCGGCCGAGTCGGCGGTGAACGTGCCGCCGTCGAACGCACCCGTCCAGTAGGCGTAGGTGGGAGGCTGCCCGGAGCCGGTGCCGTCCGCGCTCACGCCCAGCACCCACTTCACGGTGCCGTCGTCGGCGGTGATGCGGAACAGGTCGGGGCATTCGAGGACGCCGAGGCCGTCCTTGACGAAACCGCCCGCGTACGTCCAGGACCTGAGGTCCGCCGAGTGGTAGAAGCCGACCTTGTTCCGTTCGGCGAGGGCCATCACCCAGCGGTCGTGGTCGTCGTCGCGGATCACCTTGGGGTCGCGGAAGTCGAGGACGCCCGGGTTGGGGAGAACGGGATCGGTGCCGTGGTGCGTGAACGTACGGCCGCCGTCCGTCGAGTAGTACAGGAACTGCTCCTGGTGGTCGGTGCCGCCGCCGGGTGACATGGTGACGACGGCGACGACCGCGCCCGCGCCGAAGCCGGCCGTGCCGCCGGTGTCGACCACCGCCGAGCCCGACCACACATCACCGTTGACGGTCGTGTCCTTGGGGACGGCGATGCCCCGGTCGGTGAAGGAGACGAGGTCGGTGCTCGTGGCCAGCCGCCACGCGGTGCCCTCGCGGCCGTCCAGGTAGTCGGCGTTGTAGAGGTAGTAGCAGTGGTACTCACCGTCGATCCAGACCGGTCGCTGCGGGTCGTTCTTCCACTGGTCGGGCACGGTGAAGTGGTAGTCGGCTCGGTAGCGGGCGCATCCGGCCACCGGCTCGGACCGCGGCTTCGCCCCGGCGGGCGCCGCGGGCACCAGCGCCGCGCCGGCACCGGCGGCGGTGGAGGCGAACAAGGCTCTTCTGCTCAGGCCACGCATCACTCACAGTCCCCTTCCTGACGGGCCATCGGCTCAAGGACTGTAGACCTAACTCGTTAAAGGTCAAGGGTTCCCGCGCCTTGACACCACCGTGGCCCGCTTCTCATCATCTGGGGCATCACCCCTCGACTAACACGAGTTAGGCACGCTTGGATGACCGACTCGCTCTTCTCCCGCCGCGCCCTGCTGCGGTACGGCGCCTACGGCGCGGGAGCCGCCGCGCTCGCCGGTACCGCCGCGAGCTGGGACCGGCTCACCGGGGCCGACATCCCGGGCCGCGACGACGGCTCCCTGGTCGTCGCCACCCTGGGTTCCGCGTTCGCCCCGGCCGGGGTCCGCGCCCTGGTCGACGGCTTCCGCCGGCTGCACCCCGACATCAAGGTCCGCGTCAACGCGGTGCAGGCCGTGGACTGGTCCGACTTCTTCGCCAAGATCCTCACGCAGATCGCGGCGGGCACCGCGCCCGACCTCGTCTATGTGGCCACCGAGGGCGTGCAGTTGTTCGCCCGCCACCTTGGCGTGCCCCTGGACCGCTGGGTGCGGCGGGACGCGGCCGAACTGCGGGAGTACTTCGCCGACGTCCATCCCTCACTGGTGGAGTCGATGATGTACGAGGGCAGCCTGTACCAGCTGCCGATCGAGTTCAACGCCGCCGACATGTACCTCAACACCCAGGTGCTGCGCCGCGCCGGCGCGGAGTTCCCGGCCGGGGACTGGACACGGGACGACTTCACCGCGCTGCTGCGCCGGATGAAGAAGGCGAGCGACTCCCACTTCACGCCGTACTTCTGGACCAACCGGCTGTGGGGCGGGGTGGTCCCCTGGCTGTTCGCGAACGGCACCAACCTGCTCGCCGAGTCCAAGGCGCCGGGCGGCTCGTGGCTGTGGGACGCCTTCTACCCGGCGAACCGGCGGCGGGGCCGCGGGGGCGGCTTCCGCTGGACGACCCCGCAGGCCACGGAGGACCGGGTGGTGGAGGCGTACGACTATCTCGCCGCCCTGGTCCACGACGGACTGTGCACCCGCCCCGAGGGCGGCAACGGCCAGAACCTCATCGGGGTGTTCTCCACCGGCCGCGTCGGGGTCACGCCGGCCGGCGGCTTCTGGGCGGGCGGCCTCCACCTGGCCGGGATGCGCGCCGACGGCTTCGACGTGCAGTACTTCCCGCGCCGGCACACCCAGCGGCACCAGTTCGGCGCGGCCGGCTACGCGCTGCTGCGCACCTCGAAGAAGCAGGACGCGGCCTGGGAGTTCATCAAGTACTCGGCCCGGCGCGACACCCTGAGCAAGCTGTTCACCACCAACCAGACGACCCCGGCCCGCCGTTCGATGCTGACCGCGGACCGGTACCGCGAGACCGGCCCGGCGCACTGGCGGGTCTTCTACGACACCCTCGACACGTTCCCCGACACCGGTCCCATCCCGGCTCCGCCGCAGGTCGCCGAGGTGACGCAGGTGCTGCTCAAGCACACCGGGACGGCGCTGTCGAGCCCGGGCGCGGTCGGGCCGGCGCTGCGCCGGATGCAGGGCGATCTGGAGAAGGCCATGGAGCGTGACGTATGACGGACACCCGGATGTCCCCCGTGCGGCCGCGTGCCGCGAGCCCGGTCGCGCCGGCCGTGCGACCGGGAGCGCGTGAGCGGGGGACGCGCCTGCTGGCGGCGGTGTTCCTGGCACCGACCGTGGTCGGGATCGTGATCTTCACGGTCGTACCGATCGTCGGTTCGGTCGTGCTGAGCCTCTTCCACTGGAACGTGATCGATTCGCCCGGTTTCGCCGGTACGGCCAACTACCGGGAGGTGTTCAGCGACGCGACCGTTCTGGTGTCCTTCCGCAACACGCTCGTCTTCATGATCTTCGCGGTCGCCGCGCAGCTGTTGATCGCGCTGGCGCTCGCGCTGACGCTGAACGGCCGAATGCCGGTATGGCTGCGATCGGTCTTCCGCTCGGCGTTCTTCTTCCCCCTCGTGCTCTCCGCCGCGTCCATCTCGGTCGTGATGAAGTACCTGTTCAACCAGGACTTCGGAGTGGTCAACTGGCTGATCGGCCTGTTCGGGATCGCTCCCGTGCCCTGGCTGACCTCCGAGCACGGTGCGATGGCCACGGTGGTCATCGTGTACGTGTGGCAGCAGTTCGGGTTCTCGTTCCTGCTGTTCGTGGGGGGACTGAACAACATCCCCAAGGAGATCCACGAGGCCGCCGCGCTCGACGGCGCGACCGGCGTGCGCAAGCACCTCGCCGTCACGCTCCCACTGCTCTCCCCCACCCTGCTGGTGGCCTCGGTGGTCGGCATCATCAACGCGCTCCAGGTCTTCGAGCAGCCGTACGTCCTCACCGACGGCGGCCCCGGCGACTCCACCCGCACGGTCGTGATGGTCATCTACGAGAAGGCCTTCGAGCAGCTGCGGTTCGGCGAGGCGTCCGCGGTGGGTGTGCTGCTGTTCGTGCTGATCATGGCGGTCACCGCCCTCCAGTTCCGGCTCAGCCGGCGTTTCGTCCACTACCAGTGAGCCGGGTGAGTCCCATGAGCCAAGCAACCCTGACCCTCAGCCGTGCCCGGTACGCGCTCGGGCCGTGGACGCGGATCGCCGGGCTGACGGTGTGCGCGCTGCTGACCCTCGGACCGGTCGTGTGGACCCTGTCCACCTCGCTGCGCACTCCGGCGGAGTCGTTCGACCTGCCGCCGCAGATCGTTCCCAAGCATCCCAGTACCGCCGCCTATCACGGCGTGTTCGAGCAGATCGACGTGTGGCTGCTCGCGCTCAACTCGACCCTCGTGACCGCGTTGATCGCGGTCGGCCAGATGATCACCGCGGGGCTCGCCGGTTACGCGTTCGCCCGGCTCGACTTCCGTTTCAAGAAACCGCTGTTCGGTCTGGTCCTGGCGACCATGATGGTCCCCTTGCAGGTCACGATCGTCCCGGTGTTCCTGGTGCTCAAGTCGATGGGCCTGACCGACACCCTGCTCGGTCTGATCGTTCCGGCGTTTCCGACCGCGTTCGGCACCTTCCTGATGCGCCAGTACTTCCTCGGCATGCCGAAGGACCTGGGCGAGGCGGCGATGCTGGACGGAGCCGGGCCCTGGCGGATCTTCCGGTCCGTGTACGCCCCGCTGGCCCGGCCGGGCCTCGCCATCGTCGGGGTACTCGCCTTCAACTACCACTGGAACGAGTTCTTCCGCCCGCTGATCCTGGAGACCTCCGGCCAGAACTACACCCTTCCGCTGGGGCTGGTCTCCCTCCAGGGCAACCTCGGCACCGGCTCCATCTCGGTGGTCCTCGCGGGTGTCGTCCTCTCCATGATCCCCGCCGTCGCCGTGTTCGTCGTCGGCCAGCGCCCTCTCCGCGAGGGCATCACCTCCGCAGGAGTCAACCGTTGAGCCTCGCCGCTCCCGCCCCGGACCCGGCCGCCCCCCGCTTCCGGGTCCGGCCGCCCGCCCACTGGATCAACGACCCCAACGGCCCCTTCCGCTGGCGTGGCCGCCACCACCTCTTCTACCAGCACAACCCGGCCGCTCCGGTGCACGCCGACATTCACTGGGGCCATGTCTCCAGCCCCGACCTGGTCCACTGGGAGCACCACCCGATCGCCCTGGCCCCGACCCCCGGCGGTCCCGACGAGGCCGGCTGCTGGTCGGGCTGTGTGGTGGACGACGGCGGTGTGCCCACGGCGGTGTACACCGGCGTCGACCACGCCCACACCGGGCTCGGCACCATCTGCCTGGCCCGCGCGGCCGACCCGGCCGACGACCGGCTCCTGTCCTGGCGGGCCCTGCCCGCGCCGGTGGTACCGGGACCGCCCCCGGGACTCGACGTGGTGATGTTCCGCGACCCGTTCGTCTTCCGGCACGCCGGCCGCCGCTGGGCCCTGGTCGGAGCGGGTCACGCCGACGGCACCCCGTCGGTGCTGCTGTACGGGTGCGACGAGCTGACCGACTGGCGGTTCGCGGGTGTCCTGCTCGACGGCCACGACCCCGTCGCCACCGACGCGTTCGGCGACAAGGCGGTCGGCTGGGAGTGCCCGCAGCTGTTCGAGACGTCCGGTGGCGACCACGCCCTGGTGGTGTCCCTGTGGGACGGAAATCCCCGGGCCACCGGCTGTCTGACAGGCGGTCTGCGAGTCGGCGGGCAAGGCGGGTTGGTGTTCGTCCCCCGGGCCGGCGGCCGGCTCGACCACGGCCGGGACTTCTACGCTCCGGCCGTCCTCCAGGAACCGGGCCGGGCCCTGATGTGGGGCTGGTCGTGGGAGGCACGGGAGGAGGCGGCGGTGCTGGCGGCGGGCTGGGCGGGCACGCTCACCGCGCCCCGGGTCGTCGACGCCCGTCCCGACGGCACCCTGCGTGTCGTACCGGCCCCGGAGCTGGAACTCCTGCGCGCCGACGAGCGGTTCGCGACCGGGCCGGGCCGGGCGGTGCCGCTTCCACCGGCCTACGACCTGACGGTGACGGCGTACGGCGCCACCAGCGTCACGCTGCTGCGGGCGGCGGACCGGGCGCTGACGGTCCGGCTGGACCCGGAGGCGGGCACCGTCGTCCTGGACCGCTCCGGGTGGCCCCGCGAGGGCGTCGGGGGATCGGCTCCGGTCACGGTGGCCGTGCCGCCGGGACGTGACCTCTCCGTGCGCCTCCTGGCCGACGGCTCACTGCTCGAACTGTTCGTGGCGGACCGGGCGACGGTGACCGAGCGGGTCTATCGCCGGGCGGGCGATGTCGCCGAGCTGCTGGTCGAGGGCGACGCCGAGGTCAGCGCGTGGGAGCAGGTCCCACCGAGGCACGGCTGACGACGGGACAGGCCAGCCGCCGTACGGTGGCGGGCGGGGTGCGGCCGGTGTCGATGGCGTCGAGCAGCAGCCGGGCCGCGGCCTCGCCCATCGCCCGGTGCGGCAGCGCGACGGTGGTGAGGGCCGGGGTGAGGAAGGCGGCCATGTGCTCCTGGTCGTCGTAGCCGACCACCGACAGGTCGCCGGGTACGGCGATCCCGAGCCGGGTCGCGGCGTGCAGCACGCCCGCCGCGACCCGGTCGTTGTAGCAGAAGATCCCGGTGGGCCGGTGCTGCGGGGCGGTGCCGTCCAGCAGCCGGGTGGCTCCCTCGTAGCCGCCGGTGATCTCGCCGCCGGTGCGCACGACCCACTCCTTGGGCACGGTGATGCCCTCGGCGCGCAGCGCGTCCCGGAAGCCGCGCAGCCGCTCCACCGAGGCGATGTCGTCCTGCCCGCCGACCAGGGCCACCCTGCGGTGCCCGGCCTCCAGCAGGAGGCGTGCGGCGGTACGGCCGCCGGCCCGCTCGGCGGGGATGACGGCGGGCAGCGAGTCGTCCTCGGGCAGGCAGTTGGCGAGGACGGAGTGGGTGCGGTGCAGGCCCTCGGGGACCCGGACCCGGCGCAGGGACATCGCGGCGTAGATGATGCCGTCCACGCGCCGGTCGAGGAGTTCGGCGACGGCCGCGTCCTCCTTCGCGGGGTCACCGCCGGAGTCCACGGTGAGGACCAGGTGGTCGCTGTCCCACGCGGTCTCCATGGCCCCGCGCAGCAGCCGCCCGGCGAACGGGGACGTGGCGATCTCGTCGGTGACCAGGCCGATCACGGCCGTACGGCGGCGGCGCAGGCCCCGGGCGACCGGGTCGGGCCGGTAGCCGAGCCGGGCGGCGGCCTGCCGGATGCGTTCCTGGGTGGCCGGCGACAGGTTGCCCTCGGCGCGGCCGTTGAAGACGAAGGAGACGGCGGTGTGCGAGACGCCGGCGAGCCGGGCGACATCCCGTGAGGTGGGCCGCCCGCTCCCCACGCCGTTCCTGTCCGCGCCGCCGCCCATGCCGTCCGATGCCCTCTTCCCGCCCGCCCGGTTGATCACCGCTCACCCTATCCGTGAGGCTGGAGACAGACACACAGGGAGACGATCGAGGGAAGGTCTCATCGTGAACGCTGTTCCGCTGTACACGCTCAACGACGGTACGACGATCCCCGCCATCGGCCTCGGCACCTGGCCGCTGGACGACGCGCAGGCCGAGCGGGCCGTGCGCGCGGCGCTGGAGGCGGGCTACCGGCTGGTCGACACCGCGACGAACTACCGCAACGAGACCGGCGTCGGCCGGGGCGTGGCGGGCAGCGGGGTGCCGCGCGAGGAGGTGGTGGTGACGACCAAGCTGCCGGGCCGGCACCACGGGTACGAGGAGACCCTGGCGTCCTTCGAGGAGTCCCGGCGGCGGCTGGGCCTGGAGTACGTGGACCTGTACCTGATCCACTGGCCGAACCCCCGGGTGGACAAGTACGTCGACGCGTGGAAGGCGATGATCAGGCTGCGCGAGGACGGTCTGGTCCGCTCGATCGGCGTCTCCAACTTCACGCCGGAGCACATCACGCGGCTGGAGAAGGAGACCGGGGTGCTGCCGTCGGTGAACCAGATCGAGCTGCACCCGCTGTTCCCGCAGGAGGAGCTGCGCGCCTTCCACGCGGAGAAGGGGATCGTGACGGAGAGCTGGAGCCCGCTGGGCCGGGGCAGCGATCTGCTGGACGACCCGGCGGTCGCCGAGGTGGCGCGGGCACACGGGGTCACGCCCGGGCAGGTGCTGCTGCGCTGGCATGTGCAGCAGGGCGCGCTGCCGGTCCCGAAGTCGGCGGACCCCGGGCGGCAGCGCGCCAACCTGGACGTCTTCGGTTTCGAGCTGGACGAGGAGCAGATGGCGGCCGTCGCCCGGCGCTCCCCGCGCCGGCTCGGCGGTGATCCCGAGAGGCACGAGGAGTTCTGAGCTACGGCTCCTCGATCGGCTCTTCCTCCCGTTCCTCGCTGTGCGCGCTCCCCCGTCCGGAGGCGGTGAGGCTGCCGAGGATGTCCAGCAGCTCGGCGCTGCGGCTGCCGGGTTCGGCGTGGAAGACGACCAGGGTGAGTCCGTCGGTGCCGTCCACGGACAGCTTGTTCGAGTGCAGGTCGAGGTCGCCGACCTGGGGGTGGCTGAGGTGGCTCACCCGGCCGCGCCGGGGGCGGACCTCGTGGCGGGCCCACAGGCTGCGGAAGCGTTCGCTGCGCAGGGACAGCTCGCCGACCAGGTCGCGCAGCCGGGGGTCGTGCGGGTCGGTCCCGGCCTCGGACCGCAGGGCGGCCACGCCCTCCGCGGTGAGGTCCATCCAGTCCCGGCGCAGGGCGCGCTCGGCGGGGTCGAGGAGCACGGCCCGCAGCAGGTTGACGCCGGGCGCGTAGTTCGGGGTGAGCGCGGTGGCGAGGGCGTTGGCGGCCAGGCAGTCGGTGTAGCGGTTCTGGAGGTAGGCGGGGGTGCGCGGCCAGCCGTCGATGAGCTGGAGCAGGCTGGCCGGGACCTGCTGCGCCCGGCGCCCGGAGCGCGCGCCGGGCGTGGGCCGCTCCTGGGCGAGCCCGACGAGGTGGGCGGTGGCGTCCCCGTCCAGCCGCAGCACGCGGGCGATGGCCTCCAGCACCTGCACGGAGGGGTTGCGGTCACGGCCCTGCTCCAGCCGCAGGTAGTAGTCGGAGCTGATGCCGGCCAGCATCGCGACCTCCTCGCGGCGCAGCCCCGGCACCCGGCGCAGGCCGCCGCCGGGCAGCCCCACCTCCTCGGGCCGTACCAGCGCCCGGCGGGCGCGCAGAAACTCACCGAGCGCGTTCGATCCGTCCACGCCACCACCGTACGGCCGGCCGGGCGGCGGTGACTGTCCCTGTCGCTCCCAGGATCGCGGGGGCACTGCCGTGCCGGGCGGATCGGGCGGACGGTAGAGGGCAGAGCGAGGCCACCGGGAACGTCCGGTGGCCGGGACATCCTGAGAGGTACGACATGACTGCACAGCTCGGTGGCACCGTCACCCCGGCCGACGGCCTGACCCTGACCCGCGTCGGGTACGGCGCCATGCAGCTGGCCGGACCGCACGTCTTCGGCCCGCCGCGGGACCGGGAGCGGGCGGTCGCGGTGCTGCGCGCGGTGGTGGAGGCGGGCATCACGCACATCGACACGGCCGACTTCTACGGGCCCGTCGTCGTCAACCAGATCATCAAGGAGGCCCTGCACCCCTACCCGGACGAGCTGCGCATCGTCACCAAGGTCGGGGCCCGGCGCGGAGTCGACGGCAGCTGGGTCATGTCCCGGCACCCCGAGGACCTGAAGGCGCAGGTGTACGACAACCTGCGGAACCTCGGCGTGGACGCGCTGGACGTGGTCAATCTGCGGCTCGGCGACATGGACACCCCGAACCAGGACTCGATCGCCGACCAGTTCGGCGCCCTGGCCGAGCTGCGCGAGCGCGGACTGATCCGGCATCTGGGGCTGAGCACGGCGTCCGCGGCGCAGCTGGACGAGGCCCGGACTATCGCGCCCGTGGTGACCGTGCAGAACCTGTACAACCTGGCGAACCGGCAGGACGACGCGCTGCTGGAGCGCACGGCGGCGGAGAACATCGCCTTCGTGCCGTACTTCCCGCTCGGCGGGTTCACCCCGCTCCAGTCGGACACGCTGGCGAAGGTGGCCGCCCGGCTGGAGGCGTCGCCGCAGCAGGTGGCGCTGGCCTGGCTGCTGCGCCGCTCGCCGAACATCGCGCTCATCCCCGGCACCTCCTCCCCCGGGCATCTGCGGGAGAACATCGCCGCGGCGAGCCTGGTACTGCCGGACGACGCGATGGCCGAGCTGAACGGCATCGCGGGCTGACCGGCCGGGTGCGGGGTACCCGGGGGCGCGTGAGGCGGTCGTAGGCGTCGTAGGAAGGGAGTCGCGGGTGGCGGCGGAGGACCGGCTGCGGACGTACCGCGGCAAGCGCGACTTCGAGCGGACCCGCGAGCCGTCGGGGCGGGCGGCCCGGGCGCGGGGCGATGAGCCACGGTTCGTGGTGCAGATCCACGACGCGCGGCGGATGCACTTCGACTTCCGGCTCCAGGTCGACGACGTCCTGAAGTCCTGGTCCGTGCCCAAGGGCCCGTCCACCGACCCCGGGGACAAGCGGCTGGCGGTGCCGACCGAGGACCATCCGCTGGAGTACGAGGACTTCGAGGGGGTCATCCCGAAGGGCGAGTACGGCGGCGGCACGGTGATCGTGTGGGACCGCGGGACGTACGAGCCGCTCAGCCACGACCGCCGGGGGCGCCCGGTGGACTTCGCGGAGTCCCTGGAGCGCGGGCACGCCACCTTCCGGCTGTACGGCGCCAAGCTGCACGGTGAGTACGCCCTCACCCGCTTCCGCGGCGGCGCGGACGAGGAGAAGGCCTGGCTGCTGGTGCGCAAGGGGCCGGCACGGTCGGACGGGCACGGCACGCCCGATCCCCGGCGGGCCCGCTCGGTGCGCAGCGGGCGCACCCTGGCCCAGGTCGCCGCCGCTGGTCAGGAGTGACACCGGCGGAGAAGCCCGGGTCACGAGTGAGACCAGCGGAGAAGCGCGCGGGCGCAGGAATGCGGATCACCGGGTTCCGGCCCCAGCCCCCCTTCTCGGCCTCTATGTTCGGGCGGTGTCCGCCCGCGCCCCTGGAGGCCCCGCATGCGCACCGCACTCCGTACCGCCGTCATCGGCGTCGTGACCGCCGCCGCCCTCGTCACCTGCGGCCCCCCCGGGGCGACCCCGGCGGGGTCCGGTGTGACGGCCCGAGTCCTCGCGCAGACCACCGTCGACGGCACCGACTACACCCTGCGGGAGATCACGATCCCGCCCGGCCAGAGCACCGGCTGGCACTACCACGACGGTCCGCTGTACGGCGTGGTGAAGCAGGGCACCCTCAGCCACTTCGACGCCACGTGCGGCTCGGACGGCGTGTACCGCACGGGCGCGACGATCCAGGAGCCGTCCGGCAGCGACCACGTCCACATCGGCCGCAACCTGGGAGACACACCGCTCGTCCTCGATGTGCTGTACGTGCTGCCGCACGGCTCGCCGTTCTCGGAGGACGCGCCGAACCCGGGCTGTGCGTTCCAGTGATCAGGTGCCGGGCAGCGGCTGTTCGGCCCAGATGGTCTTGCCGGCGCCGGTCTGCCGGCTGCCCCAGCGCTGGGTGAGCTGGGCGACGAGCAGCAGTCCCCGGCCGCCCTCGTCGTAGGCGTGCGCGCGGCGCAGGTGCGGGGAGGTGGAACTGGCGTCGGAGACCTCGCAGATGAGGGCGCGGTCGCGGATCAGGCGGAGCTGGATGGGCGGTTCGCCGTAACGGATGGCGTTGGTGACGAGTTCGCTGACGACGAGTTCGGTGACGAAGGCGGTGTCCGCCAGCCCCCAGACGGTCAGTTGCTCGGTGGCCGCCTGCCGCAGGACGGCGACCTGGGCGGGGTCGGGCGGTACGTCCCAGGTGGCGACCCGGTCGGCGCCGAGGGCCCGGGTGCGCGCGAGGAGCAGGGCGACGTCGTCGCCGGGCTGGTCGGGCAGGACGGCCTTCAGGACGTCGTCGGCGAGGACTTCGAGGGAGGCGGCGGGTGTGCTGAGGGCGCGGCGCAGTTCCTCGGCGGCGCCGTCCAGGTCCCGCTCGCGGTCCTCGATCAGGCCGTCGGTGTAGAGGGCGACGACCGAGCCCTCGGGCAGTTCCCGTTCCGTCGCCTCGAACGGCAGTCCGCCGACGCCGAGCGGCGGCCCGGCCGCGACGGGGAGGAACTCCGCGGTGCCGCCGGGCAGGACGACGGCCGGGGCGGGGTGGCCGGCGGCGGCCAGGGCGAGCCGGCGGGAGACGGGGTCGTAGACGGCGTACAGGCAGGTCGCGCCGAGTTCGGCGACCTCTTCGCCGCTGCCGTCGGCGGCGAGGTGGGTGACCAGGTCGTCGAGATGGGTGAGGAGTTCGTCGGGCGGCAGGTCGACGTCGGCGAGGGTGCGGACGGCCGTGCGCAGCCGGCCCATGGTGGCGGAGGACTGGATGCCGTGGCCGACCACGTCGCCCACGACCAGGCCGACCCGGCCGCCGGAGAGCGGGATGACGTCGAACCAGTCACCACCGATGCCGGCCAGGGATCCGCTCGGCAGATAACGGTGGGCGACGTCGACGGCGGCCTGTCCGGGCAGGCCGCGCGGGAGCAGGCTGTGCTGGAGCGTGAGGGCGGTGGCGCGTTCGCGGGTGAAGCGGCGGGCGTTGTCGATGCAGACGGCGGCGCGGCTGGCGAGTTCCTCCGCGAAGACGGCGTCGTCGGGGCCGTAGTCTTCGGGGTGGCCCATGCGGACGCAGACCGCGACGCCCAGCGTGGTGCCGCGGGCCCGGAGCGGCACCGCGATCATGGAGTGGGCGCCCAGCCGGAAGAGGCGACCCCCGGGCGAGCGCGCGTTGCGTTCCGCCAGCCACTGGACGAACTCGGGCTCGCCGGCCTGGCTGAGCACGGCGCGGCTCTCGTGCAGCGCGCGGGCGGGCGGGGAGGTCGGCTGGTAGACGTCGGTCTCGCCGAGGTGCAGGGCCGCCGCCGGGTCGCCGGGACGGTTGGAGCCGTGGGCCACGCGGCGCAGGACGACTCCGCCGTCGGGGAGCGTCGGCGGCTCGTCTGCGCCGAGCACCCAGTCGAGCAGGTCGACGCTGGCGAAGTCCGCGTACTGCGGGACCAGCAGTTCGATCATCTCCTCGGCGGTGCCGACCACGTCCAGGGTGGTGCCGATGCGGGTGGCGGCCTCGTTCAGCAGGGCGAGGCGGCGCCGGGCCCAGTACTGCTCGCTGCTGTCGAACGCGGCGAGCGCGACCGCGGCCGGTTCGCCGGAGGCGTCGCGCAGCGGCCACATCTCGATGCTCCAGGCGTGTTCCTGGTCGAGGGCGGGGGCACCGGTGTAGCTCTCGTAGCGGACCGGCAGGCCGGTCTCGGCGACCTCACGCAGATGGGCCAGAAAGCCACGGTTGTGCTCGGCGTCCTCGACGGTGTCCGGAAAGTACCGGCCGAGCAGCGCCTCCTCGGGAACGCCCATCACCTGGCAGGCGGCGGCGTTGACGCGCAGGTAGCGCTGCCGGAGGTCGAAGACCGACATGGACATGGACGCCTGTTCGAAGGTCTGGGCTGCCAGGGCGGTGCCGCCGGGCAGGGCCGTGACGACATAGCCGGCGGGCTGTCCGGCGGCGCCGGCGAGCGGGGAGACGGTGAGGGGCAGCACGAGGCGGTGGCCGTCGCGGTGGCGCACGATGACCGGGCCGGTGCGGGCGGTGAGGATGCCGCCGGGGACGTCCTCGGCCAGCAGGTCCCTGGCCGGCCGGCCCACGACCTCGTCGGCCCGGTGACCGGTGAGCAGCCGCGCGCCCTCGCTCCACCCGGTCACCGTGCCGAGCGCGTCGATGACCGCCACGGCGGCGACATCTTTCATATGCCCCAGGATGATCCGATTGTCCCGGAGCATCAAGCGGCGGGGGTGTCCGCTTCAGCCCTGGCGGGCGCGGAGGGCGGCGAGGGCCCGGTCGGCGTGGGCGCTCATGCGCAGTTCACTGCGGACGACCTCCAGGACGGTACGGTCCTGGGCGATCACGAAGGTGACCCGCTTGGTCGGGGCCAGGGAGAAGCCGCGCTTGACGCCGAACCGCTCGCGGACGGTGCCGTCGGCGTCGGAGAGGAGCGGCATGCCGAGGCCGTGCCGGCCGGCGAACTCCTGCTGCTTGTCGACGGTGTCCCCGCTGATCCCGACGGGCCGGGCGCCGACGGCGGCGAACTCGGCGGCGAGGTCACGGAAGTGGCAGGCCTCGGCGGTGCAGCCGGGGGTGAGGGCGGCGGGGTAGAAGAAGAGGACGACCGGGCCGTCGGCCAGCAGCTCGGTGAGCCGGCGGATGGTGCCGGTCTCGTCGGGCAGGGCGAAGTCCTCGGCCTTGTCCCCGATCTCGACGCGCTCGGTCACGACCGCTCCTCCCCGCCCCGGGCGATTCCGCGTGCCCACAGCACCAGCGGCAGCTGGAGGGGCAGCCGGGTGAGGGCGGCCGCCCTGAGCGGCGCGGGCCGGTCGCACCAGTCCACGGCCATCTGGACGTTGGCCGGGAAGACGCCGACGAAGAAGGCGGCTGCCGCCTTCGCGGCGAGTGCGCGGGTGCGGGGCGCCGCGATCCCGGCCGCGAGGGCCAGCTCGACGGCCCCGCTGCCGTACGTCCAGGCCCTGGGCGAGCCCGGCAGCGCACGGGGGACGATCGCGTCGAACTGCCGCGGGGCGGCGAAGTGGGCCACTCCGGCCGCTGCCAGCAGACCGGCGAGCAGCAGGGGTGAGCGTGGGGACCGGGGCACGGTACCTCCTCTGGTGTCCTGCCGCCGGATATTACTGGACGGTAGGCGCGGGGGCGGCCGTTCCCGCCGGATACGCACGGGATAGGCACCTGGCCGACAGCGGGAGCGGGGTGGCCGTTCCTCACCGGACCCGCACCGGACCGCCGACGCGCGCACCCGGAGACGGGGCATACCCGCAAGATTGTCACCAATTTTCTTCGCAGTGATTGCGCCCGTGGCCGCGCCCCCGGATCACCCGGCGCGGTACAGCTCCGTGAGCAGTTCGAGCACCGCCTGGAGGGCCGGGTGCGGGTCGTCGCGCCACCAGGCCAGCCGTACGGCGACGGGCTCGGCGTCGCGCACCGGCCGGTAGACGATGCCGGGCCTCGGGTACTGGTTCGCGGTGGACTCGGCGGTCACCCCGATCCCGCGTCCGGCGGCGATCACGGTCAGCCAGTCGTCGACGTCATGCGTCTCCTCGGTGACCGGCCGGGCGTCCGGCGGCCACAGGTCGGGGGTGGACGTGCCGGTACGGCGGTCCACCAGCAGCACCCGGTCGGCGAGGTCGGCGAGCCGCACCGAACGGCGCCGGGCGAGCGGATCGTCGGCGGCGAGCGCGCACAGCCGCCGCTCCAGCCCGACGAGGGCGGTGTCGAAGCGCCGGTCGTCCAGCGGCCTGCGGACGACGGCGAGGTCGCAGGCGCCCTCGGCGAGCCCGGCGGAGGGCGAGTTGACGCGGACCAGGTGCAGGTCGGTGTCGTGGTGGGCCGCGCCCCAGCGCCGCTGGAAGGCGACCGTGTGGCGGCCCAGCGCCGACCAGGCGTAGCCGACGCGCAGCCGGGTGTGCCCCGAGGTGGCCTCCCGGACCAGGTCGGACACGTCGGCGAGGACGCGCCGGGCCTGGGCCACCACGCGCACGCCGGTGGCGGTGGGGGTCACCTCGCGGGAGGTGCGCCTCAGGAGCCGTACGCCCAGTGCGCGTTCGAGGGAGGCGAGGGTGCGGGAGACGGCGGCCTGGGAGACGCCCAGGGCGATCGCCGCGTCCGTGAACGTGCCTTCGTCGACGATGGCCACGAGACAGCGCAATTGGCGCAGATCGATGTCCTGCATACGTTGAGCGTATAGATCGACCCGAGGATGCATTTTGCGAAAGCGTGCCGCGGGCGCACGATCCCGGGCATGCGACCAGCGCTCGAAGACCCCACCGCCACCGGGCCTTTGTCCTCGGCCGCGCCCTCGCCCCGGCGGCTGGCCGGAGTGGCCGCCATGGCCGGCAGCGGGCTGTCCAACCAGACCGGCGCCGCCGTCGGCGCCCTCGCCTTCCCCGTCCTCGGCCCCCTCGGCGTGGTGGCGGTACGGCAGTACGTCGCCGCGCTCGTCCTGCTCGCCGTCGCCCGCCCCCGGCTGCGCGGATTCACCTGGCGGCAGTGGTGGCCGGTGCTGCTCCTCGGCGGGGTGTTCGGCACGATGAACCTCAGCCTGTACAGCGCCGTCGACCGGATCGGCCTGGGCCTCGCCGTCACCCTGGAGTTCCTGGGGCCGCTGACGATCGCGCTCGCCGCGTCCCGGCGCCGGCTGGACGCCGGGTGCGCGGTGCTGGCCGGGGCCGGGGTCGTGGTCCTGATGCGGCCGCGGCCCTCCGCCGACTACACCGGGATGGCGCTCGGCCTGGCCGCCGCGTGCTGCTGGGCCTCGTACATCCTGCTCAACCGGGTCGTCGGACGGCGCGTCCCCGGAGCGCAGGGCGCGGCGGCGGCCTCGGCCGTGTCCGCCCTGGCCTTCCTGCCCGTCGGCATCGCGGTCGCGCTCGGCCACCCGCCGACGGCCGGGGCCGTCCTGTGCGCCGTCGCCGCCGGGGTCCTCTCCTCCGCCGTGCCGTACCTCACCGACCTGCTGACACTGCGCCACGTACCGGCACAGACATTCGGCCTCTTCATGAGCGTCAACCCGGTCCTCGCGGCCCTGGTGGGCCGGCTGATCCTGGACCAGGGCCTCGGCACCGTGGAGTGGGCGGGCATGGGCGCGGTGGTGACGGCGAACGCCTTGAGCCTCGCCACGCGGCACTGACGGGGAAGGTCCTCGGCGCCGCACCACGGGCGGCAGTCCGGGGTCCCGCACGCGGGAGGCGCGGCCCGTGTACGCGTGTCACGCGGACGAGCAGCGCGTGTCATGCCGCCGAGCAGGACCCGCCCCTTGATCCCGGCCTTGCCCGGGCCAGGTCGGCGGGGCAGCCTGGTAGCTATGGGTGCTCAGGACGGTCCCACCCTGATCGGTTCCGTGCAGCGGGCCTTCCGGCTGCTGGAGGCGGTGAGTGCGCACGAGAACGGCGCGCCGGCGAAGCAGCTGGCGCGCGAGACGCAGCTGCCCCTGGCCACCGCGTACCACCTGCTGCGCACCCTGGTGCACGACGGATACGTGCGGAAACTGGACGACGGCGCCTTCGTCCTCGGCGACCGGCTGATCTCGTTGCACGCGGCCGGCCGCACCCAGACGCTGCTCAGCCGCGTGCGGCCGACGCTGGCCGCCCTGCGGGACGAGCTGTCCAGCGCCGCCTACCTCACGTTCTACGAGGACGGCGAGATCCGGGTGGCCGAGATCGTCGACGGGCCCCGTACGCCCCGGGTGGATCTGTGGGTGGGGTTCGAGGACGCCGGACACGCCACCGCGCTGGGCAAGTCCGTGCTGCGCGAGCTGGACCACGAGGACCGCCGGGACTACCTGTCCAGGCACCATCTCGCCGATCTCACGCCCCGCACGATCACCAGCCTCCCCGAGCTGCTCCGCAGGATCGAGTCGCCCCCGATGGCACCGGCCGTGACGGACCTGGAGGAGTACGCGCTCGGCACCGTGTGCGTCGCCGTACCCGTCTATCGCGGCACCACGCCCGGGTCGCTCGGCGTCTCCCTGCCGGTGGAGCGGCGGGACCGGCTCCAGGAGATCCGGGCCCGGCTGCTGCCGATCGCGAACCGGGTGACCCGGAGCCTCTCGCTCACTATCTGAAATTCCGCTCCTTGTGGCGGCCCAGCCCCGGCCCGTTTGCTGGACGAAACGGACGATACGGGTGTGCACCCCCTACAGGCGAGGACTGCGGACGAGACATGAGCCAGGCTCCACACCACGGCGGCGCCCCCAGAACGACCCGGCGGTTCGGCAACCGTGCGGCCGGCGCCTGGGGATCGGTGCACCGGCGCGCCGGCGGGCTGCCGGCCACGGTCGTGCACGGGCTGCCGCTGCTGGTCGTCGCCGTCGTCGTGCTCGTCGGCGTCACCGGCGGAAGGGGGACGACCTGGCTGCCGCTGCTGGCGGCCGGACCCGCCCTGGCGGCCACCACCAACGGCCCGCGCGGTGTGCTCTGCGCCGGTCTCCTCGCAGCGGCGACGGGCTCGGCGCTGGCCCTCGGGCACGGGGTTCCCGCACGCGAGCTGGCGGCCGTCCTGTGCGCCCTGCTGGCCGTCACCGCGGCGAGCGGCCTGGCCAGCGCGCTGCGCGGCCACCGGGAACGGGTCCTCGCGGCCGTCCGCTCGGTCGCCGAGGCCGCCCAGCAGGCCCTGCTCCAGCCCGTCCCCGAGACGGTGGGCCCCTTCCAGGTGGCCGTCCGCTACAGCGCCGCCGCGGCGGAGGCCCGGATCGGCGGGGACCTCTACGCCCTGGTGCCCACCCCGCACGGCGTCCGGCTGATCGTCGGCGATGTGCGGGGCAAGGGGCTGCCCGCCGTGGGGACCGCCGCACTCGTGCTCGGGGTGTTCCGCGAGGCCGCCCACGACGAGCCCGACCTGCTCGCCGTCGTGAGCCGGATCGAGCGGAGCCTGGCGCGCAACCTCGGACCGGACGACTTCGTCACCGCGGTCGTCGCCGGCTGCCCCCGGTCGGGGCACCTGGAGGTGGTGAACTGCGGACACGCGCCTCCGCTGCTGATATCGGCGTCCGGAGAGGTCGCGGCGGTGGAGCCCACCCATCCCGCGCCGCCCCTCGGGCTGCGTGCCCTCTCGGGCCAGGTGCCCCGCCTCCAGCGGCTGCCCTTCACGGTGGGCGACCAGCTGCTGCTCTACACCGACGGGGTCACCGAGGCCCGCGATCACGCGCGCGCGTTCTATCCGCTGGCCGAGCGCGTGGCCCGCCATGTGTGCGACGAGCCGGCCCGCACGCTCACCGCGCTCCACGACGAGCTGCTGGCGCACGTGGGCGGCCGGCTGCACGACGACGCCGCCCTGCTCCTGCTGCGCAGGCAGACCGCGCAGGAGCCGGTCTCCGTGCCGGCCGTACCGCAGGCGGCGCCTCAGACGCCTCGGACCGCGACGAGCTCCGCCCACCGGGTGACCTCGCCGCGATGGACGCGTATGCCGTGACGCGTCGCCAGGGCGTGCACGATCGCCTCGCCCCGGCCGTGCTCGTCCGGATCGATCCCGCCGAGCGGCTGCCCCGCCGGACGCGCGGGGCCCGCGTCGGTGACCTCTACGCACAGCGTGCCACCGCTGTCGCTCGCCTCCCAGGACAGCCGCAGCTCGGCCGGGGGCCGGGCGTGGATGATCGCGTTGGTGGCCAGCTCCGACACCACCAGCAGCGCGTCCTCGACAATCTCCGGAGACACGCTCCAGTCGGCGAGGGCCGTCGCCGCACGCCGGCGTACGGCCGAGACGGCGCCGGCGACAGGCGGGACCGGACACACGAGTTCGTATGCCGCCGCCCGTAGCAGCGTATTGAGCTGTGCCGCCATGTTCTCTCCCGATGGTGTGCTGCCGGTCGGACGCGCGGCTCGGCGCCTTTCCGGGCTTCAAAGCAAGTTATGGAGACAAATCGGGCTGGGTCAATGAACAGCGGTCGGCATTACCGAACGCGCGGGCCCGCGGCCCGGCTCCCGCCCGCGAAGCGAAGCGTCCGCAGCGGTAATAGGCTCGCTTCATGGCCGGCCCAGTCCAGTCGATCGAACGGGCGGCGGCGATCCTGCGCCTGCTCGCCGGTGGGCCCCGCCGACTCGGTCTCGGCGAGGTGGCGGCGTCACTCGGGCTGGCGAAGGGCACCGCCCACGGCATCCTGCGCACGCTCCAGCACGTGGACTTCGTGGAGCAGGACGCGACCACCGGGAAGTACCAGCTGGGCGCCGCCCTGCTGCACCTCGGCACCAGCTACCTGGACGTCAACGAACTGCGCTCGCGCTCTCTCAACTGGGCCGACGCCCTGGCCGCCCGCAGCGGGGAGGCGGTACGGCTGGGGACTCCTCTGGAGGGCAGCGTCCTCATCGTCCACCACGTGTTCCGGCCGGACGACACCTTCCAGACCCTGGACGTCGGCGCGCTGCTGCCCCTGCACGCGTCCTCGCTCGGCAAGGTCCTGCTGGCCTTCGGCACCGCGACCGTCGAGCCGGTCCGGGCGCCCGGGCTGGAGGCGTACACCCGGCACACGCTGGTCGATCCCGAGCGGCTCGCCCGGGCCCTCGCCGAGGTCAGGGAACTCGGCTGGGCCGCCGAGATCCAGGAGATGAGCATGGGCGAGGCCGGGCTCGCCGCGCCGATCCGGGGGCACGGGGGCCTCGTCGTCGGCGCCATCGGGCTGTCCGGGCCGGTCGAGCGGCTCTGCGACAGCCAGAGCCGGCCCCGCCCGCATCTGGTCAGCCTGATCCGGGAAGCCGCGCGGGCGATCTCCAGGGACCTCGGAGCCGCCCGCTGGTAGGACAGGACAGCCGCCCCTCGATCCGTCGGAAGGCAGACCCGATCATGGTTGAACGGTACGTGATGTCCGTCGATCAGGGCACCAACTCGACCCGCTGCATCCTGTTCGACCACCGTGGGCGGCTGGTCTCGGTCGCGCAGAAGGAGCATCAGCAGCACTTCCCGAAGCCCGGTTGGGTCGAGCACGACGCCGTCGAGATCTGGCAGAACCTGCGGCGCGTGATGCCGGAGGCCCTGTCGGACGCCGGTGTGGACGAGGGGCAGATCGCGGCGATCGGCCTGGCCAACCAGCGGGAGACGACGGTGCTGTGGGACCGGCGGACCGGTGCACCGCTGGGCCGGGCGATCGTCTGGCAGGACACCCGCACGGGGCCGCTCGTCGACGACCTCGCGGATGACCCCGGGGAGGCGTTCTTCCTCGACCGGTGCGGCCTGCCGCCGTCGACCTACTTCTCGGCGCTGCGCATCCGGTGGCTGTTCGACCACGTCAAGGGGATCGAGCAGCGCGCCCGGGACGGCGAGGTGCTGTTCGGCACGATGGAGAGCTGGCTGATCTGGAACCTCACCGGCGGCGCCCACGGCGGTCTGCACATCACCGACGCCACCAACGCCAGCCGCACGATGCTGATGAACATCCGCAAGCTCGCCTGGGACGACGAGCTGCTGGACTTCTTCGGGGTGCCCCGTTCGATGCTGCCCGAGATCAGGCCGTCCGCCGAGCCGTACGGCGAGGCCCGCTCGCTGCTGCCGGGCGTCTCCATCACGGCCGCGCTCGGCGACCAGCAGGCCGCCCTGTTCGGCCAGACGTGCTTCTCCCCCGGCGACGCCAAGTGCACCTACGGGACCGGCAGCTTCCTGCTGCTCAACACCGGAACCGACCTGGTGCGGTCTCGGCACGGGCTCCTCACGACGGTCGCCTACAAGATCGGGGACCAGCAGCCGGCCTACGCCCTGGAAGGGTCGATCGCCGTCACCGGCGCGCTCGTCCAGTGGTTCCGCGACCGCCTGGGGCTGATCAGCAGCGCGCCGGAGATCGAGACCCTCGCGCGGACGGTCGAGGACAACGGCGGCTGCTACATCGTCCCCGCCTTCTCGGGCCTGTTCGCGCCGCGCTGGCGCAGCGACGCGCGCGGGGTCATCGTCGGGCTCACCTCGTACATCACCAAGGGACACCTGGCGCGGGCCGTGCTGGAGGCCACCGGATGGCAGACCCGGGAGGTCGTCGACGCCATGAACGCCGACTCCTCGGTCCCCCTCCAGCAGCTCAAGGTGGACGGGGGCATGACCGCGGACAACCTGCTCATGCAGTTCGTGGCCGACGTGCTCGACGTGCCCGTGGTACGGCCCATGGTCGCCGAGACGGTCTCCCTCGGCGCCGCCTACGCGGCCGGGCTCGCCGCCGGTTACTGGTCCGACCTGGAGGTGCTGCGCCGCAACTGGCACAAGGCCGGCCAGTGGCTGCCCGCCATGGACCCCGAGCTGCGGGCGGCGGAGTACGACAACTGGCAGCGGGCCGTCGAGCGCTCCCTGGGGTGGGTGGGACCGCCACGGTCCCACTGACGCGAGGCGGCCCGGAAAGTCACCGTCGCATGCCGACGGGGGCCAGCCACAGGCCTACGATCGCGTCCGCCAGGCCCGTCGCCACCTCGTCCCAGCTGGCGCGCGGGGTCGGCGTGCCCTCGGCCAGGGCCCGCTCCCGCTCGGCGCAGGTGTGCAGGATCAGCAGCCGGACCATCTGACCGCGTTCGGCGCGCACCTCGGGCGGCAGCTCCGGCAGGGTGCGGTTCAGGCCCTCGACCGCCTCGCGCAGCGCCGGTGAGGTCAGGGACTCCTCGACCATGATCTCGTGCAGGGCCGGGTCGGTCATGACCTGGGCGCAGAACCGGGCGTACCAGGTGGGGCTGCCGAGGCTCGCCAGGTGCTCGGTCACCGGCCGGACCAGGCAGTCGACCCAGTCGCGTACGTCCGTGGAGTCACCGGCCGCCGCGAGGGCCCGCTCGCGCAGTGTCTCGATGTGCTCGGCGTGCCGCCGGGCGACCGCGCGGACCAGGTCGGCCTTGGTGCCGAAGTGATAGCCGACCGCGGCGTTGTTGCCCTGCCCCGCGGCCTCGCTGACCTGGCGGTTGGAGACGGCGTACACGCCGTGCTCGGCGAACAGCCGCTCCGCCGCGGTCAGGATCGCCTCCCGGGTCGCGCTCACCTGCTCGGCCCGCGCCGTCCTGCGCGCCATGCTCACCACCGCTCCGGGACTGCGCACCGCCCTGGGCCGGCCCGTCCCGCGCTCCGTCCCAGGTCCTCGACCGGGGCGGCGAGGTCCAGCCAGGGCAGCCTACGGGCCCGCCCGCACCGGCGGGGACAGGCCCCCGCCCGCCGCCGCCCCGTACCGCTACAGTAAGTCAAGCAGTTGACTTAAAGAAGCCCGGTCGTCCTGTCCGGCTCTTCCGCGCTCCCTTGTTCCCCGGAAGGTTCTCCTATGTCCGACGCCCCCGCCCGGCCCGCCGAGGCCGGCCGCTCCGCTCCGGCCCGGCCGGGTGCCGTGGTCGCGGTGCTGGCCCTGGCCGGTATCACCGTGTCGCTGATGCAGACCCTGGTGATCCCGATCGTCCCGGAGCTGCCCGGCTATCTGCACGCCTCGGCGTCCGACGCCGCGTGGGCGGTCACGGCCACGCTGCTGGCCGCCGCCGTCGCCACCCCGGTGGCCGGCCGGCTCGGCGACATGTTCGGCAAGCGGCGCCTGCTGCTGGTCAGCCTCGTGCTGCTGGTGGCCGGCTCGGTGGTGTGCGCGCTCAGCGACGCGCTCGTCCCGATGATCGTCGGCCGTTCGCTCCAGGGGCTCGCCGCCGCCGTGGTGCCGCTGGGCATCAGCATCATGCGCGACGAGCTGCCGCCGGAGAAGCTGGCCGGCTCCACCGCGCTGATGAGCGCCTCGCTGGGCGTCGGCGGCGCGCTCGGGCTGCCCGCCGCGGCCTTCATCGCGGACCACTTCGACTGGCATGTGCTGTTCTGGACGTCCGCGAGCCTCGGCGTCGTCGCGTTCCTGTGCGTGCTGAGCCTGGTGCCGGAGTCCAGCGTGCGCACCGGTGGGCGCTTCGACCTGGCCGGCGCGCTCGGCATGGCCGTCGGTCTGGTCTCCCTGCTGCTGGCCGTCTCCAAGGGGGCCGACTGGGGCTGGGGCAGCGGCACCACCCTGGGTCTGTTCGCGCTCGCCGTCGTGGTCCTGCTGGCGTGGGGCCTGTTCGAACTGCGCACTGCCCAGCCGCTGGTCGACCTGCGCACCACGGCCCGCCGCCAGGTGCTGTTCACCAACCTGGCCTCCATCGCGTTCGGCTTCTCGATGTTCGCGATGTCCCTGGTGCTGCCGCAGCTCCTCCAGCTGCCGACGCAGACGGGCTACGGGCTCGGCAGGTCCATGCTCACCGTCGGCCTGGTGATGGCCCCGCAGGGCCTGGTGATGATGGCCATGGCGCCCGTCTCCGCCATGATCACCAAGTCCCGGGGGCCGAAGATCACGCTCATGATCGGAGCGGTCATCGTCGCCGCCGGGTACGCGCTCAACATCGCGCTGATGAGCGAGGTCTGGCACCTGGTCCTGGTCTCCTGCGTCATCGGCGCGGGCGTCGGCTTCGCCTACGGCGCCATGCCCGCGCTGATCATGGGCGCGGTCCCGCCGTCGGAGACGGCCGCCGCGAACAGCCTGAACACGCTGATGCGGTCCATCGGCACGTCGGTGGCCAGCGCGGTCGCGGGCGTGATCCTGGCCCAGATGACGATCAGCCTGGGCGGCCACGCGCTGCCGTCCGAGAACGGCTTCAAGGCGGTCATGGCACTCGGCGCGGGCGCGGCGGCCCTCGCCTTCGTCCTCGCCTCGTTCCTCCCCCGCCACCGCCCCGACACGCCGATCCCGACACCGGCAACCCCGGAACCGTCGGCCGAACGGGTCGCCTGAACGGAACTCCACCGGCCGAGCGGACCACATCGCCCGGCTGAGCCGGCCTCGTCACCCGCCCGGCAGCCCGGAAACCATCGCCCGAACGGGTCACCTGGGCGGGACTCCATCGGCCGAGCGGACCCCGTCGGCCGGACGAGCCGACTGAGCGGACCCCGTCACCCCGCCCAGCGGCCCCGGAACCGTCGCCCGAACGGGTCACCTGGGCGGGACCCCGTCGGCCGAGCGGACCCCTCGGCCGAACCGCTCGCCTGGGCGGGACCCGCCGTCCCGCCCGGCAGCCCCCGTCCGGGACGACCCTCAACGGCCCCACCCGCCGCACCGGACCGGCCCCATGCCGTAAAAAACCGCCCACCCAGCCGACACTGGGCCCGCACAGCGCGGGCCCAGTGCGGCACACCGGCCCGTCCCGACCGACGCGCCCCCACCCCGCCGACCAAACGGCTCGGCCCAGCCGCCACCGGCTGCGCGCGGCGCCCGCCCGGCGCCCCCTAGACGCCCCATCCCGGCCGACGGCGGACCCCACCGCGCCAACCCGGTGCCGCACACCGCCCGTCCCAACCGGTACGCCCCCCCCCACACCGCCCCATACGGCCGCCGGACCCGCATCGCACCGGCACGTGCCATCCGACCATCACGGCCGGCACACCTCCCGCCGTTCCCACCCAGCGCCCCATCCCGGCCGACACGGGTCCCACCGCGCCGCCCCAGTGCCGCGCCCCGGCCCATGCCGCACGCCCCCGCCGCGCCGACCAAGCGCCCCGTCCAGCCGACACGGCCCGCACCGCCCCGCCCCAGTGCCGCGCGCCCGGCCCATCCGGCTGCCCCCACCGCGCCGACCCAGCACCCCATCCCCGCCCACACGGGCCCGCACCGGCCCCACCCGGTGCCGCACCCCGCCCATCCCAGCCAGCGCACGCCCCCACCGCACCGACCCAGCACCCCATCCCCGCCCACACGGGCCCGCACCGGCCCCACCCAGTGCCGCACCCCGCCCATCCCAGCCAGCGCACGCCCCCACCGCACCGACCCAGCACCCCATCCCCGCCCACACGGGCCCGCACCGGCCCCACCCGGTGCCGCACCCCGCCCGTCCCGGCCGGGTAGACCCCCGTGCCGCCCCCGTCGCGGGACCGTTCAGGGGAACCCGGGGTGAAAGGGGCGTGGCGGTGGTGGGGGTGGTCGAGATTTCTGCCGTGACCGCCGTGACCCTGCCGCTCATCCCGCCGATGCTGGCGACGCCCGGCACGCTGCCGCCCGCCGCGCAGGACGCGCGGTGGGCGTACGAGACCAAGCAGGACGGACAGCGGGTCATGGTCTACCTCCCCGGTGACGGCACCGTTCTGCTGCGTGCCCGCTCGGGGGAGGACATCACCGGGGCCTACCCCGAGCTACGGCCGCTCGGCGGGGCGCTCGGCACCACCCCCGCCGTGCTGGACGGCGAGGTGCTGGCCCTGGACGAGCATGGCCGGGCCGACTTCCAGCTCCTCCAGAGCCGGATGGGCCTCGCGCACGCCCCCGCGCGGGCGGCGCGCCGGGCCGCCCAGGTCCCGGTGCACCTGGTGCTGTTCGACCTGCCCTATCTGGAGGAGCCCCTGGTCCGGCTGCCGTACGTACGGCGGCGGGCCCGGTTGGAGGAGCTGGGGCTCGCCGGTCCGTACTGGTCGACGCCGGGCGCGGTGACCGGGCACGGCGCCGAGGCGCTCGCCGCGACCAGGGAACACCGCCTGGAGGGCCTGGTGTGCAAGCGGCTGGACTCGGTGTACGAGCCCGGCGTGCGCTCCCGCGCCTGGATCAAGATCCGGAACATGCGGGCCGAGGACGTGATCGTCGGCGGCTGGCTGCCCGGCAAGGGGCGGCTGACCGGACTGCCCGGCGCGGTGCTGGTCGGCCAGCGCGACCCGGACGGCCGGCTGCGCTACGTCGGCGGGGTCGGCACCGGCTGGAGCGAGACCGAGCGCAGCCAGCTCGCGGAGCTGCTGCGGGACGCTGCGAGCGACCGGTGCCCCTTCGATCCCGTGCCGCGCGTCCCCGGCGCCCGCTGGGTGCTGCCCCGGCTGGTGGGCGAGGTCAGCTACAGCACCCGCACCCGGAACGGCATGCTGCGCCAGCCTTCCTGGCTGCGGCTGCGCCCGGATCTCACCCCGGAGGAGTCGGCGGCGGACCTGCCCGAGGAATTCGGCTGAGGCCGGTGGGTCTATCGTGTGCGCATGCCGGTTCCCGAACTGATCCGAATCGTCTCCCGCGACTCTCCCATGGCCCTGGCGCAAGTCGAGCGGGTCCGCGCCGAGTTGGCGGTGCTGCACCCGGGCGTGCGCACCGCGGTCGTACCGGTGAAGACCACCGGTGACAAGTGGCTCGGCGATCTCTCCCAGGTCGAGGGCAAGGGGGCGTTCACCAAGGAGGTGGACGCCGCCCTGCTGGCCGGGGAGGCGGATCTCGCGGTGCACTGCGTCAAGGACGTGCCCGCCGACCGGCCGCTGCCGGCCGGGACCGTGTTCGCCGCGTTCCTCAAGCGGGACGACATCCGGGACGCGCTGGTGCACCCGGACGGGCTCACCCTGGACGAGCTGCCGGCCGGCACCCGGATCGGCACCTCCGCGGTGCGCCGCATCGCCCAACTGGCCGCCACCCATCCGCATCTGGAGTGCGTGCCCTTCCGGGGCAACGCCAACCGCCGGCTGGAGAAGCTGGCCGCCGGCGAGGCGGACGCGCTGCTGCTGGCGGTGTCCGGCCTGGAGCGCATCGGGCGGACGGACGTGATCAGCGAGGTGCTGTCCCCGGAGACGATGATGCCGCCGATCGGCGCGGGCATCCTCGCCCTACAGTGCCGGGAGGACGACAGCGAGCTGATCGACGCGGTCAGCGGGCTCGGCGACCCGGCCACCCACCGGGAGGCGACGGCCGAGCGGATGTTCCTGCATGTGCTCCAGGGACACTGCAACAGCCCCATCGCCGGGTACGCGCGCGTGGACCGGAGCGGCGAACTCTCCCTGCGGGCCTGCGTCTTCACCCCGGACGGCAAGACCCGGCTGAACGCCCACGAGTGGGCGGGCCGGCTCGATCCGGCCACGCTCGGCACCTCGGTCGCGGTGGCGCTGCTGCGGCAGGGCGCACGCGAGATCATCGACGGCATCCCGCACTGAGCGTCGTACGACGCCCCACGCGGGGCGCTCGTCAGGCGGAACCGGGCTCGGTCTGGTCCCTCAGGAACGCGCTGACCTGGTGGGCCAGGCTGCCCTGCCCGGTGCCGGCGGGTGCGGCCGGCGCGGTCGGCTCCACGATGCCGATGCCGCCCGCCCACAGCCGGCGGTCGGCCCACTCGTCCTCCACCCGCAGCTGCACCTGCACGTCCACGTGTGTGAGGGCGGCCTCGGGTGCGGCGGCGTAGAGGACGGCGGTGGCCCGGCGCAGCGGGTAGACGTCGAAGCCCTCGATGAACTGGGAGTTGCGCCAGTCGATGAAGGCGCCCTCGCCGTCCGGGCCGACGCGGACGTCGATCTGACCGTCCTCCAGATGGATGCCGTAGTGCCGCGCGCCGCGGTTCTCCACGGTCACCCGGACGCTGAAGTACGTCAGCCCGGCGGCGGCGTCGTCCCGTCCGCGCGGCGGCTCGGCCGGCTCCAGGCGGTGGACGCGGACCCGCAGACCGGCATGCTCCTCGTACTCCTGCCAGTCCCCGACCACGTTCGGCTCGTACACAGTGCCCCTCTCGACCTTCGAGAGCTGCTGTCTATCTGTGCGCTCAGCGCACTGTCAAATGAGCGGAATGCGCTGTGGCCAGGGGATTCGCCCGCTTTGATCGGTGATCAAGCGCTGCCCAGGAAGAATCCGTATCCGGCCCCTCCCGGCCGGGTACGCGCGCGTGCCGCACATCACGTCCGCGGCAAGATCAGCGGGCCAGCCGGCCGAGCAACGCGGAGGCCGCGGTGATGCCCAGGGCGGCGGCCACCGCCAGCACCCCGAAGTCGGCGGCGAGATGCGCGGGCGTACCGAGCAGCAGACCCCGCAGCGCGTCGACTTGATAGCTCAGCGGGTTGACCTTGCTGACGGCCTGCAAACAGCCCGGCATCACCGACACGGGGTAGAGGGCGTTGGAGCCGAAGAACAGCGGCATGGTGATCGCCTGCCCGAAGCCCATCAGCCGGTCGCGGCTGAGCACGATCCCGGCGATGGTCATCGACAGGCAGGAGAAGAACACGGAGGCCAGGACCACCGCGAGGGCGACGCCGAGCAGCTTCAGCGGGTTCCAGGTGAGGGCGACGCCGAACAGCGCGGCGATCACGATCACGACGACCGCCTGGACCAGCGACTTCACCCCGGCCGCGAACGCCTTGCCGGTGATCAGGGCCGAGCGCGGGGTCGGGGTGACGAGCAGCTTGTTCAGGATGCCCGCGTCCCGCTCCCAGATGATCTGGATGCCGTAGAAGATCGCGATGAACATCGCCGACTGGGCGATGATGCCGGGCGCCAGATAGTCGATGTACGGGACCCCGCCGGTGGGTATCGCCCGGATGCGGGTGAAGGTCTGGCCGAAGATCAGCAGCCACAGGGCGGGCTGGACGGCGCGGGTGTACAGCTCGGTCCGGTCGTGGCGCAGCTTCTGGAGTTCGACGGCGCACAGGGCGATCACCCGGGCGGGCAGCAGCCGCCAGCCGGCGCGCGGCACGGGCGGGGTGAGCAGCAGGGCGGTGCCCTCTCCGGGAGTGGCGTCAGCCGACGCGGTGGGCGGTGCGGCGGGTGCTTCGGACATCGCGGAAACCTCCTCCGGAGTGGTCGTCGAGGCCACTGCCGGCGACGTCGCGGAAGACGTCCTCCAGCGTGGGCAGGCGGTCGGTGCCCTGCCGCTCGGCGAGGCCCCGGCGCAGCGCCGCCGGGGTGCCGAGGGCGCGGACCCGGCCGCGGTGCATGAGGCCGACCCGGTCGCAGTACTGGTCGGCCTCGTCCATGTAATGGGTGGTGACCAGGACGGTCATGCCGGTGGCGGCGCGTACGGCGTTGATGTGCTCCCAGACGCCGGTGCGGGCGATCGGGTCCAGGCCGATGGTGGGCTCGTCGAGGATCAGCAGGCGAGGCGCGCTGACCAGGGCCTGGGCGAGTTCGAGGCGGCGGACCATGCCGCCGGAGTAGGTGCCGGCCAGCCGGTCGGCGGCGTCGGTGAGACCGACGGCGGCGAGGGCCTGGGTGACGCGTGCGGCGCGCTCGCGGCGCGGCACGTCGAAGACCCGGGCGAACAGGGCGACGTTCTCCCGGCCGGTGAGCCCACTGTCGGCGGAGAGCTGCTGCGGGACGTAGCCGAGCAGCCGGCGCACCGCCATGCGCTCCTTGGCGGCGTCGTGCCCGAACACGCGGACCATGCCGGCGGGGACGGGGAGAAGTGTGGTGATGCACCGGATGGCGGTGGTCTTGCCGGCCCCGTTGGGCCCGAGCAACCCGAACACCTCGCCCTTCCGGACGGCCAGATCGAGTCCGTCGACGGCACGGGTCTCGCCGAAGGCGTAGGCGAGCCCGGTACAGGAGACGGCTTCGACGGAGCCGCAGGCTTCGGCGTCGGATGTGCCAGTGGTCTCCGACGTGCTGGGCGTCTGCGATGCGTCGGGCATGTCGCTCGTCATGTCTCCTCGGCCTCCTCATGCAGCATGACGGCCAGCCTGCGCAGGGCCGGAAGGGCCGTGCGCAGGGCCTCGCGGTCGGCCTCGCCGAGCCGGGAGACGTGCCGGCCGACGAGTTCCGTCCGGCGGCGCCGCCAGTCCGCGAGCCGCCGCTCGGCGGCCCCGGTCAGCAGCAGGCGGGCGGCCCGCCGGTCGGCCGGGTCGGTCTCGCGGACCAGATAGCCGTCCCGGACGAGCTGGTTGACCAGGGTCGACACGGAATTGCCTGCCAGGTGCAGCTGACGGGCCGCGTCCGAGATGCCGATGCCGGGCCGGGACTCGACCAGCCGCAGCAGTTCGACCTCGGCTCCGCGCAGCCGGGGGGCTGTGAGCCCGCCGCGCAGCCGGCGCCGGGTCAGCCGCTGGATGCGCACCAGCGCGTCGGCCAGTTCCTCCGGAAAGGTGTCGGCGTCCACGTTCGGAGATTACCTCTGTTACAGAGGTATCGCTTCCCAAGCGACGGTCAAGAACACCTCGGCCAGCTGGTCAGGAACACCTCGACCAACTCCACCTATATGTACTTATTTGTTTTGAGATGTCCGTCAGCGGGAATGGGCACATCAGTGCTTCGGACAGGAGGCACGTCCGTGGGAGCCGGCTCTCGCCGGACGCCCCGGTGTCCTATCCATGGTCCGAGCGCACCTCCCACGGTGTCTGTCCATCCAGCACCTGCTGAGAGAGGTGCGCGCGATGCGTGTCACTGGCAGCACGAAACCCCATCCACACGATGACGCCCCGGACACCAGCAGCGCTTTCGAGCGGCTCGCCGGGCTGCCCGACGGTCCCGAGCGCCAGGCGCTGCGGGACGAGCTGGTCCGGTTGTGGCTGCCCATGGCCGAGCGGATCGCCGTACGGTTCCGCGGCCGTGGCGAGGCCCTGGAGGACCTGTACCAGGTGGCCGCGCTGGGCCTGGTCAAGGCCGTCGACCACTACGACCCCGAGCGCGGCCGGGCCTTCGAGGCGTACGCGGTGCCCACGATCACCGGGGAGATCAAGCGCCACTTCCGCGACCACATGTGGACCCTGCATGTGCCGCGCCGGGTGCAGGACCTGCGCAACCGGGTCCGCGCCGCCACGAAGGAGCTGGCGCAGACCACGCCGGGCCGGGCACCCACCGTCGCCGAGATCGCCGCGTTCACACGGCTCAGCGAGGACGAGGTGCGCACCGGCATGGAGGCGCTGGAGTGTTTCTCCGCGCTGTCCCTGGACGCCGAGGTGGCCGGCACGGACGGCTACGCCCTCGGCGACTCGCTGGGCTGCCCGGACCCGGGGTACGACCTCGTCGTGGACCGGGCCGCGGTCAGGCCGTGTCTGGAGGCGCTGCCCGAGCGTGAACGCACCATCCTCTACCTGCGGTTCTTCCGCGGTATGACGCAGAGCCGGATCGCCCAGCAGCTGGGTATCTCGCAGATGCACGTCTCGCGGCTGCTCAGCGGCTGCTTCGACCGGCTGCGCGAGGAACTCCTCGCGGAGGCCCGCGCCCGCTGACGGCCCGCGCCCGCTGACGAACCCCTTGATCCCGGGCCCGGGAAACACTGTTCCCCGGGCCCGGGAGCCTACTGTTCCTCGGACCCCGGCACCTGGGTGGGGCCGTACCGGTCCAGCGCGTCCTCCAGCTCCGCCCTGATCTCGGCGGGGATGTCGCCGCGCCGCCCCCAGATCAGGATCAGCTCCGCGATGTTGCGCAGCTTGATGTTGGTGTGCTGGGAGACCTCCTTCAGCACCTGCCATCCCTGGTCCGGGGTCACCCGGGCGAGGGCCACGACCATCCCGATCGCCTGGTCGACCACCGCGTGGGAGGTCACGGCCTCCTTCAGCTGGTCGACCTCCGCCTGTAGCGCGGCGATCCGGTCCGGCTCGATCTCTCCCATCCCTCCATCGTGCGCAGGGGGCTGGACCCCCGCCACCCGGGGTACCCGACAGGCAGCCCACCCGCTTCCGGTTGGACACTGGTGCCAGACCGGTGGCCGCCCGGCCCCGAGAGCAGGACGCGACTGCCATGAACCACGACACCCTCACCGGCGGCGAACCACGCAGAAAAGAAGTCGTCTCCACCCACTCCGTCTTCGGGGCGCCGTGCTGGGTGAGCCTGACCAGCCGCGATCTCCAGGCCACCCAGGACTTCTACGCGGCCGTCCTCGGCTGGCGCTGGCGAGGCGCCAAGCTCGGCGAGCATTTCCGGGTCGCCCTGGCGAACGGGGTCCCGGTGGCCGGGATCGCCGCCGTCGCCTCCATGTGGCAGATGGCGGTGGCCTGGACGCCGTACTTCGCCGTGCCGGACGCGGACGTGGCCGTGTCCCGGGTCCGGGAGCGCGGCGGCACGTCGGCGGTCGGGCCGCTGTCCTTCCCGCCGGGCCGGGCGGCGCTCCTCGCCGACCGGGACGGGGCCACCTTCGGGATCTGGCAGGGCGAACTCGTCGGCAACTGGGAGGCGTGGCGGCAGGCGGCACCGACCTTCGTCCGGCTGCACACCCGGGACGCCTTCGACGCCGCGATCTTCTACGGCGAGGTCCTGGACTGGGCGAGCGGGCTGCCGGGCTGCTGCGAGGTGGAGTACAAGGGTGGCGAGGTGGTGCTGCGCAGCCGCGGTGACATCGTGGCGCGCATCGACTCGGGCGCGGTGGAGGCGGCCCCGGACCCGTCGGTACGGCCGCACTGGCAGATCCACTTCGCGGTGAGCGATGTGCCGGGCTGCGCCCGCGCGGCGGAGAAACACGGCGGCAGCGTGCTGCGCGAGGAGGACACCGAGGCGATCCTGCGCGACCCGGACGGTGCGCAGTTCACGGTGACGTCCCGCCGGAGCCGGTGAAGCCGACCCCCTGGAAGCCGGCGGCACGCGAGGGACGCGACAGCAGGACCAGGCCGCGCGCCTCGACGCGCACCTTCGTGCCCGCCTTGCGTTCGCGTTCGTCCGGGAGGCCCTCGGGGTCGGCGGTGTCGATGAGGGTGGTCCAGCGTTCGCCGAAGGAGTCGTCGGGCAGGCGGAAGACGACCGGCTCCCAGTAAGCGTTGACGAGCAGCAGGAACGAGTCGTCGACCATCCGCCGGCCGTAGGAGTCGCGCTCGGCGATGGCGTCCCCGTTGAGGAACACGCCGACCGTGTGCGCGTCGCCGCGCTGCCAGTCCCGGTCGGTCATCTCGCGGGCGTCGGGCCGCAGCCACATCAGGTCGGGCAGCGGCTGCTTGGCGCGGGTCGCGGTCTCGCCGCGGAAGAAGCGGCGCCGGCGCAGCACCGGGTGCGCGGCCCGCAGGGCGATCAGACGCCGGGTGAACTCGGCGAGGGCGCGCTGCTCGTCGGTCAGGTCCCAGTCCACCCAGGAGATCTCGTTGTCCTGACAGTAGGCGTTGTTGTTCCCCCGCTGGGTGCGGCCGAGTTCGTCGCCGTGACAGAGCATCGGGATGCCCTGCGAGAGCAGCAGTGTGGCCAGCAGGTTGCGCTGCTGACGGGCGCGCAGTTCGAGTACGGCCGGGTCGTCGGTATCGCCCTCCACCCCGCAGTTCCAGGACCGGTTGTGGCTCTCGCCGTCCCGGTTCTCCTCTCCGTTCGCCTCGTTGTGCTTGTCGTTGTACGACACCAGGTCGCGCAGGGTGAAACCGTCGTGCGCGGTGACGAAGTTGACGCTCGCGCGCGGCCGGCGCCGGCTGTGCTGGTAGAGGTCGGAGGAGCCGGTGAGCCGGGAGGCGAACTCGCCGAGCGAGCCGGGCTCGGCCCGCCAGAAGTCCCGTACGGCGTCCCGGTACTTGCCGTTCCACTCCGACCACAGCGGCGGGAAGTTCCCCACCTGGTAGCCGCCCTCGCCGACGTCCCAGGGCTCGGCGATGAGCTTGACCCGGCTGATGACGGGGTCCTGCTGGATCAGGTCGAAGAACGCCGAGAGCCGGTCCACCTCGTGGAACTGCCGGGCCAGCGTGGCCGCGAGGTCGAAGCGGAAGCCGTCGACGTGCATCTCGGTGACCCAGTACCGCAGCGAGTCCATGATCAGCTGAAGGACGTAGGGGTGCCGCATCAGCAGGCTGTTGCCGGTGCCGGTGGTGTCGTAGTAGTGCGCCCAGTCGCCGTCGACCAGACGGTAGTAGGAGGCGTTGTCGATGCCCCGGAAGGACAGCGTGGGGCCCCGTTCGTTGCCCTCGGCGGTGTGGTTGTAGACCACGTCCAGGATGACTTCGAGCCCGGCCGCGTGCAGTGCCTTCACCATGGCCTTGAACTCGTTGACCTGCTGGCCGCGGCTGCCGAAGGCGGCGTAGGCGTTGTGCGGGGCGAAGAAGCCGATGGTGTTGTAGCCCCAGTAGTTGGACAGGCCGCGGTCCTGGAGCACGCCGTCCTGGACGAACTGGTGCACCGGCATCAGCTCGACGGCGGTCACGCCGAGCGAGGTGAGGTGCTCGATCACGGCGGGGTGCGCGAGGCCCGCGTAGGTGCCGCGCAGCCGCTCGGGGACGTCCGGGTGGGTCATGGTCAGGCCGCGCACATGGGCCTCGTAGATCACCGAGTCGGCGTACGGCGTCCGGGGCGGGCGGTCGTCGCCCCAGTCGAAGAACGGGTCGGTGACCACACCCAGCATGGAGTGACCCGCGCTGTCGGCCGGGGCGGGGCCGTCCGGGGCGCGCTCGTACAGGGAGGCGTGGTTGTCGATCTGGCCGTCCACGGCGCGGGCGTACGGGTCGAGCAGCAGCTTGGCCGGATTGCAGCGGTGGCCGAGCGCCGGCTGCCAGGGGCCGTGCACCCGGTAGCCGTAGCGCTGGCCGGGGCCCACACCCGGCAGGTAGGCGTGCCACACGAAGCCGTCGACCTCGTGCAGCGGGACGGGGGTCATGGTGCCGGCGTCGTCGACGAGGATCAGCTCCACGCGCTCGGCGACCTCGCTGAACAGGGCGAAGTTGGTGCCCTGTCCGTCGAACGCGGCACCCAACGGGTAGGGGTGCCCGCTCCACACGGGCACCCCTTTGCGGCTCTTGCGGGCGGTCACCGGCTGCCCTCCAGGGCGTCGTCCCTGGCGGGCGCCGGCCCGGCCAGCACGGCCACGGGCTCCTCGCGCGGCACCGTGAGGCCCTCCCGGAGAGTGGGCGCGGGGGCGGTGGGCACCAGCGGGACGCGCTGGCCGGCGCGGGCGCGCTGCGAGAACCAGATGATCTTGCTGCCGGTGTCCGAGGCGCAGCAGCCCCAGCCGTCGCTCATCGCGGCGATGTCCGCCAGGCAGGACCGCAGGTCCAGGTCCGGGCGCAGATCCGGGTCGTCGTCACCGAAGGCGGTGATGAGGTGCTGGCCGTTCCACCACATCTCGATCGAGGTGTGCTTGTCCGTCGCGTGCTCGTCGATCGCCCGCAGCAGCAGTTCGGCGCCGCGGCAGACGGGGTCCACCAGGTTCTCGAGGTCCCAGTAGCGGAGATGGGCGGCCAGGATGCGGCTGACCTGTCCCACCCGTTCCGGGCTGACTTCCACGTCGAGGTGGTAGTAGCAGGGCACTGCGGTCTTCATCGTCGCTTGCTCCTCACCGGCGAAGCTCTCGCTCCCCTCGCCCTGTCCGGGAGGGATCCCGGACACATAGCGTGAGCGCTGATCGCTTCTGAGTCACCTCCACGGTGACGCCACTACGCCATTCGTGCAACACGAGCACCCGACACCCCAACTGGTTGAAGCTCCAACAAGACGCTGCGTCGTCGCGCGTGCACCATAAGTGAAAGCCTCGATCGCCGTAACGGTGCCGCGCCCTCCCGTGCGCGGACACCACCCGACCGTCGGGAACGCGCCCAGTCGAGAGCGTGGAAGGTGAATGAGGGCCATGCTGCTACCCGCCAAGGCCGAAGTGGCCCGGCAGTTGCGGCGGTACCGGGCGTGGGAGCGCGTGATGCTCGCCTCGCCCCACGACCGCACGGTCCGGGCCACCTTCGAGGATTCGGGTTACACGCTGTGCGTGCTGATGGGCAAACGCTGCGCCCGCGAGGCCGCGGACGCCGCCGAGCGCTATCTCCGCACGAACCTGGTCACCTACCTGCGCGAGCAGGACGGACGGCCGCAGCCGCGCCGGGCGGCCAGAAGAGCGCCGCCACCGGAGCGGCGTTCCACGGCGCCAAGCCCCTGACCTGGCACCGTACAAGGCGTTCCTCTCGGACCGGCGCGCGTCGGCCCGACTTTCGGATCGCGGAGCCGGGCCGGGTGCCCGGCTCCGCGCACGGCGGAGGTGAGATACATGCGCAGGACCCCGGCCATCGGCCGTGTACCGGTACGTGACGTCCGGCCGGCCGTGGAGTGCGGCAGGCGCCCGGCGAAAGCGGTGGCCGGGGAGACCTTCGAGGTCACGGCCACCGTGTTCCGCGAAGGGCACGATGCCGTGGGGGCGAACGTGGTCCTGCGCGATCCCAAGGGCCGCCGGGGCCCCTGGACACCGATGCGGGAGCTGTCCCCGGGCAGCGACCGGTGGGGTGCGGAGATCACCCCGGACACGACGGGCCGTTGGACCTTCCGGGTGGAGGCCTGGAGCCATCCGCTGGCGACATGGCGGCACACCGCGTCCGTGAAGGTGCCGGCCGGGATCGACACCGGCCTGGTCCTGGAGGCGGGTGCCGAGCTGTACGAGCGGGCCGCCGCCGGAGTGCCCAAGGGCCCCGAGCGCGCCCTGGTCCTGGCCGCCGCGCACGCCCTCGGCGACGACTCCCTGTCGGTGCACGACCGTCTGAAGGCGGCACTGTCCCCGGAGGTCGAGGCATTGCTGGCCCGGTATCCGCTGCGCGAGCTGGTCACCGCCTCCGATGCGATGCCGTTGCTGGTGGAGCGCGAACGCGCGCTGTACGGCTCGTGGTACGAGTTCTTTCCCCGCTCGGAGGGCACCAAGGAGCAGCCGCACGGCACGTTCCGTACGGCCGCGCGCAGACTGAAGCCGATCGCGGAGATGGGCTTCGACGTCGTCTACCTGCCGCCCATCCACCCCATCGGCACGACGTTCCGCAAGGGCCGCAACAACACGCT
>NZ_JBVHWM010000017.1:0-121868 GCF_055564375.1 Streptomyces sp. NPDC029138
CCCCCCCCCCCCCCCCCCCCCCCCCCCCCCCCCCCCCCCCCCCCCCCCCCCCCCCACCCCCCCCCCCCCCCCCCCCCCCCCCCCCCCCCCCCCCCACCCCCCCCGCGATCGTCACCGGCCGTTTGCGGCGACGTACCGCTTGCCGGAGTCGCCGGCTCGCCCTCGCTGGCCGGCTTCGCCGGTGAGCAGACCCGGCACCTCCCGCTCACCGGCCCGCAGCCGGGGTCCGCTGCGCCGCGCGCCGTCCCACCGCTCGGATCCGGACACCCCCGTGGGCCGTGCGTGGCGCCTTCCCTGGGGCTGTCGGCTGGGCCATCATGATCCGCCGTCAGCCGTTTGCCGTCGGCGAAGAGGTGAGGCCCATGGACAGGCTCCGCGCGGGTGAGGGGATTCTCCGGCGCAAACCCATCGAGCACATCGAGGAGACGGAGGTCGGCGAGGGCACCCGGCTGGACAAGTCGCTGGGGCTCTGGCAGCTGACCGCGATCGGTGTGGGCGGCATCATCGGCGCGGGCATCTTCACGCTGGCCGGCACGGTGGCGAACGGCACGGCCGGGCCCGCGGTGCTGGTGTCGTTCCTGATCGCCGGTGTCGCGAGCGCGTGCGCGGCGCTGTCGTACGCCGAGTTCGCGGGGATGATCCCGAAGGCCGGGTCGGCCTACACCTACGGGTACGCGGTGCTCGGCGAGTTCGCTGGCTGGTTCATCGGCTGGGACCTGCTGCTGGAGTACACCGCGATCGTGGCCGTGGTGGCCATCGGCATCTCCGGCTACTTCAGCTTCCTGGTTGAGCAGATGGGCGCCGACCTGCCGCAGTGGATGCTGGGCGCGCCCGGCACCGGGGCCGGGCACCGGATCGACCTGTTCGCGGCGCTGCTGTGCCTGCTGATCGCCTGGCTGCTGACCCAGGGCATCCGCAGCGCGGCCCGCTTCGAGACGTTCGTGGTGGCGCTGAAGGTGCTGGTGGTGCTGTTGGTGATCGGCGTGGGCGTGTTCCACATCAACACGGGCAACTACCGGCCGTTCTTCCCGTTCGGCGTGAGCGGGGCGTTCACCGGCGCCGCGACGGTGTTCTTCGCGGTGTTCGGCTACGACGCGATGTCCACGGCGGCCGAGGAGTCGAAGGACGCCCAGCGGCACATGCCGAAGGCGATCATCTACTCGCTGGTGATCTCCATGGTGCTGTACGTTGCGGCCTGTCTGGTGCTGACGGGCATGCAGAACTACAAGGACATCGACAAGGAGAGCGGCTTCTCCACGGCGTTCAAGTCGGTCGGTCTGGGCGCGCTGGCGGACGTGATCGCGGTCGGCGCGATCATCGGCATCCTCACGGTGATGTTCACGTTCATGCTGGGCGTGACCCGGGTGTGGTTCTCGATGTCCCGGGACGGGCTGCTGCCCCGGTGGTTCGCGAAGACGCACCCGACGCGGCACGTGCCGACCCGGGTGACCTGGATCGTCGGGCTGGCCTCGGCCGTCATCGCCGGGTTCGTCCCGATCGGCGAGGCGGCCGAGCTGACCAACATCGGCATCCTGCTGGCGTTCGTCGTGGTGTGCGCGGCGGTGATCGTGCTGCGTTACCGGCAGCCGGAGCTGCCGCGCACCTTCCGGACGCCGGGGATGCCGGTCGTGCCCGCGCTGGGGGTCCTCTTCTCGATCTGGCTGATCACGTTCCTCCAGTGGCAGACCTGGGTGCGGTTCGCGGTGTGGTTCGCGATCGGCTGTGGGATCTACTTCGGCTACTCCTACCGCCGCTCGGTGCTGGCGGAGCGGCCGGCCCCGTAGTCACTCCGCCATGACCAGGCCGTCCTGCCCGGCGCCCCGGCTGAGCACCACGTCCCTGATCCGGTCGCGCACCCCCTCCAGTTCGGCGCCCTGGGCGATGGCCTTGTTGAGGTCGACGACCCGGCCGGCGTCGAGGTCGTACAGCTGCGGGACGAACTCGGCCTTGGTGACCCGCCAGGGCTCGCCCGGGCGGGCCGGCGGGGCGAAGGTGAAGCGGCCGAGGGTGGACTCGTTGCCCCGCGGGTCCTGGGCGCCCTCGCCGTTGTACATCTCGCCGGCGATCTGGTCGCCCATCCCGTAGATCACCCAGGTGCCGTTGACCTTCTCGTAGGCCTGCGGGACGTGGGCGTGGGTGCCGAGGATCAGGTCGATGTCCGGGCGGCCGGCCGTGGCCGAGGCGGTGAGCCGCTGGGCGAGGGTGAGCTGCTGCCGGTCGGGTTCGTCCTGCCATTCGGTGCCCCAGTGCACGGAGACCACGACCACGTCGGCGCCGGCCCGCCGGGCGGCGCGGGCGTCGGCGGCCATCCGGTCGGCGTCGATCAGGTTGACCGCCCAGGGCTGTCCGGGCGGCAGCGCGTTGCCGTTGGTGCCGAAGGTGTACGACAGATGGGCGACCTTGGCGGAGCCCGCCCGCAGGAGCGTGACCGAGCGGGCCTCGGCCTCGTCGCGGGCGGTCCCGGCGTGCCGGAGGCCGACCCGGTCCATGGCGTCGAGGGTGCGCCGGATGCCGGCGGCGCCGTCGTCCAGGGCGTGGTTGGAGGCGGTGGAGCAGCCGTCGTAGCCGGTGGCGGCGAGGCCCTGGGCGATCTGCGGCGGGGACTTGAAGTCGGGGTAGCCGGCGTAGTCGCCGTCGGCGCCGTAGACGGTCTCCATGTGACACAGCGCCAGGTCGGCGCGGGATACGACCGGTTGGACGCCGGCGAGCATCGGGCGGAAGTCGTGGCCGCTGCCGCCGGCGTCGAAGGAGGCGCGCTCGATGACGGAGGTGTGCGGCAGCACGTCTCCGGAGGCGACGAGGGTGAAGCCGTCGGCGGCGGCGGGCGCCGAGCGTCCCTCCGTGCCGGACTCCCGGTGCTGGTTCTGGCAGGCGGCTCCGGCCGCGAGGACGGCGGTCAGGGCCAGGGCCACCTGCTGTCTGCGTCCGATCATCAACTCACCCCAGGATTGTCGTATATACAGACGAAGCCGTGACGGGCATATGGGTATGAATCTGAAGAGTCGGATAAACAGTCCAGGAGCTGTCCTTAGCCCGTCCGGGGTCCTGACGTACCGCTCGCCCGGGTGCTGACGTACCGCTCGTCCGACCGTTCGCCGACGCGTTCGACCGTCCGTCGCACAACCGGGTCCGCCCTCTGTCCGCCGGCCGCGCCCTGCGCTGCCATACGGCCATGACGGCCGGAACCTCACTCACCCCCGGGACGACGACCGCCGAGCACGAGCTGGCCGCGCTCCAGCGCGAGCACGGCGGACCCCTGTTCGCCCTGCTGTTCAGGCTCTGCGACGGAGACCGGCAGCGCGCCGAGGACCTCGCCCAGGAGACCCTGGTGCGCGCCTGGCAGCATCCCGAGGCCCTGCACGCCGACGGCTTCGACTCGGTACGGCCCTGGCTGCTCACCGTGGCCCGGCGGCTCGCGATCGACGCCCGGCGGGCCCGGCAGGCGCGCCCCCCGGAGATCTGCGACGAGGTCCCCGAGAACGCGCGGGTGACCGCCGACCACGCCGAGCGGGCCGCCGCGATGCTCGACGTCCGGGAGGCTGTGAAGACACTCACGCCGGAACACCGTGACGTGCTGGTACTCGTGTATTTCCGCGGGGCCACTGTGGCGGAAGCGGCGCAGACCCTGGGGATTCCACCCGGTACCGTGAAATCCCGCGCGTACTACGCGTTGCGCGCCCTGCGCCGGGTCCTTCCGGGTTATGCGGCCGACCTGCGCTGAAACCGGAAGCCTGGTCAAACCTCGGTAAAGCGCCTTGCTGTGGGCCCCGTTCGGGCATGGGCTGTCCTCATCCGCGTTCCGGCGGGGACCGGGGCGCAGTCCCGACGGGCTCGGGCGACGCGCACGCACCGGAGGAAGGCAGGAAGGGATGCTGCACAGAGGTCACGAGAGCACGGACGGCGCCGACGGCGGTGAACTGGCCGTTCCGATGGCCTGGTTGTACGCCGAGTACATCGCCGACGAGCTGCTGCGCACCGGCGATCTGATGCCACCGACGTCCTTCGAGTTCCGGGCCGGCCGGGACGCGCTGGCGCTGACCGTCTTCCTGTCCGACACCGACGGGGAGCTGTCCGGCATCCGGGTGATCTCCCAGCTGGAGAACTGGCTGTCGCTGACCGCCTACGACCAGCCGTGGCAGGACTGGGTGCGCGAGCGCATGGCCGAGCTGACCGAGCGGGCGGCCGGCTCCCGCGCGCCCTGCCCGGACCTGGCGCTGGCCGAGGACGCCTGGCGCTGGCTGGAGGAGACCGAACTGCTCGCGCCGGACCTGGACGCGGTGCCGGGCGGCGGAGCGGTGTTCGGGGAGGACGACGGGCCGAAGGTGTGGACCCCGGCCTGGCGGCTGGGGCTGCCTCTCGGGCACCTCGCGATCCACCTCTTCTGAACCTTCCGGAATTCACACCAATCCGCGGGCCGGGCCGCTCCGAATCTCTTGTCCGCGATTCTGTGCGCGGCTTGAGTGATTCGGCGGTCGGCTGCGTACGGGTGGGAGCAAGGAGTAACCCCACCCGCACCCATCGGCACGAGGATTCGGCATGAGGTCCCTGGAAAGGCATCGCGACGTCGGCGCGTACGCGCTCGGCGTGCTGGACGAGGCGGAGGCCTTCCGCTTCGAGGACCACCTCATGGAGTGCCCTCAGTGCGCGGCACACGTGACCGAATTCGGGGCCACGACCCGGCAGTTGATGCTGTACCGCCGCGCCACGCCGCGCTTCGTGCACCCCATGGCACAGCCCGGCCCACGGCTGCTGGACCGACTGCTCGGCGAGCTGGCGCGCCTGCGGCGGACGCGGCGCCGCCGGACGCTGTACGGCCTGGCCGCCTCGGTGGTGCTGGCCGTGGCGGGTCCCGGGATCGTGGCGTTCGCCGGCCACACCGACCCGGCCGCGCAGGTCGCCGCGGCGACCGATCCGGACACCGGGGTGTGGGCGCGGGTCACCTCGGCGGACCAGGACTGGGGCAGCGATCTGCGACTGGAGGTCAAGGACGCCTCCGGGGCGCACACCTGCCGGCTGGTCGCGGTCGGCCGCGACGGCACGGAACAGGTCGTCGCCGGCTGGACCAACGCGGACGACGGCACCCGGGCCACCACCACGATGGGCGCCGCAGCGATGCACCCGGACCAGATCGCCCGCTTCGAGATCCGGACCACGGACGGGAAACGGCTGGTCACGGTACGGGCACGGTAACCGCACCCCCTGCACACCGCGGCGCTCTTCGTCCACCTCGCCTCCCTGGTGCTCGGCTTCGGCGCCGTCCTGGCCGCCGACTTACCACGCCCTGCTCTGGCTGACCGGCCGGTGCTCCCTGACGGAGGCCCTGAACGGCACCCACCGGCCGCACGTGCCGATCTGGTCCGGACTCGCCGGGCTGGTGGCCAGCGGCGTCCTGCTCCACCCCGACCTGGGCGCCACCCTCACCCGGATCAAGCTCGCCCTGGTGCTCGGGCTCACCCTCAACGGCCTCCAGGCCGGACTGCTCGCCCGGCGCATGCGGGCGCGGCGGGGCGGGTCGGTCGCGCCGCGCCTGCTCGCCTGGGGCGTCGCCACGGCTCTCGTGTCCCAGGTGTGCTGGTGGGGAGCGGTGGTCATCGGCTTCCGCGACAGCCAGCGCTGAGCGCGGCGCTCATCTCAGCAGCTCAGCCCTGGTCATTTCAGCAGGCGGGACAGCCGGCGGTCGGCCAGGGGCTTGCCGCCCGTCTGGCAGGTGGGGCAGTACTGGAGCGAGGAGTCACTGAAGGAGACCTCGCGGATGGTGTCACCGCACACCGGGCAGGGATCGCCCGTGCGGCCGTGGACACGCAGGCCGCTCTTCTTCTCCGCCTTCAGCCGTCCGGCGGCCACCCCCCGGGAGCGCTCGACCGCCTCGGTGAGCGTGTCGCGCAGCGCCTCGTACAGGCGGTGGGTCTCCTCCGGGGTGAGGGAGGCGGCGAGCTTGAACGGGGACATCTTCGCGGCGTGCAGGATCTCGTCGCTGTAGGCGTTGCCGACGCCCGCGATCAGCGACTGGTCGCGCAGGGCACCCTTCAGCTGCCGCCGTTCACCCTGGAGCAGGGCGGCGAAGCGGTCCTCGTCGAAGTCGCCGGCGAGCGGATCGGGGCCGAGACGGGCGACGCCGGGCACCTCCTCCGGGTCGCGGACGACGTACACGGCGAGGCGTTTCTGGGTGCCGGCCTCGGTCAGGTCGAAGCCCTCGCCGGTCTCCAGCGCCACCCGCAGCGCCAGCGGGCCCTTGCCGGGCTTCGGCGGGCCGTCCGGCAGCCGGTCCTTCCACTGGAGCCAGCCCGCGCGGGCCAGATGGGCCACCAGATGCAGCCCGGCGTCCGTCTCGACGTCCAGGAACTTGCCGTGCCGGCGCACGGCCGTCACCTCCGCTCCCTCGATGGCGGTGACCGGAGGGTCGTACGTCTTCAGGACGCTGATGGCCACGGGCAGCACCCGCACCACCCGCCGTCCGACCAGGTGCTCGGTGAGGAAGTCCGTCAGCGCTGCTACCTCGGGCAGTTCGGGCATACGTCCAGAGTGCCATCCGGCACCGACAACGCCTCCCCCGCCGTCCCGCCCGGACCGGTGGCTACGGCACCCGGAACTCGCACCACACCGCCTTGCCGCCGCCCCGCGCCTCCACGCCCCAGCTGTCGGAGAGCCGTTCCACCAGGACCAGACCGCGGCCGGACGCGCCGATCTCGCCCGCGTCGCGGCGCCGCGGCAGGGCGCTGGAGCAGTCCTCGACCTCGATGCGCAGCCTGTGGTCGCCGCCGTCCAGGGCCCGCAGGGTGACGATCGCGGAGCCCTCGGTGTGCATCAGCGCGTTGGTGATCAGCTCGTCGGCGACCAGCTCGATCTCGTCGGCGAGGTCGTGGGCGCCCCAGGCGCGGACCGCGCCCTGGATCATGTGCCGGGCCTGGGTCAGGGCTTCCGGGTCACCGGGCACCACATGCTGCCGGAGCCGGCCGCCGGCCCGCGTGGCCTCCGGGGCGCGGCGGCGCAGCAGGAGCAGGGCCACGTCGTCGTCGCCACCCCGCTCCTCGGCCAGCTGGATCAGCCGGTCGGCGAGATCGCGCACCTCGTGAGGGCCGTCGCAGACGAGCGCCACCAGGCCGCGCATGCCGTCGTCCAGGTCGGCGCCGGGCTGTTCGACCAGCCCGTCGGTGCACAGCAGCAGGGTGTCGCCGGGATCGAGCTCGAGGGTGGCGACGGGATACTCCAGCCGCCCGAACTCGGCGGACAGGCCGAGCGGCAGCCCGCCCTCGACGGGGACCCGGGTACAGCTGCCGTCGCTGTGCCGCACCAGCGGGTCGATGTGCCCGGCGCGGACCACCTGGACGACTCCGGTGGACAGGTCCGCCTCGGCGTACAGGCAGGTGGCGAACCGGTCGGTGTCGAGTTCGTGCAGGAAGACGGAGGCGCGGGCCATCACGGTGGCCGGGGTGTGGCCCTCGGCGGCGTAGGCGCGCAGCACGATCCGCAGCTGGCCCATGACGGCCGCCGCGTGCGTGTCGTGGCCCTGCACGTCCCCGATGACCGCGCCGACCCGGCCTCCCCCGGAGGGGCTGCCGCCAGGCAGCGGGATCAGGTCGTACCAGTCGCCGCCGACGTCCCGGCCCAGGGCGGCCGAGCGGTAGCGGACCGCGACGTCGGCACCGCGGACGCTGGGGATGGTGCGGGGCAGCATGGCCTGCTGGAGGCCCTGGGCGAGGTCCTTCTCCTCTTCGTAGAGCATGGCCCGCATGAGGCTCTGCGCGATGCTGCTGCCCAGCGCGACCAGGACGGCGCGCTCCTCGGCGGAGAAGCCGCGCCGGTCGTCGTAGAGCAGGCCCATCGCGCCGATCGGGCGGGCCTGGGCGATCAGGGGCAGGTAGGCGGCCGAGGTGATGTGCAGGTCGGTGAGGTGCGGCCAGAGGATCGGGTAGCCGTCGGCGAACTCCTGGGGCGATTCGATGAACCGGGGGCTGAGCGTGCGGACGACCTCGCTCATCGGGTACGGCTCGTCGATCCGGGTGACGCGGGTCCCCGGGACGAAGCTGCCCACTGGGCCCTCGGCCACCAGCCGGATCCGGCCCGCCTCCACCAGGCCCATCACCAGGCTGGCCGCGCCGAGATGCCGGATGCCGTGGGTGTCCTTGAGGACGTCGATGACGTCCTGGACGCTGCGGGCGTGCGCGAGCGCGGCGGAGATGACCTGGACGACGCTGGTCTGCTGCCGGAAGGCCTCGTCCTGGGCGGCCCGGAGACTGCGGGCCGCGCCGTCGGCGAGTTCCTCGGTGGCGTCGCGGACGATGCCGACGACCCGGCGGGGGCGGCCGGTGTCGTCGCGCCGGATGTAGCCCTGGGTGTGCGTCCAGCGCATGGTGCCGTCGCGGCAGCGGATGCGGAAGTAGGCGCCGTAGTTCTCGCTGCCGTCCTTGATCGCCCGGGCGACCTCCGCGTCGAGCCGGGCGGCCTCCGGCGGCGGCACCCGGACGGCCAGGGTCTCCGGGCGCCCGTCGTACTCCTCGGGCAGCAGGTCGAACACCTCGAAGGCCTGGGCGTCCATGTGGAACAGACCGACGTCCAGGTCCCAGTCGAAGCTGCCCATGCGGTTCAGCGCGAGGATCGGGTCCGGGTGTGCGGGCCAGTCCTCCGGGAGTGACAGGGCGCTCGCTCCCCGATCGGCCATGGGCCCACCTTGCCAGGAACCGGCCGATTCTTCGACTTGATCGGTGACACGAGGGGCCGCTGGGGGCGGCTGGTCTCCCCGGCGACGGTCCCGGCGACACCGGGTCCGCGCTCAGCCGCCGGGTTCTCCGGAGGGGCGGGCGGGGACGGTACCGGGCGTGCCCGGCGCGGTGCCGGACCGGGCGGCGGGCGGGCCGTCCGGGATCATGCCGCCACCGTCGGGGAGGTCCGGGAGGTCGGGCACGCTGGGCGGTCCGGTGTCGGCGGAGGCGTCCAGGTCGCTCAGGCCGGTGAGGCTCAGGCCGGTGAGGCTCAGGTCGGAGGTGTCTGGATCAGAGGTGCCCGGATTGGACGCCCTCGGGTCGGAGCCGGCCGAATCGGAAGCGCCCGGATCGTAGGCGCCCAGGTTGAAGGCGCTCGGATCGTAGGCGCTGGGATCAAAGGCCCCCGGATCGGAGGCGCTCGGATCGTAGGTGCTGGGATCAAAGGCCCCCGGATCGGAGGCGCTGGGGTCGGAGGCCCCCGGATCAGAGGTACCTGGATCGGAGGCCACCGGATCAGAGGTACCTGGATCGGAAGCCCTCGGATCGGAAGCCCTCGGATCGGCGGCCCTCGGATCGGCGGCGCCCGAGTCGGAGCCGCCCGGTTCCGAGGGGGCCACCGAGAGGTCGAGGGAGAGATCGCGGGCCAGATCGGGAACGGGATCGGGATCGGGGGCGTCCTCGGCGGGCGGCGGCTCCTGCGCCGTCGTCCCGGGGTTCCGGTCCGCGAGCCCGCTGGCGCCGTCCGGGGGATCGCTACGGGCGTCCGGCACCGCGGAGCCGGGCGGGGACGGCTGCGTGCCGGCCGGGGACCGCTGCGTGCCGGGCGGGGACGGCGACGCGGCCGGGGCGTTCTCGCGCGGGCTGGGCCGGCCGGTGACCCGCGGTCCGGCGTCCGGCGGGTCGGACGGGGCCGGGCTGGGGGCGGTCTGCGCGGGCGGGGACACGACCCGGTCCCGGCGGACGTCGTGGCCGACCCGGCGCTCGATCCAGGTACGGGTCGCCGCGTCGACGATCGTGATGCTCGTGACGGCCCGGGGCGCCGGGGCCACCACGATCACCTGGTTCGGCTGGTAGCCGGCCCAGGGGGTGCCACGGGCCCCGGCCCCGCCACGGGTCGGCGCGGGCGGCTTGAGCGGGTTGCCGCAGGCGCAGCGCACCCGGGGCACGCCCCGGTCGTCGACGAGGACGGCGGTGCCGGCCTGGAGCACGGCCTGGTAGCGGGCCGCCCGACGGTCGCGGTAGCCGTGGTTGGTGACGCGGGTGTCGGCGCCCAGGACGACCGGGGTCAGGCCGCGCAGATAGCCGGGGAGCGCCGACCGGCTGACGCCGGCCACCTGGGCGAAGGCGTCGGCCTTGGCCTCGTCCGCCGCCAGATGGCCGATGTGCCGCTCGACGTCACAGGCGGCGACGTGCGAGGTGCCCCGGTACAGGCCGGGTGTGGCGCCGGACACGGTACGGGCCGCGCGCAGGGGTGCCTCGACGTCGCCGGGCTGGACCCTGGCGGTGCCATGGGGGGACTCCGGCCTGGGGGTGCCGGTGTCCGTGGCGGCGGTGAAGGGCTCGGGCCCCCGGTCGGTGGCGGCCTCCAGGAGGACCATCTCGCCCGCCCTGTCCTGCTTGACACCGGCGCCCGCGCAGCCCCCGGCGAGGAGCGCCACCGAGAGCGCCCAGGCCGCGACGATGGATCGGGTGGGTATCCGCACCGCACACTCCGCATCACTGTGGGTGATTACGCCCTATTGTTGGCATTGCTCAGGTTTGGCTGGCAACTCGGGGAACGCCGTGACGACAGCGGCGCCGGTGTCGCCGCACAGGAGGGCGCGCACAGCCGTGGACTGGTTCACCGCACCCGACTACTGGCTGAGCCGGCTGGTCTTCCAGCGGGCTCTGGCCGCCGTGTACCTGGTCGCGTTCCTGACGGCGGCCCTCCAGTTCCGGGCCCTGCTGGGCGAGCGCGGGATGCTGCCGATCCCCCGCTTCCTCGCCCGGGCGCGGTTCCGGTACGCCCCGAGCCTGTTCCATCTGCACTACTCCGACCGCTTCTTCGCGGCCTGCGCCTGGACGGGCTGCGGGGTCTCCGCGGCCCTGCTGGCCGGGGCGGACTCGGTGCTGCCGCTGTGGGCCGGGATCCTGCTGTGGCTGGTGCCGTGGGCGCTGTATCTGTCGATCGTCAACGTGGGCCAGACGTGGTACGCGTTCGGCTGGGAGTCGCTGCTGCTGGAGACGGGTTTCCTGGCCGTGTTCCTCGGCAACGGCGAGGTGGCGCCGCCGGTCGTCGTGCTGTTCCTGCTGCGCTGGGTCCTGTTCCGGGTGGAGTTCGGCGCCGGGCTGATCAAGATGCGGGGCGACGCCTGCTGGCGGCAGCTGACCTGCCTGGACTACCACCACGAGACCCAGCCGATGCCGGGCCCGCTGAGCTGGTTCTTCCACCATCTGCCGAAACCGCTGCACCGGGCGGAGGTGGCCGCCAACCACGTCACCCAGCTGGTCGTGCCGGTTCTGCTGTTCACCCCGCAGCCGATCGCGTCGGCCGCCGCCGCGCTGACGATCGTCACCCAGCTGTGGCTGGTGCTCTCCGGCAACTTCTCCTGGCTGAACTGGATCACCATCGTGCTGGCCCTGCCCGCGCTCCAGTTGCCGACGACCGCGCCGTCGGTGCCGTCGGCGCCGCTGTGGTACGAGGTGCTGGTGCTCGCGGTCGCCGCGCTGCTGCTCTTCCTGAGCTACCGCCCGGTGGTGAACATGATCTCCCGCCGCCAGGTGATGAACCGCTCGTTCGACCCGCTGCACCTGGTGAACACCTACGGCGCGTTCGGCAGCGTCAGCCGGGTCCGCTACGAGGTGGTGGTGGAGGGCACGCTGGACGACACGCCGCACGCGGACTCGGACTGGCGGGAGTACGCCTTCAAGGGCAAGCCCGGCGATCCCCGGCGCTGGCCGCGCCAGTTCGCCCCCTACCATCTGCGCCTGGACTGGCTGATGTGGTTCGCGGCGCTGTCGCCGGCCTATGCCGGGGAGTGGTTCGGCGGCCTGGTGGAGCGCCTGCTGGAGAACGACCGGGACACGCTGCGGCTGCTGCGCCGCTGCCCGTTCCCGCCGGACACCCCGCCGAGGTATGTGCGGGCCCGGCTGTTCCGGTACCGGTTCACGACCTGGCGGGAGCTGCGGGAGACGGGGGCGTGCTGGGAGCGGACGTTCGTGCGGGAGTATCTGCCGCCGACGCGGCTCGCGGGCGTGGTTCAGAGGTCGTAGACACGGGTCGCGGTGGTTTCGAACAGCGCCGTGCGCTCCGCCTCGCCGAGCCCTGCCGTCACCTCCCGGGTGAGCGCGTGGACGTCGGTGTACGTCATGGCCAGGGTGCACACCGGCCAGTCCGAGCCGGTCATCAGCCGGTCGGGGCCGAAGGCGTCCAGGGCGGTGTCGACGTACGGGCGCAGGCCGGCGGGGTTCCGGGTGTCCGGGCCGGCCTCGGTGACCAGGCCGGAGAGTTTGGCGACGGTGTTGGGCAGCGCGGCGAGGGCCCGCAGGCCGGCGGTCCAGGACGCGCGGTCCCCGGAGGCGATGGGCGGCTTGCCCAGGTGGTCGAGGACGAAGGTGAGCTGTGGCAGGGCCCGGGCCGCCGCCGCGCAGGCCGGGAGCTGGTGGGGCTGGACCACGAGGTCGTAGACCAGGCCGGCGTCGGCCACGGCGGTCAGGCCGCGCAGGACGTCGGGCCGCAGCAGCCACTCGGGGTCGGGTTCGCTCTGCACCTGGTGCCGGATGCCCTTCAGGAAGGAGCCTCCGGGGAGCGCGCGCAGCCGGGCGAGTTCGTCGGCGATGTCGGGGCGGGTGAGGTCGGTCCAGCCGACGACTCCGGCGATCAGGTCGTGTCCGGCGGCGAGGGCGAGGAACTCGGGGGTCTCCTCGGGCACGGTGATCGTCTGAACGAGGACGGTACGGTCGACTCCGACGGCCCGGGCCTCGGGTTCCAGGTCGGCGAGGGCGAAGTTCCGGCGCAGCGGCTGGAGTTCGGGGCCCTGGATCCAGTCCTGGTCGCGGACGGTGAGGTCCCAGACGTGGTGGTGGGCGTCCACGCTCATGGCAGCTCCCACACGATCGGCAGGGTCGCGGCCGCACCCTCGTCGGAGTAGTCGTGCGTCACGTCGAGCAGGTCCGCCATCCGGGTCTGCCAGGCCATGTTGACCGGGAGCCGTTCCAGCTCGGCGAGGAGGCGGGCGTAGTCCGCGCACTCCAGGACGTGGAACAGGTCCGTGCCGCTGCGCCAGATGGTCCAGGAGGTGGCTCCGGCGGCGCGGACGGCGTCGGTGAGGTCCTTCGGGACCGCGCGGTGGGCGGCCTCGTACTCCTCGATCCGGTCCGCGCGGACCTTGGTGTGCAGGGCGACTCTCATGACGGTTCCTCCGGGGGCAGCAGACCGGTCGCGCGCAGTTCCCGCCAGAAGGCGTCCGGCACCGGCGCGGCGAACTGGTCGGCGCAGTCGTGGACTTCGGCCGCCGAGCGGGCGCCGGCCAGGACGCTCGCCACGGCCGGGTGGGCGGAGCAGAAGGCCAGGGCGGCGGCCCGCAGGGTGGTGCCGTGGCGCTCGGCGACCTCCTTGATACGCAGCGCCCGGTCCAGCAACTCCGCAGGTGCCTGGGCGTAGTTGTACGTCGGGTGGCGTGTCGGATCGGCCAGCAGGCCGGAGTTGAAGGCGCCGCCGATGACCACCGACACGCCCCGCCGTACCGCCTCGGGCAGCAGCTCGACGGCCGCGCTCTGGTCGAGGAGGGTGTACCGGCCCGCGCAGAGCACCACGTCGACGTCCGTGTCACGGACGAACCGGGCCAGCATCTCCGCCTGGTTCATGCCCGCGCCGATGGCGCCCACCACGCCCTCCGAGCGGAGCTTCTCCAAAGCCGGGTAGCCCTCGCGGAAGGCCTCTTCGGCGTGGTCGTCGGGGTCGTGGAGGTAGACGACGTCGACCCGGTCGAGGCCGAGACGTTCCAGGCTCGCCTCCAGGGTGCGGCGGATGCCGTCGGCGGTGAAGTCCCAGACGCGGCGCCGGGTGGCGGGTACGGCGAAGCCGTGGGCCAGGTCGTCGCCGGTGCCGTCGGCCGGCTCCAGGCGGCGGCCGACCTTGGTGGAGACCGTGTAGTCGCCGCGGTCGTACTCCCGCAGGGCCGCGCCGAGGCGGCGTTCCGACAGGCCGAGGCCGTAGTGGGGTGCGGTGTCGAAGTAGCGGATGCCACGCTCCCAGGCCGCCCGTACGGCCGCGTGCGCCTGCTCGTCGCTGACCGGGGTGTAGAGGTTGCCGAGGGCGGCGACGCCGAGGCCCAGGGAGGTGACCTCGACGCCGCCGCGGCCCAGGGGGGTCACCGGTCCGCCGCCGGCCGCAGCCGCAGGCCCTGCATGCCGCCGTCGACGGCGAGGGCGGTGCCGGTGGTGGCGCCGGAGAGCGGGCTGGCCAAGTAGGCGATGGCGCCCGCGACTTCGGCGGCGGAGACCAGCCTTCCGGTGGGCTGGCGGGCCTCCAGGGCGGCGCGTTCGGCGGCCGGGTCGTCGGCCGCGTCCAGCAGCCGGCCGATCCAGGGGGTGTCCGCCGTACCGGGGTTGACGCAGTTGACGCGGATGCCCTCGCGGACGTGGTCGGCGGCCATGGCGAGGGTCAGGGAGTACACGGCGCCCTTGGTGGCGCTGTAGAGGGCGCGCTGGGGCAGGCCCGCGGTGGCCGCGATGGAGCAGGTGTTGACGATCGCCGCGGTGCCCGGACGGGCGGTGGCGGCGCGGCGCAGGTACGGCAGGCAGGCGCGGGCGGTGCGGACCATGCCGAGGACGTTGACGTCGAAGACGTGCCGCCACTCGGCGTCGTCGTTGTCCTCGACGGTGCCCTGGGCGCCGACGCCCGCGTTGTTCACGAGGATGTCGATCCCGCCCAGCGCCTCGGCCGCGTCCTGTACGGCCGTACGCACCGAGGTGTCGTCGGTGACGTCGGCGCGCAGCCCGAGGAGCGGCTTCTCCACCGTGGACGGGTCCAGGTCGAGGACGGCGACCTGGGCGCCCCGAGCGGCGAGGAGGTCGGCGGTGGCCCGGCCGATGCCGGACGCACCGCCGGTCACCAGGGCCCTCAGTCCCGCGAAGTCGCTCATGCGGCCTGTCCCTTCTGGGTGTCGGGGTCGGCGGCCCAGTAGGTGCCGCCGGGGAACGTGTACCGCGCGAGGGACTCCGGGCGCAGGGCGGCGGAGAAGCCGGGCGCGGTGGGTGCCGTGTAGTGGCCGTCGCGGATGACGACCGGGGTGACGAAGTGCTCGTGGAGATGGTCGACGTACTCGATGACCCGGTCCTCGGTGCTGCCGGAGACCGCCAGGTAGTCGAACATCGACAGGTGCTGGACGAGTTCGCACAGGCCGACCCCGCCCGCGTGCGGGCAGACGGGGACGCCGAACTTGGCCGCGAGCAGCAGGATGGCCAGGTTCTCGTTGACCCCGCCGACGCGGGCCGCGTCGATCTGCACGATGTCGAGGGCGCCGGCCTGGAGCATCTGCTTGAACACGATCCGGTTCTGTACGTGTTCGCCGGTGGCGACCTTCACGGGGCCGACCGCGCGGCGGATCGCGGCGTGGCCGAGGACGTCGTCGGGGCTGGTGGGCTCCTCGATCCAGTACGGGCCGAACTCGGCCAGGGCGTTGGTCCAGCGGATCGCCTCGTCCACGTTCCAGCGCTGGTTGGCGTCGATCGCCAGGCGGATCTCCGGTCCGACGACGGCGCGGGCCACCCGGCAGCGGCGGATGTCGTCGTCGAGGTCGGCGCCGACCTTCAGCTTGATCTGCCGGAAGCCGTCGGCGACGGCCTGGGCCGCGAGCCGGCCGAGCTTGTCGTCGTCGTAGCCGAGCCAGCCCGGGGAGGTGGTGTAGGCGGGGAAGCCGCGTTCCAGGAGCCGGGCCCGGCGCTCCTCGGCGCCCGCTCTGCCGCGCCTGAGCAGGTCGAGGGCCTCCTCGGGGGTGAGGGCGTCGGTGATGTACCGGAAGTCGATCTGCCGGACCAGCCACTCGGGTTCGGCGTCGGCGAGCAGCTGCCACAGCGGCTTGCCGGCCCGCCGGGCGGCGAGGTCCCAGGCGGCGTTGACGACGGCCCCGATCGCCATGTGCATCACGCCCTTCTCGGGGCCGAGCCAGCGCAGTTGGCTGTCGGCGATCAGGTCCCGGAAGAGCGAGCCGGGGTCGGCACACAGTTCCTCGACGTCGCGGCCCAGCACATGGCCCCGCAGCGCGTCGATCGCGGCGACCTGGACGTCGTTGCCCCGCCCGATGGTGAAGGTGAATCCGTGTCCCTCCAGCCCGTCGGCGGCGTCGGTGCGCAGGACGACGTAGGCCGCCGAGTAGTCGGGGTCCGGGTTCATCGCGTCGGAGCCGTCCAGCTCGCGCGAGGTGGGAAAGCGGATGTCGTGGGTGTCGACCGCGATGACACGGGCGGGGGCGTCGGACACGGATGCCCTTTCTGCTGAAGGAAGGTGACGGTTCATCAGTCCTGGGCGCGGCCCGTCGTCACACGGGCGATCATCAGGGCGACGAGGATGATGCCGCCGTAGATGGCCTGGATCCAGAACGACGGCACCTGGGCGAGGGTGAGCAGGTTCTGCACGACGCCCAGGAGGAGGACGCCGGTCAGGGCACCGAACATGGTGCCCTTGCCGCCGTCCAGACTGATGCCGCCGATCACCGCCGCCGCGAACACGGTGAAGATCATGTTCTGGCCCTGGTTGGCGCTGATCGCGCCGACGTAGCCCGTCTGCATGATGCCGCCGACGGAGGCGAGGACACCGGCGACGACGAACACCCCGAGCATCACGCGCTCCACGCGGATGCCCGCGGCGCGGGCGGCCTCCGCGTTGCCGCCGATGGCGTACAGGGCGCGGCCGACGCGGTGGTACTTGAGCACGCCCCCGGTGACGGCGAAGGCGACCGCGGCGAGCCACACGGACATCGGGATGTTCAGGAAGGTGGTGGTGGCCAGCGAGGAGAAGCTGTCGGGCATGCCGAACAGGGTCTTGCCCTTGGTGGCACCGACCAGCAGCCCGCGCAGCACGATGAGCATCGCCAGGGTCACGATGAACGCGTTGAGCTTGAACTTCACGACCAGAACGCCGTTGAAGGCACCGACGGCCGCGCCGGCGACGAGGATCGCGAGCAGGGCGACCGGGGCCGGGAACTCGGTGCCCCAGCCGGCCTGCGCCGAGGGCAGGACGAGGAGCGCCCCGACGGCGGGCGCGATGCCGACGACCGACTCCAGCGACAGGTCGAACTTGCCGGTGATGAGCACCAGCGACTCGGCGAGCACCACCATGGCGAGGGCGGCCGAGGCGCCCAGGATCGAGATCAGGTTCCGCTCGGTGAGGAACGAGTCGTTGACCACGGCGCCCAGCACCATGAGCAGCAACAGGGCTGGTACGAGGGCGAGTTCACGGGCGCGGCGGAGCAGCACCGCCCGGGCCGCCCGCTGGTCGGGAAGGCGGGGCGAGGTGAGCGGCGGGGCCTTGGTGTCAGCCATGGTCCACTCCTTCGATGGAGGCGATCAGCTCGTGGTCGCGCCAGCCGGCCGGGTGCTCGGCGACGATGCGGCCGTGGAAGAGGACGAGGACGCGATCGCAGCGGCGCAGATCGTCGAGTTCGTCGGAGACGACGAGCACGGCCGTGCCGTCCTCGCGGGCGCTGTCCATGCGGGCCAGCAGGGACTCCTTGGACTTCACGTCGACACCCGCCGTGGGGTTGATCAGGATGAGCAGGCGGGGGTCGGAGGCCAGCGCGCGGGCCATGACGACCTTCTGCGCGTTGCCGCCGGACAGGTCGGAGACGGGCTGTCCGGGGCCCTCGGTGCGGATGTCGAGGCGCTCGATCAGCTCGGTGGCGAAGCCGCGTCTGCGGTCGGTGCCGACGAAGCCGAAGCGGCCGAGCCGGTCCAGGACGCTGAGGGTGGTGTTGTCGCCGACGGTCATGCCGGGGACCAGGCCCTGCTCGTGCCGGTCGCGGGGCACACAGCCGACGCCCGCGTCCAGCGCCGCCCGCACGTCGCCGAACGGCAGCCGCTCGCCTTCCAGCAGGGCCGATCCGCCGGCCGGGGTGTGCAGTCCGGCGAGGGTCTCGGCCAGCTCGATCTTGCCGCTGCCGCTGATCCCGGCGAGTCCGACGACCTCACCGCGGCGGACGGTGAGGTCGATGCCGTCGTACGCGGTGGAGGTGAGGCCGCGGACGTCGAGCACGACCGGGGCGGCGTCGGTCACCGTGGCGCGGGACTGCGCGTGCTCGGCGATCGACTCCCCCGCCATGGCCTCCACCAGCGCCGCCCTGGGCAGCTCGGCGACGGGAGCCGTCGTGATCCAGCGGGCGTCCCGCAACACGGTGACGGTCTGGCAGACCTCGTACACCTCTTGCAGATGGTGGGAGATGAACAGAAAGGTCACTCCGGAGTCCTGGAGCGCGCGCATCCGGCTGAACAGCCGCTCGATCTCCCGGTTGTCGAGCTGGGCGGTGGGTTCGTCCAGCACGATGAACCGGGCGCCGAAGCTCAGCGCGCGGGCGATCTCCACCATCTGGCGGTCCTCGACCTTGAGGTCGGCGGTACGGGTCTCCGGGTCGACGTGGACGTCCCAGGTGGCGAGGAGGCCGGCGGCCTCGGTGCGCAGCCGGCGCCAGCTGATCAACCCCCGTGCCTGCGGCTGCCGGTTGAGGAACAGGTTCTCCGCGACCGTCAGCTCCGGTACGACCGTGGGCTTCTGGTACACACAGGCGACCTTGCGGCGCCAGGCGTCCCGGTCGGCGAGCGGGGGCGCGGGCTCGCCGTCGAAGCGGACGGTGCCCGCGTCCGGTGCCTGGAGGCCGGTGAGGATGTTCACCAGGGTGGACTTGCCGGCGCCGTTGCGGCCGACGAGGGCGTGGGACTCGCCGGGCAGTACGGTCAGCCGGCCGTCGGCGAGGGCGACCGTGGGACCGTACCGCTTGACGATGTCCGTGGCTTCGACCAGGGGCGTGGCTTCGGCCAGTGACGTCGTGCCGACCGGTGGGGTGCTCATCGGACCGTGACTCATCGGACCGTGTTGCCCCACAGCTCGGGGTCGTCGACGTTGTCCTTGGTGACCAGCGGGGCGGGCAGCTGGTCCTCCAGGATGCCGCTGGGCAGCTTGACGATCGTGGAGTCGTGGTCGGTCGGGCCGGGCTTGAACTTCTTCCCCTCCATCGCCGCCTTGATGTAGTACAGGCCGTACTTGGCGTAGGCGTCGGCAGGCTGTGAGACGGTGGCGTCGATCTGGCCCTTGCGGATGGCCTCGTACTCCTGCGGGATGCCGTCGTTGGACACGATCGCGATGTGCCCCTTCTGCCCGGCCGTCCTGAGCATGTTCTTCGACTTCAGGGTCTGAAGGGTCGGGGCGAGATAGACACCGCCCGCCTGGAGGTAGATGCCCTTGATGTCGGGGTTGGCGTTGAGGAGGGTGTCGAGCTTGGCGGCGGCGGTGTCGGACTCCCACTTGGCGGGGATCTCCAGCACCTTGAGCTTCGGGTACTTCTCCTTCACGCAGGACCGGAACGCCTCGGAGCGGTCGCGGCCGTTGACCGAGGCCAGGTCGCCCATGATCTGTACGACCTTGCCGCTGCTCACGTGCTGCCCGAGGTAGTCGCAGGCCTTCTTGCCGTAGGCGACGTTGTCGGCGCGCACCACCATGGCGACCTTGCCCTTGTCGGGCGCGACGTCCACGGCGACGACCGGCACGCCCTTGCGTTCGGCCTGGTCGAGTCCGGCCTGGATGGCGGCGCTGTCCAGCGGGGCGACGACCAACCCCTTGACGCCCTGGTTGAGTTCGTTGTCGATGTCGGTGATCTGCTGCGAGGGGTCGCTGTTGGAGTTGACCGTCTTCAGCACCTCGACGCCCTCGGACTTGGCCATCTTGGGCACGTAGTCGTTGTACGACTGCCAGAACGGGGAGGTCAGCAGCGGCAGGATCACGCCGACCTTGCCGGTGCCGCCGCTTCCCGTGCTCGCGGTGTCCTTGGTGCTGCCGCAGGCGGCGAGCACGAGCGAGGCGCCGACGGCCAGGGCCGCCACGCCGATGATCCGGGACCTGCTGCGTTCGCTCACTGTGCTGGCGGGCATCTCGCGGCTCCTCGGGGAGGGGGTTCGAGCAGACGACCGCATACTTATCAGACCACTCCGGGGGCAGAACACCCTCGTGCAGCGAAAATTCCGGCTGCGGACGCATAGTGGTCGGACCACTCGGCTGGCTAGACTGCGACGCACCCGGTGACTGGAGGAGTGGCGTGGACGAGGCAGCCCCGCAGAAGGGCACGGTGACCCAGCGCGCCATCGAGGAGATCAAGGCGCTGATCGCCGGGGGCCGGCTGGAGCCGGGCGAGCGGCTGCCCACCGAGCGGGAACTCGCGGCTCAGCTGGGCATCTCGCGCAGCTCGATGCGGGAGGCGATCCGCGCGCTGACGGTCATGGGCGTCCTCGAGGCCCGGCACGGCTCCGGGATCTACGTCACCGCGCTGGAGGCCGGCGACCTGCTGGAGAGCTTCGGCGTGGTCGCCGACCTGTCCCGGGGCCCGCGTCTGGTGGAACTGCTGGAGGTGCGCCGCATCCTGGAGTCGACGGCGACCGCGCTGGCCGCCGCACGCATCACCGACGACCAACTGACCGCCGTGGAGAAGCACTTGGCGGCCATGAACGCCACCGACGACCCCGAGGAGATCCTCGCCCACGACCTCGCCTTCCACCGGGAGATCGCGTCCGCCGCCGGCAACGAGACCATGGCCGCCATCCTGGACGGTCTGTCCTCGCGCACCTTCCGGGCCCGCGTCTGGCGCGGCTACCAGGAGGAGGGCGCCTTCGCCCGCACCCGCCGCGAACACGCCGCCATCCACCGCGCCCTCGCCGCCCACGACCCGGAGGCGGCCCGGGCGGCGGCAGCGGCCCACGTGGGCGAGGTGGAGGAGTGGCTGCGGGCCCAACTCGGCGGCTAGCCCGCACCCCCACTCCGTTCAGGCCCTCCGGAGCCGCAGTGTCATCAGCCCGCCTGAAGCGTGTCGTGGACGAACATGTCCGCCCCGCCGTGTACCCGGGTCGGTGCCGCTGGAGGTCGCGGTGCGGCATGCGCCGGGCGAGCCGGCCCCGGTCGAGGAGGGCCTGGCCGCCGAGCCCCTCGCGGACGCGGCGACCGGATCACCGTCCGCCTGCGCCCCTTCCCGCTCGGGCGCTCCCTGCGGTCCCGGGTGACTACCAGGGATGGGTCACGGTCACGGGGGTCGAGGCGTTGTACAGCTCCCCCACCGCGCGCAGTTCGAATCGTGCGGCCGTCTCCCCCTGTTCGGGCCGCTGGCCGGCGAGGAAGTAGGCGCGCTGGCCGGTGGCGCCGAGGAAGCGGCGGGTGCCGTCGGGGAGGAGGCGGTGGACGGTGTAGTGGCGGACGGCGCCGGGGGCGGCGGTCCAGGCGAGGCGGAGGTCGCCGCCGTTCGCCGCGGTGACGCGGGCGCCGGAGGGGGCGGCGGGGGCGGTGACGGTGTCCCGTACGGCCAGGCCGCCCAGCCGCCAGCGGACCGGGCCCTCGGTCGCGGTGAGCCGGATGCCGAGGGCGTGGACGGTGCCGGAAACACCTGTGAGCGGCACGGTCACGGTCTGCCAGCCGTTGACCGACCGCACCCGCGCTCCGTTGTTGACCGGGTTCACAGCCAGATATGTGTACGGCGGTGTCGCCCCCGGCGCGCTCGGTTCGGCTGTCGCCACCGCCAGCTCGACGTTCACCTCCCCAGACTCGCTCCGGGACGTCAGCTCGACAACCGTGTTCACACCGATCGGCAGCCTGGTCGCGTACAGATCCACGACCGCTGGTTGATCCAGTTCACCCGCGACCAGCACACTGCTCCCGCCCCGCCAGGCGTCGGCGAAGTCGAAGGAGACCGCAGGCCGCTCCCCCGCCGTGCGGACCGCCCACCGCCGCGACGGCAGCCGGTCCTGGAGCCCGAGGTGGTTCCAGGGTGCCTCCGAGGTGACGGCCCCCTCCTCGTACCACCGCAGTCCGTGCCCGGTGTTGAACACGCTCGCGAACGGCACCGAGGTCACCGTCGACCGGTCCGCCACGGACACCGCCGGCGCCCGCCATGGATCGCTCGTGTCCGGCCGTGACGGGTCCAGCGACCGCCCGGTCCAGAACCTGTCGTCGGCCGCGTGGAAGTTCTCGGGGGCGCGCTGGTCGGCGGGCAGGTGGTTGCGGGTCCACTCGGGCCGGTAGAGGCCGATCGAGGTGACGTGCGGCTTGCCGGTCGGCACGATCGCGTCCCAGTTCACGGACGTACCGGACCCGTTGGACTCGACGTCGACGCCCGCCCACAACTCGTAGCGGCTGCGCCCCAGTTGGTCCGCCTTCGTGCCGGAGGCGGCGAGGGTGGCCGCGCTCCACCGGAAGTCCACGAACATGTCGTCGGCGGCCTGGAAGAACGCCTGGTTCTGGCTGTCGAGGGCGCCCTGCCAGCTGACGGTGCCGTTCACGGTCATCGCGTCGTACCAGGTCACCCGTTGCCCCTTGGCCGCCGCGAGTGCCTTCAGCTCCTTGACGAAGCCCAGCATGGCCGTGCCGAGCGCGGTGTTGCCGCCGCTGGTCTCGGCGTTGACGAACCAGCCGTCGAAGCCGTACGCCGCCGCGACGGCGACGAGTTGAGCGGCGAGCGGGTAGTGGCCGGTGGCGTCCTTCTGCACCAGGTCCCGGGTCCACTGGAGTTGTCCGCCGTAGGCCACGGGGGGCAGGAAGATGTTTCCGAGGACGGGGACGCCGTGCCGGTGGGCCGCGTCCACGATGGGCGCGTTCGGGGCGAGGATCAGGCCTTCGCCGGCCGAGCCGCCCCAGAACACGAGTTCGTCGATGTAGGCCCAGTGGGTCAGGGCGTAGTAGTCGGCGGTGGCCGAGCCCTGGGAGGGGTTGGCGGAGGTGGGCCCGAAGGAGACGAGGGCCTGGACGCGGGCCTGTCCGGAGCGGGCGGTGGTGTTCGCCGGGGTCGGGGTGAAGCGGGCGGCGAGGGGTACGGAGGCGGCGTTGAACGCGAGGTCGGGGTCGTCGGCGGCGCGCCAGCTCTTCAGGCTGCGCCAGGTGATGCCGGGGCCGGGACTGCCGGCGGGCAGCGAGTCCGGGTACCAGTAGGAGGCGTACGGCGGGGTCGCGGCGGCGGCTCGCGGGGCCGCCTGCGCGGGCAGCGCGGGGGTCAGGGCGGCGGTGCCGGCGGCGATCAGGACCGTGCGTCTGGTGGGGTTCACGAGCGGAGGCCTCCATGAGGGATGGGATGTACCTGCTGTGACGGCGTCGCCGTGACATCGTTGTCGGGGCCTTCCGCGGAAGTCAATGACGGTGCACGGCCTCTCGACGTGCGGCCTCCCGAGCGGGCACAGTTCTCCCTGCCCGTCTTCCGTACCGATGAGTAACGAGGAGCGCCCGTGAGCAGCTGGGCCGGCCGGAGTGCCGCCGAGATCGCCGCCGCCGTCCGCGAGAAGCGGGTGACACCGAGGGAGGTGGTGGCCGGGCACCTCGCGCGGATCGAGCGGTCCGACGGCCGGATCGGGGCGTTCCGGAAGGTCCGGGCGGAGGCGGCGCTCGCCGAGGCCGACGAGCTGGCGTCCCGGTCCGATCTGACCGAACTACCGCTCGCGGGCGTGCCGTTGGCGGTGAAGGACAATCTGGCGGTGCGCGGCGAGTCGTGCCGCAACGGCTCCGCCGCCACCTCGGACGTCCCGGCCGCCGAGGACCATGTGACGGTGGCGCGGCTGCGGGCGGCGGGCGCGGTGGTCGTCGGGCTGACGAACGTGCCCGAGCTGTGTGTCTTCGGCACCACGGAGGGCCCGTACGGCATCGCCCGCAATCCGTGGGACCTCTCCCGCACGGCGGGCGGCTCCTCCGGGGGCAGCGCGGCGGCGGTGGCCGCGGGGCTCGTGCCGCTCGCGCTGGGCAACGACGGGATGGGCTCGCTGCGCATCCCGGCCGCGAACTGCGGTCTGGTCACGCTGAAGCCGGGGCACGGGGTGGTGCCGGCGGGGATCGGCGACGGCGACTGGTTCGGCATGTCGGAGAACGGCCCGCTGGCCACGACGGTCGAGGATCTGCGGCTGATGCTGGCGGTCCTCGCGGACACGGAGTTCGTACGGCCACGGGAAGGGGCGCGCCGGAAGATCGCCGTCGGTCTGCGCAGTCCGCTCGCCGGGGTGAGCGTGAACCGGTCGTATACGGCCGCGGTACGGCAGGCGGCCGGGGTGCTGGCGCGGGCCGGTCATCAGGTGCGGCGGGCCGAGCCGCCGTACCCGCTCTCCCTGGGCGTGACCGCGCTCCGGCACTGGACGGCGGGTACGGCGGTGGACGCCGGGAGTCTGGACCGGGCGCGGCTGGCCCGCCGGACCCGGGTGCACGCGGCCGTGGGCCGCCGGTTCGTCCGGCCGGTTCGCACCGGCGCCGCGCGCGAGCGGCTGCGCGCCCGGCTGACGCCGTTCCTCACCGAGTACGACGTGCTGCTCACCCCGGCCCTGGCCCGCCGCTCCCCCGAGGCCGGCCCGTGGCACGAGCGCGGCTGGCTGCGCAACGTGCTGGCCAACACCGCCTACTCGCCCTTCACCCCGCCGTGGAACCTGACGGGCTGGCCTGCGATGTCCGTGCCGGCCGGCAGCCTGCCCTCGGGCGCCCCCTGTGCCGTACAGCTCGTGGGGCGGCCGGGCACGGAGGCGATGCTGCTGGAACTGGCGCGGGAGTTGGAGGAGCTGAGCCCGTGGCGGCGCACGGCACCGGCGGCGGATCAGGGCTAGGCCCTGTCGTTCGGATCATCCCGGCGTCGCGGGGCCCAGGGGCCGACGCCCGGTGGATGCTGCGCGGTAGGTGAGGCCCGCGGCCGTCCCTCGGCCGCGGCTTCTCCGATCCGCGTGGGCGTGCGGCTGTCACGCCCACGCGGGCGGCGATCGCGACGGAACCGACCCGGGGGGTCAGTCCACGCTCGGCAGGATGTGGGGCTCGGCGAGGTCGTCCTCGTAACCCGCGAGGCGGATCGGGGCGGACCGGGCCCACACGTCGAGGCTGCCGAGTTCTCCGGGCCGGCGGCCCCCGCGCTCCGTGCGTTCCTTGGGGCGCTGCTCGCGATTCGTCTTCTCCGGTGTCACCGCGCACTCCTTATGTGTCGGGTCACCCTCGGGGCGTACCGGACAGTCTGCGCTCCGGCGCTCGACGCCCGCTCGGGTCTGGATGGAAGGCCAGTTCGGACGCGGTGGCGCCGGTTCCTCTGTCAGAGCAGGCCGTTGTCCGGCGGCTCGCCCCAGGACGGACGGTGGGTGTGGGTGGAACCCCGGTGCTGGTGTCCGTCAGCACCAGATTAACCAAATGAGCGGGCATCCGCTCGATAGGGAGTGCAAACAAGCTGTAACCGATACGCTTCCTGCGGCTCCTCAATACCCACCAATATGGGGCCTTTTGAAACAAGACGCTCACTCGGACGACACCGTGAATCACCCATGCGGCCTACAGGAGCGAACACCTCTTCAAGTCCCGTTGGCCCGGCGGCAAGCTCGTCATGTTCTGCTGACGAGGCAACGGCTGACTCGCGGAAGGACTGACGCGTGGAACTGCGCAGCGTCGAGGAGCTGATGGATCTGCTGTACGCCGGCCGGCGCCAGCACGCGCTGCGGACCGCGGCGCTGCTGCGCCGCAGCCGTCCCGCGGACAAGGAACTCCAGGTGGCGGGGCTGGTCCAGGGCATCGGGCCGGTGCTCTGCCCGGGGGACGAGGCGGCCCGGGCGCGCGGCGCGGCCGAGGCGGTGCGCGCCCTGCTCGGGGAGCGGGTGTTCCGGCTGGTCCGCGGGGACGCGGACCCGGCCGACGACGACGATGTGCTGCGGCTGCGCCAGGCCGGCGAGGAGGGCCGTACGGCCGGCTTCGACGCGGGCGTGCTGGAGGACTGGCGCACGGTGCTGGAACTGGTGGCGGCCCGCCACGCGCGGCTCGGCGCGGTCGACTGAGGTCCGGCGGTCGACTGAGGTCCGCGGTCGACTGAGGTCCGGCCGCCGCCGTAGCACGCTCCAGGGCCCCGGAGCCGCCGTAGCACGCACCCCGGCCCGCGCCGTACCCCGCTCCCGCGCTGCGTCACGCGCGCGGCGGCTCTACCGTGTGTCTACCACTTGCCGGGCGCGTAGTCCTTGAGGAAGACGCCGTACAGGTCCTCGCCCGCCTCGCCGCGCACGACCGGGTCGTAGACGCGGGCCGCGCCGTCGACCAGGTCGAGCGGTGCGTGGAAGCCGGCCTCGGCGAGGCGCAGCTTGTCGTAGTGGGGACGCTCGTCGGTGATCCAGCCGGTGTCGACCGAGGTCATCAGGATGCGGTCGGTCTCGAACATCTCGGGGGCGCTGGTCCGCGTCACCATGTTCATGGCGGCCTTGGCGGCGTTGGTGTTCGGGTGGCCCGCGCCCTTGTAGCCGCGGCTGAAGACGCCCTCCATGGCCGAGACGTTCACGATGTACGCCCGTCCGCTCGCCGCCTTCCTGGCGGCGTCGGCCATGGCCGGGCGGAGCTTGCTGATCAGGATGAACGGCGCCGTGTAGTTGCACAGCTGGGTCTCCAGCAGCTCCACCGGGGAGATCTGCTCGATGGTCTGCACCCAGGTGTTGGACTCCACGACGTCGGGGAGCAGGCCGCCCGCGTCGATGGCGGTGCCGTCGAGGTGCCGGGCGACGCTGGCGTTGCCCGCCACGAGGGCGAGGTCGGCGACCTTCTGCGCGTCGAGGCCGCTGGTGCCGAGGGGCAGCGCGGCCAGGCCGTCGACCGCGCCGGAGTTGAAGGCGCCGATGACGTGGTGGGCGGGCAGCTCACCGGCGGGCAGCGGGGCGGTCTCGCCGTCGACCAGGGCGGCGTAGGCGGAGGGCAGGCGGCGCACGGTCTGTGTGGCGTTGTTGATCAGGATGTCCAGCGGGCCGGCCTCGGCCATCTGATCGGCCAGCGCGACGACCTGGGCCGGGTCGCGCAGGTCGATGCCGACGACCTCCAGGCGGTGGATCCAGTCCGCCGAGTCCTCCATCGCCTTGAAACGGCGGATGGCGTCCTTGGGGAACCGCGTGGTGATGGTGGTGTGCGCGCCGTCACGCAGCAGGCGCAGCGCGATGTACATGCCGATCTTGGCCCGGCCGCCGGTGAGCAGGGCGCGCTTGCCGGTGAGGTCGGCGCGGGCGTCCCGCTTGGCGCGGTTCTCGTCGGCGCACTTCTGGCACAGCTGGTGGTAGAAGTAGTCGACCTCGACGTAGCGCTGCTTGCAGATGTAGCAGGAGCGGGGGCGCTGGAGTATGCCCGCGATCCGGCCGGACTCGACCTTGGAGGAGGGCAGGATGCCCTCGGTCTCGTCGTCGATGCGCTCGGCGGAGCCGGTGGCGGTGGCCTCGGTGACGGCGCGGTCGTGCGCGGTCTTGGCGGCCCGGCGCTCCTGGCGGCGGCGCTGCTTCACCGTCCGGTAGATGTGCGAGGTGGCCCGGCGGACCGCGATCGCGTCGGGGTGGTCGACGTCGAGCCGGTCCAGTTCCTCCAGCACGCTCAGGCAGACGGCAAGCCGCTCCGGGTCGATACCGGGCCCGTAGACCGCCTCGTCCATGGCGGCGTCCGTGGGCACGTCCATCGCCGCCGAGCCGTCCTCTGTCACCGTCATCGCGCTGCCGCTTCCCTGATCACCCGCGCAGCGCTCCGACTCGCGCCCGCCTTCGAACAGCGAATTTTACGGAGCACCGCCCAGGTCACCAAACCGCTGCCCTGACGAGCGCGAGCCGATCACAGCCGACGGGTCGGGCCGACCGCCGCGGGGAGTGCGCGCGCTGGGCGGCATGCGGGCGCGTACCGATCACGGACGACGGGCGGGGCGGCTCCGTGGGGAGTGCGCGCGTTGAGCGGCATGCGCGCACGTATCGATCAGGGACGACGGGTCGGCCCCGTGGAGAGTGCGCGCGCTGGTCCGCATGCGGGCGCGTACCGATCACGGACGACGGGCGGGGCAGCCTACGTGGAGAGTGCGCGCGTTGGGCGACAGGCGGATGCGGGCATGGCGCGGACGGCGGACGGGGCAGCCTACGTGGAGAGTGCGCGCGTTGGGCGACAGGCGGGTGCGGGGCGGCACGGACGGCAGGGCGTGGAAAAACGGCTCGCAGCGCCGGGAGAAGCGACGGCCGTGGCCGTGGGCGGGGCGCTGGTCCTCGCGGGACGGCTGCGGCGCACGGGCGAGGGCGGCGACCCGGGGGGCTGGCCGCGGCGTGTGGGCGAAGGCGGCGATCCTCATGGGACGGCTGCGGCGCACGGGCCAGGGCGGCGATCCTCCTGGCACGGCTGCGGCGCTTGGCGGGGCCGGTGGCCGTGGTGGGAGGCTGCGGCGCACGGGTGAGGGCGGCGACCCGGTGGGACAGGCTGCGGCGTGTGGGCGGGGCTCGGTGGCCTGGCGGTGCGGGTCGGGGGGCTGGTGGTCTCGCGGTGGGCGTTCACAGGCGGGTGGGCCGGCGGTTCGGGCTGACGAGCCGGTGGTCTCGCGGTGGGGGGCTGACAGGCGGGCGGACTGGCCGTGCGGACTGAAAGGCCGCTGATCTCGCAGTGGGGGCTGACAGACGGGCGGACTGGCCGTGCGGACTGAAAGGCCGCTGATCTCGCAGTGGGGGCTGACAGCCCACCCGCACCGCCGACTGTTCCATCCCGTCCGCCGAGCGCCCACCACCCACCCGCAGCCGCCGGCGGCGCGTATGCCCCGCGGGGGCCACCCGCACCCGGCGACGAGAGTTGCACGGGTGGGCGGGTGGGCACGTCTCCCCGGTGCTCAGCCGTCGCAGACGGCCAGGAGTGTCCGCACCTCCGCCGACACCGCGCGAGCGAACCGGTCCAGGTCCGGCACGGCCTCCGCGTCGGCGACCAGCCCGTAGTGCACGCGCCCCCGATACGTCGAGATCGCGACCGCCAGTGCCTGGCCGGGCGCGAGCGGGGCCAGTGGATACACCTCGGTCAGCTCGTGGCCGCCGAGCCGGAGCCCGAGCCCGGGCAGCGGCACGCTGGTGACCAGGATGTCGAACCACAGCCGGGCCGCCTGACCGACCAGCGGCCCGCCCAGCCGGTGCCCGAGCGCCGGAACGTGGTCGGCGAGCAGCGCGACCGCGCCGGCACCCCGGTTGGGACCCGCGTCCTTGTTGCGGACCATCGCGGTCCGCACCGTTTCCAGACGGCCGAGCGGGTCGGGCTCGTTCACCGGAAGCCGTATCAGGTACCCGGAGAGCCGGTTGCCCTGCGGCTGGGCGGTGTGCGGACGACGCCGGGAGACGGGGATCAGGGCGCGGGGCGCCACACCCTTGCTGCCGTCGCCGCGCTCGTCCAGCCAGCGGCGCAGCGCGCCGGCGACGACGGCGATGAGGACGTCGTTCACGGTGCCGCCGGCGCTCTTGCGCACCCGGTGCACGTCGTCGATGTCGAGGACGACCCCGGCGGTGCGGCGGGTGCCGCTGGGCGCGGAGGTCAGCGCGGCGGACGGCCGCATGCCGAGGGTGGACAGGGCGAGCGAGGCGCCGATGTCCAGGGCCCGGCCCACGTCGGACAGCGCACCCCGGACCAGCTCGGGCACCCGCGCGGGGAGCCGGCGTACATCGGAGAGCAGGCCGCGCGGCGGCTCGACGGCGCGGGGGGCGCGCTCGGGCAGGTCGACGGGGTCGAGGACGCCGGCGGCTAGCTTCAGCGCGCGCAGCCCGTCGGCGAGGGCGTGGTGGAACTTGAAGAGCACGGCGAAGGACACCCCGTCCTCGCCGGGCAGCACATGCGCCTCCCACGGCGGCCGGCCGCGTTCCAGCGGGCGCTCCATCAGCCGCCCGGCGGCCGCGTGGAAGTCGTCGGTCGGGGCGTGCAGCCGTACGTGGTTCAGCGGGTCGAAGTCCGGGTCGGTCTCGCGGGCGGCGCCGCCGAAGGCGAGCGGCTGCCAGAGGTCGCGGATGCGCATGCGCAGGCCGGGTACGGCGGCGGCCCGGGCGGCGAGCAGGTCGGCGGCGTGGGCCCCGGCGGTGGGCGAGTGCGCGGCGAAGACGCCGAGCGCGCCGAGGTGCATCGGGTGCCGGTCGGACTCCATGTTCCAGAAAGCCAGGTCTAGTGGAGCGAGCAGGTCGGAAGTCAAGGGCTTGCCTCACGCGTCGACGACGGGTGGATCAGCAGTCAATCCCTGCTGAGCGATTACGGTCAAGTACGATCACGCTACGCACAGTTAACGCCAGGTTAAGTCCCGCCTCTGGCGAAAGGGACGGGACACAGGCGACAGCCGAGGTCACCTCAGGACGGGCGGCGCCGCTTCGGGTGACGTACCCCACTCCGACGGGCGCGGGCCGACCGTGAAGGCGAGGGAGCGCAGGGAGCGCAGCGCGCCGGTCGTCAGATAGGTCCGGCCGTGCGGCCTGCCGTCCGTGCGCACGGCCTGGACGTAGCGGTCGGCGGCCGAGGTGCCGGGGGCGGTCACCGTCAGCCGGCCGGCGGGCCAGTGGCGGCGGTCCAGGGTGAGGTCGACGCGGTCGAAGACCGGGGTGGTCAGGCCCCAGGTGTCGTAGCCGGGCTGGACCGGGAAGAGGCCGATGGACGACAGGACGTTCCAGGCGGACATCGTGCCGAGGTCGTCGTTGCCGGTCATGCCGGTGGGGCTGTCGGTGAACAGGGTCAGCGCGGCGTGCACCACGTCCGTGGTCTTCCAGGGCTGGCCGGTGGAGAGGTAGGTGTAGGGCGCGATGAGGTCCGGCTCGTTCATCGGGTTGTAGACGGCGGCGTTGTAGTACGCGTACGGGTCGCCGTGCACCCACACCTCGCGGGCGGTCCCCTCCGGGTCCGCGAGCAGCCGGTCGTAGGCGAAGAAGGCGTCCAGGCGGGCGTTGGCCGCACGCGTCCCGCCGATCAACCCGACCATGCCCGGGACGTCCTGCGGGACGAGCCACTGGTACTGCCAGGCCGTGCCCTCGTGGAAGCCGGTGCCGCGGGCCGGGTCGGGCGAGCCGGTGAAGGCGCCGGAGGTGTCGCGGGCGCGGAAGAAGCCGGTGCCGGGGTCGAAGACGTTCCGGTAGTTGCGCGAGCGGGCGGCATAGCGGGCGGCGTCGTCCTCGTGGCCGAGACCGCGGGCCATCTGGGCGAGCATGGCGTCGGCGAGCGCGTACTCCAGGGTGACGGAGGCGCCGTGGTGGTAGTCGGAGTCGCCCATCTTGGCGTACGGCCGGCCCTTGACGTAGGGCGCGAAACCGTCGGCGACGTACTCGGCGTTGGCCTCCCGGCCGATGCCCGGGTGCTCGGCGGGCGGCACGCCGTCGGCGTTCTTCTTCAACGCGCGGTAGGCCCGCTCCTCGAAGCCCTTCAGGAGCCCCATCCGGTAGGCGGTGGTCAGGAACGGGGTGACCGGGTCACCGCTCATGATGTTCGTCTCGACCGGGCCGTAGCCCCACTTGGGCAGCCACCCGCCGTCCTCGTCGATCGCGACCACCGACCGGGCCATGTCCCGTGCCTCGCGCGGGGCGAGCAGCGCGAGCAGCTGGGCCTGGGTGCGGTAGGTGTCCCACAGCGACCAGTTCTGGTAGTAGGTGAAGCCGCGGGCGCGGTGGGTACGGCGGTCCCAGCCGAAGTAGCGACCGTCGGCGTCGCTGCCGATGTTGGGCGCGAGGTGGGAGCGGTAGAGCGAGGAGTAGAAGGTCCGGCGGAGCGTGGGGGTGCCGCCGCGCACCCGTACGGCGGCGAGCCGCCGCTCCCACTCCTCGCGGGCCCGGTGGCGTACGGCGTCGAACGGCTGGCCGCCCTCTGCCCGCAGATTGCCGGCGGCGCCGCGCGAGTCGACGTACGACAGGGCGGTGGTCGCTTCGACCGTGCGGTTCCGGGTGGTGTCGAAGCGTACGTAGGCGCCGCCCGGTCCGCTCCGGGCGCCCGGGGTGACGGTCCCGCCGTCCCAGGTGCCGTAGGCGGTGAAGGGCCGGCTGAAGCGGGTGATCGTGTAGACCGTGTAGGGGCCGGTGTCCCGGCAGAAGCCGTGGCCGGTGATCTCCGTGCGCACGGTGCGGTCGTCCAGGATCTGTACCGCGCTACTCACCGGCTTGTGCAGCGACTGGGCCGCGTTCAGCAGGACGTTGGCCTTGTCGGTGGCCGGGAAGGTGTAGCGCTGCACGCCGGTTCGGGCGGTGGCGGTGAGTTCGGCGCGGATGCCGGAGGCGAGGCCCACCCGGTAGTAGCCGGGGCTCGCCTCCTCGTCGTCGTGCGAGAAGGCCGCCGCGTACTGAGCGTCATCCGTCTGGGTGACGTCGCCGGTGGTGGGCAGCACGGGCAGGTCGCCGCCGATCCGGCATCCGACGCCCGAGAGGTGGACCAGCGAGAAGCCGCGGATACGGTTCTGCGCGTAGTCGTAGCCGGTGCTGTGCCCGGTGTCCGGGGAGAGCTGCACCATGCCGAAGGGCACGGCCGCGCCGGGGAAGGTGTTGCCCTCGTTCTGGCTCCCGATGAACGGGTTGACCAGGTCGGTGAGGTGGCCGTCGGTCCGCTCGGCGGCGCGTGCGGCGGGGGTGGCGATCAGCGTGGACGCTGCCATCACCCCGGCCAGGCACAGCCGCGTGCGCCGGGTCCCTCTCATGTCGGATGACCTCCGCAGGTTGGACATCGTTGCCTGCATCCTGAACGGCGAACGGTGCAAACCCGGGCATTCCGAGAGGGTGATGTGGAACGCGTCGCGCCCGGAGGGTCGCTGACGCCCTGTCCGTCAGGGCACCCGCTGCCCCTTCCCCAACGCGATGACCCCGCCCTTGGACACGGTGTACAGCTCGGCGTCCCGCTCCGGGTTGACGCCGATCGTCGCGCCGGGCGGCACCTCGACGTTCTTGTCCAGCACGGCGCCGCGGACCACCGCGCCCCGGCCGACGTGGACGTTGTCGTGCAGGACCGAGCCCTGGACGACCGCCCCGGGGTCGACGCGGACGCCCGGCGAGAGCACGGACCGGGTGACCTGGCCGCGGATCAGGCAGCCCGCGCTGATGATGGACTCGCTCGCGATGCCGCCCGCGTTGAAGCGGGCCGGCGACAGCTGGTAGGAGTGCGTGTAGATGGGCCACTGCCGGTTGTAGAGGTTGAAGGCCGGGCGCTCGGCGATCAGGTCCATGTGCGCCTCGTAGTAGGCGTCCAGGGTGCCCACGTCCCGCCAGTAGCCCTGGTCGCGGCTGGTCTCGCCGGGGACGTGGTTGTCGCTGAAGTCGTACAGCTGCGCATCGCCGCGCGCGGTCAGCTGGGGCAGGATCGAGCCGCCCATGTCGTGCACGGACTGGCTGTCCTCGGCGTCCCGCTGCAACGCCTCGATCAGGGCCTTGGTGGTGAAGACGTAGTTGCCCATCGAGGCGAAGACCCTCTCCGGGTCGTCCGGGAGCCCCGGCGGGTCCGCCGGCTTCTCCAGGAAGCGCTCGACACTACGGCCGTCCGCTCCCGGTGTGATCACGCCGAAGGAGGAGGACTCCGCACGCGGTACCCGGATGCCGGCCACCGTCACCCCCGCGCCGCCCTCGACGTGCTGCCGGAGCATCTGCCCCGGGTCCATGCGGTAGACGTGGTCGGCGCCGAACACGGCCACGTACTCCGGCTGTTCGTCGTGGACGAGGTTCAGCGACTGGAGGATCGCGTCGGCGCTGCCCAGGTACCAGCGCGGGCCGAGGCGCTGCTGGGCCGGGACCGGGGTGACGTAGTTGCCGAGCAGGCTGGACATCCGCCAGGTGGTGGTGATGTGCCGGTCCAGCGAGTGCGACTTGTACTGGGTCAGCACACAGATGCGCAGCACGTCGGCGTTGACGAGATTGGACAGGACGAAGTCGACGAGGCGGTAGGTGCCGCCGAAGGTCACGGCTGGTTTGGCGCGGTCCGCGGTCAGCGGCATCAGGCGTTTGCCCTCGCCGCCGGCCAGCACGATCCCGAGTACGGAAGGCCCTCCACGACGCATGGCCGCTCCCCTCACCCTGGTTGAACCATGGCTGCCCCGAGCAGGCCGGACTAAGCCTGCTTGACGATCTCCTCGTAGAGCCCCGCCGTACGGCGGGCCACCGCGTCCCAGCCGAACTCCCCCACCGCGCGGGCCCGTCCGGCCTCTCCCATCCGCCGGGCCGCGTCCGGATCGCCGAGGACGGTGTCCAGCGCCCGGCCGAGCGCGGACTCGAAGCCGTCGTCCACGTCGACCAGGAGGCCGGTACGGCCGTCGTCCACGACCTCGGGGATGCCGCCCACCCGGGACGCGACGACCGGCGTGCCGCAGGCCATCGCCTCCAGGTTGACGATGCCGAGCGGCTCGTACACCGACGGGCAGGCGAACACCGTGGCGTGCGTGAGGAGTTGGATCACCTCCGTGCGCGGCAGCATCTGCGGGATCCAGAACACGCCCGCCCGCACCCGGCGCAGCTCCTCGAACAGCTCCTGGAACTCGCGGTCGATCTCGGGGGTGTCGGGCGCGCCCGCGCACAGCACGACCTGGGCGCCGGGGTCGATGTCCCGTACGGCGCGCAGCAGATGGGGCACGCCCTTCTGCCGGGTGATGCGTCCGACGAACAGGACGTACGGGCGGGCCGGGTCGATGCCGTGCCGGGCGAGCGCGTCGGTGCCGTGATCGGGCCGGTACAGGCGCGTGTCGATGCCGTTGTGGACGACGTGGACGCGGGCCGGGTCGAGGGCCGGGTAGCAGGCGAGGATGTCGTCGCGCATGGCGCCGGAGACGGCGATCACCGCGTCGGCGGCCTCGATCGCGGTGCGCTCGGACCAGCCCGACAGCGCGTAGCCGCCGCCGAGTTGCTCGGCCTTCCAGGGGCGGAGCGGCTCCAGCGAGTGCGCGGTGACCACGTGCGGAATGCCGTACAGCAGCTTGGCGACATGGCCGGCGAGATTGGCGTACCAGGTGTGGGAGTGGACGAGTTCGCGGCCTTCGAGGGCGGCGGCCATGGCGAGGTCCACGGAGAAGGTGCGCAGCGCGTCGTTGGAGCCGTCGAGGACGGACCAGGGCCGGTGGCGTACGACACCGACGCCACGCCCCTCGCCCCAGCAGTGCACCTCCAGGTCCACCAGGGCGGTCAACTCACGGGCGAGGAACTCCACATGGACACCGGCGCCGCCGTACACATCCGGGGGGTACTCCCGGGTCAGCAGTCCCACTCGCACCCGACAACCCCCTGGTCTCGGTGGCAGGTTCCCCTCATGGTCACCCAGATGCGGCGCCCGGGGAAGAGCGCGGGGACGAGCGCGGCGGGCGGGTGAGGCAGCAGTCGCCGCAGAGCCCGCCGCCGGGCACCCGGTAGTACAGGCAGCAGCTGCGGCGCCGGAACGCCGTTCCGGTGCGGGTGCCGGTGGCGCTCAGCAGAGGATGGGCGAAGAGTTCGCCGGTGAGCGCGCGGGTGCGGGCCGCGACGTCGGTACGACCGTGGGCGCGGGCCCAGCGGCTCAGCTCCCGGGCCGTCGCGGCGAGCGCGGAGCCCGCGTTGCCCCACAGCAGGCCCGGCGCGACGCCGTAGCGGACCCGCAGCACCGCTGTCAGGGGCTCCAGATGGCCGTGCAGCACGGTGCCGGCGAGCGTGGCCGCGTCCCCGGGCAGCGGCCGCAGCTCGGTGAGCCACAGATCGTCGGGGACGGCCGCGCGGGCGTCCCAGCGCAGCAGGCGCGGATCGAGGTCGGGCAGCCGGCCGTACAGGACGGCACAGCCGAGGGCCGCCGACCACAGCCGGGCGGCCAGCCCCTGCTGGGCGAGGGAGGCGGCGACCCGGGTCTCACCGGTCCGGAGCCGGTCCGCGACCGTGGCGACGCGCAGCATCACCGGATCGCGGCCGGCCTCCTCGGTCGCCGCCGCGTAGCCCTCCGCGAGGGTCGGCAGCCGTTGTACGTCGGTGCCGCCGACGGCTCCCGGGAGGGTGCGCAGGGCGAAGAAGCCGCCGAGCGGGCGCAGCGCTGCGAGATCGGGGTCCAGGTCCACGACAGACACTCGTACCAGGCCCGGCGCAGGGGTGATCGGGCGGGTGTCCACCCGCCATCACCCCTCCCAAGGATGATCACACGGCTGGTGTACTCCATCGGCAGTAGGACGCATTGCGTGCTCAGGTACGACGACGGGAAGGGAGCGGGCGGGCAGAGTGTTGGCCATGGAAGCCGACCGTATGCCGCGCCGGGCCCAGGACGCCCGTCGCCCGCAGAGGAGACACCGATGAGCGCCCTGGCGTTGTCCGTGCTCCTGTCGGTCGTCTCCGCCCTCGCCTACGCGGGCGGAGCGATCGTGCAGGAGCAGGTCGCGGTGTCCTCTCCCGACAGCGGGTACCTCCCGCTGCGCCGGCCGGGCTGGTGGGGTGCGCTGGCGCTCAACGGTCTCGGCGGCGTGCTGCACGTCGTGGCGCTGGCCTACGGGCCACTCAGCCTGGTCCAGCCGCTCGGCGCGCTGACCATCGTCTTCGCGCTGCCCATGGCGGCGCTGTGCGTCGGCCGCCGGGCCGGCGCGACCGCCTGGCGCGGCGCCCTCATGGCCACGGTGGGCCTCGCCGGTCTGCTCTCCCTGGTCGGCTCCTCCTCCGCGCACTCCCTCACCCCGGCCCAGCGGCTGGCGGTCGCGCTGGTCACCGGCGGGGCGGTGGTGGCGCTGATGTTCGCGGGCCTGGCCGCGCACCGGCATCCCGCCGTGCGCAGCGTGCTGCTCGCCACCGCCTCCGGCATCGCGTTCGGCATGTCTTCGGTGTTCACCAAGACGGTGGCCGTCGACTGGAGCCACGGCATCGAGCTGGGCGACCTGCCCTCGCTCGCGGTGATCGGCCTGTTCGCGGTCGCCGGCGTCCTCTTGTCCCAGGCCTCCTACCGGGGCGGCGGCCTCGCCGCACCGCTGGCCACGCTGACGGTGGTCAATCCGGTGCTGGCCGCCGCGGTCGGCATCCTGATGTTCGGCGAGACGTTCCGCTACGGCACCATGGGCACCGCGCTCGCCCTGGGCTGCGGGGTGGTGGCGGCGGGCGGCCTGATCATGCTGACGACGGAGCGGATGACAGGCGAGACGGCACCGGCTGTTCCGTCGCCGGCTGTCCTGCCGTCAGCGGAGGTGCCCTCCGCACAGGGTGTGCCGGTCGCCGCGTCGGCGTGCGCCGCCGAGGACACCCGCCTCGCCATGCCGCAGCAGCGCGTGGGCGCGGACGCGGCGCCAGACCGGGGCAAGCCCACCGAGACCGACCCAGGGCCGACCGAGCCGCTGGTGAGCGCTGGGACGGCCGAGTCGGGCGTCCACGCCGGGTCGGTCGAGCGGGTGGTGCTCGCCGCGTCGGCCGAGCCCCTGGTACGCGCCGGGTCGGTCGTGCACGCCGTGTCGGCTGAGCCCTTGGCACGCGCCGGATCGGCCGAGTCCTTTGTACTCGCCGGGTCGGCCGAGCCGGGCGTCCACGCCGGGCCCATCGAGCAAGTGGCGCACGCGGGTCCGGCCGAGCCCTCGGCACGCGCCGGATCGGCCGGGTCGGTCGTGCTCGCCGGGTCGGCCGAGCCAGCCGTCCACGCCGGGCCCATCGAGCGGGTGGCGCACGCCGGTCCGGCCGAGCCCTTGGCGCGCGCCGAGTCGGGCGAGTCCGTTGCACTCGCCGGGTCGGCCGAGCCAGGCGTCCACGCCGGGCCCATCGAGCAAGTGGCGCACGCCGGTCCGGCCGAGCCCTCGGCACGCGCCGAGTCGGTCATGCTCGCCGGGTCGGCCGAGCCAGGCGTCCACGCCGGGCCCATCGAGCAGGTGGTGCACGCCGGTCCGGCCGAGCCTGGGCTGCGCGCCGGATCGGCCGAGTCCGTCGTGCTCGCCGGAGCGGCCGAGTCGGGCGTCCGTGGCGGGTCGGTCGAGCCGGGTGTGGCCGAGTTGCTGGTGTCCGGCCCGCCGGGAAGCGGGGCGGACGCCGAGGGCGCCGGGCCGTCGGCCGGTGGTGTGCTCCCGGCGTCGTACACCCCGCTGCCCGCAGGCGTCGTCGTGCCGCTGCCGGTCGTGGACCGGCACCGCACCCGCGTCAGATCCTGACGCCGCCGGCCCGCAGATAGGCGAGCGGGTCGACGTCCGAGCCGAACCCGGGCCCCGTCCGCACCTCGAAGTGCAGATGCGGGCCCGTGACGTTCCCCGTGGCACCGGAGCGGCCGATGCGCTGGCCCGCGGTGACGGTCTGGCCGTTCCGCACGGCGATGGCCGACAGGTGGGCGTACTGGGTGTAGCGGCCGTCGGCGTGCCGGATGACCACCTGATAGCCGTACGAGCCGCCCCAGCCCGCCGCCACCACCCGCCCGGCCGCCGCCGCCTTCACGGAGGTGCCGGTCGGCACGAGGAAGTCGACGCCGGTGTGGTAGCCCTTCGACCAGTGCGAGCCCGCCACGTGGTAGCCGGTGCCGACGGACGCGGTCACCGGGGCGACGAGCGCGTGCCGGGCCGGCGGCGTCGTGCGGTGTGTGGTGGGGCGCTCCGAAGGGGTCTTCTTCTTCGGAGCCTTGGGGGGCGCGGAGCGGGTCGGGGTGCCGTTCAGGCTGAGCCGCTGCCCCGGCATGATCAGGTCGGGATCGGCGCCGATCGTGGCGCGGTTGCCCGCGTACAACGTGCGCCAGCCGCCCGTCACGTGGTGGTCGCCGGCGATGCCGGAGAGGGTGTCGCCGTGCACCACCGTGTACATCTCGGCCCGGCCGGCCCGGGACTGCGGGGTGGTCTGCGGCTGCACGTCCTTGACGGAGCCGGAGTGCTCGGAGCCGGAGTGCGCGGAGCCGGACTTCGCCGAGCCGGTTTGCGCGGGACGCGTGGAGCTGGTCTCGGTGTGCACGTCGGGGGCGGCTCCGCCCCGGGTGAGCCCGGCCCGTACCGAGCACACCGGCCAGGCGCCCGGCCCCTGCCCGTCGAGGACCTTCTCGGCGACGGCGATCTGCTCGGCCCGGGTGGCCAGGTCGGCGCGCGCCGCGAACCGGGTGCCGCCGTAGGCCTCCCAGGTGGACTGGGTGAACTGCAACCCGCCGAAGTAGCCGTTGCCCGTGTTGATGCCCCAGTTGCCGCTGGACTCGCAGGCGGCGACCTTGTTCCAGGTGGCCACGTCGGCGGCGTCCGCGGTGCCGACGGCGACCAGCGGGATCGCGAGGCCGGCGCCGCCCGCCGTGACGGTGAGTGAGGCGCGGTTGATCCTGTTCGGCTGGTACCGGCGGTGCCGACCGCGTACGGCCATGTCCGAATTCCCCTCGGCATGCGTCAGGAGCGGCAAAGGTAAGCGCCACGAACAGGCCATGACAAGACAGGAAATCGGCCTCCCGTGCGGCTCAAGTGGCCGGGAACGGCCCCTGCTTGATCCGAGGGGCCGGTGAGTGAGGCGGACGGCGGCCCCGCTGCGTACACATGCGTGGCGGGTCGGATGTGCGCTCGCCGTAGCGGCACGCAAGGATGGGCAGGGACCCGTACTGACGGAGCCGTAGTACACGAGGCAACCAGGGAGCAGGCGGTATGAGCACTTCAGCGCAGATCGGTGTCACGGGCCTCGCGGTCATGGGCCGCAACCTCGCCCGGAACTTCGCGCGCAACGGCTACACGGTCGCCGTGCACAACCGTACGGTGTCGCGCACGAAGGCGCTGGTGGAGGAGTTCGGGGACGAGGGCGACTTCGTCGCGGCCGAGACCGCCGAGGAGTTCGTGGCGGCCCTGGAGCGCCCTCGCCGGCTGGTCATCATGGTCAAGGCGGGCGAGCCGACGGACGCGGTGATCGAGGAGTTCGCCCCGCTGCTCGAGCCCGGCGACATGATCATCGACGGCGGCAACGCGCACTTCGCGGACACGCGGCGCCGGGAGCGGGAGCTGCGCGAGCGGGGCATCCACTTCGTCGGCACGGGCATCTCCGGCGGCGAGGAGGGCGCGCTGCACGGCCCGAGCATCATGCCGGGCGGTTCGAAGGAGTCGTACGAGTCGCTGGGCCCGATGCTGGAGAAGATCTCCGCGAAGGCGGCGGACGGGGCGCCGTGCGTGACGCACGTGGGTCCCGACGGTGCCGGGCACTTCGTGAAGATGGTCCACAACGGCATCGAGTACGCCGACATGCAGCTGATCGGCGAGGCGTACCAGTTGCTGCGCGATGTCGCCGGGTACTCCCCCGCGCAGATCGCGGACATCTTCCGCACCTGGAACACCGGCCGGCTGGACTCCTACCTGATCGAGATCACCGCCGAGGTGCTGTCCCACGTGGACGCGGCCACCGGCAAGCCGTTCGTGGACCTGGTCGTGGACCAGGCCGAGCAGAAGGGCACCGGCCGCTGGACCGTGCAGATCGCGCTGGACCTGGGCGTACCGGTGTCCGGCATCGCCGAGGCGGTCTTCGCCCGCTCGCTGTCCGGCCACGCGCCGCTGCGGGCCGCTTCGCGGCACCTGTCCGGCCCGAAGCCGTCCCCGCTGAGCGAGTCGGAGGCGGCCGCCTTCGCCGACCGGGTGGAGCAGGCGCTGTACGCGTCCAAGATCGTGTCGTACACGCAGGGCTTCCATGAGATCGCCGCGGGCAGCGAGGAGTACGGCTGGGACATCGACCTCGGTGCGGTGGCCTCGATCTGGCGGGGCGGCTGCATCATCCGGGCCGCGTTCCTGGACCGCATCCGCGCCGCGTACGACGCCCGGGCCGACCTGCCGAGCCTGCTGTCGGACGAGACGTTCGCACGCGAGATCGCCGAGGCGCAGGACGACTGGCGGGAGGTGCTGATCGCGGCGACCCGGCAGGGCGTGCCGACGCCCGGCTTCGCGGCGGCACTGGCGTACTACGACGCGCTGCGGGCGGAGCGGCTGCCGGCCGCGCTGACGCAGGGGCAGCGGGACTTCTTCGGGGCGCACACGTATCGGCGGGTGGACCGGGAGGGGTCGTTCCACACGCTGTGGGGCGGAGACCGGAGCGAGGTGACCGCGTAGCGCGGTTCGGCTCGGAAGGGCTCGGCGCCCGGTCGTCTCGGTCGGGGCGCGGGTGCGGGTGCGGGCCGTGCGTGGCTGGTCGCGCCCACGCGGAGCCGCAGCCGGCACCGCCCCGCGCCCCCTCGCAGGAACCTGGCCCCTCTCATGTTCCAGGTGCCCGGCCCCTCCCGTGCCTCAGGTGAGCGGGGGTCCCGGCTCCGGGTTCGGTACGGGTTCCGGGCCCGGAGGGATGGGGGACGGGGACGGCTCCGGGGGGCCCGGGTGGGGCGGCGGCGGGGTCGGGTCGGGGCCCGGTGGGGGCGGGGTGGGCTGCGGGACCGGTTCCGGAGTCGGGACCGGGCTGGGATACGGATCCGGCGGGGTCGGGCCCGGACCCGGTGTGGGGCCCGGCGGTACCGGGTCGGGGTGCGGGTTCGTCATGGTGTCCTCCGGGCAGTCACGGGACGTCGCCTCTGGACTACTCCCCCGCCTACCCGACGGCCGCGCGGCCACTCACCCGACGGCAGCACCGAACGGGTCCGGGTGGGTGGCCGACGGGATGACGAGCGGGCGCTCGACCAGGCGGGCGGCCTCAGAAACGGTCCGGGTGGGCGCGCAGCCAGTCCTTCGCGGCCGACAGCAGCCGGGGGTCGGCGGGCGGGGCCGCCTCGGGGTGGCGTTCGGCCCACTTCACGACGTACGAGCAGAGCGGGGCCACCGGGACGCCCTCGCGCTCGGCGAGGTCGTACAGCTCGCGGGCGAGCGATCCGGCGATGCCCTTGCCCTCATGGGCGGGCTCCACGATCGTGTGGACGGGGACCAGGGCGCGCTCGGGCGCCTCCAGGACGAAGTACTCGATGTGACCGACGACTTCACCGTCGCCGACGGCCTCCAGGCGGCCCGCCGCCCGGTCGTGGCGGATCTCGGTCTCGCTCATGGGCACGCACGCTCCTGGTCCTCGTCCTGATCCTGGCCCTGATCCTGCTCAGCCGGTCAGGCCCCTACGGCCTGCGGGCTGCGCTGCTGGTCCGAGCCGGGCACCGGTTCGGACGGGTCGGCGCCGAGGGACACGATCCGGTTGCCGGCGTCGACGTGCACGACCCGGGGCCGCAGCGCGCGGGCCTCCGCGTCGGTGACCTGAGCGTAACTGATGATGATCACAAGGTCGCCGGGGTGGACGAGGTGGGCCGCGGCCCCGTTGATCCCGATGACCCCGGACCCACGCTCGCCCTCGATGACGTACGTCTCCAGCCGGGCGCCGTTGGTGACGTCCACGATGTGCACCAGTTCCCCGGGCAACAGGTCGGCGGCGTCGAGAAGATCGGCGTCGATGGTCACCGATCCCACGTAGTGCAGGTCGGCCTGGGTGACGGTGGCTCGGTGGATCTTGGACTTGAACATGGTACGCAACATTGGGGCACTCCCACGAGTAGGCTCCCTGCCTGCGTTTTTGCAGGTCAAGGGCTGTTCAACACCCTACAACGAGTCGCACGTTCGGGCAGCTGACGCGCCGTCAGACCACTGGAGGAGGGGGCGAGCGCTCCCCCGCCGCGACGGCAGCACAAGCCTACGCAGCACCCCCTCAGAGGCATCCGTGATGACCGTCACTCGGGCGGTCTGGACGGCAGTCAGAGGCAGCGACGCTCGACCGGGAACCGGACCGCGCACCGCCGTGGGTCAGCTGGCCCGAGCGCCTCCATGCAGCTCACAGCTACTTCGGGCGGCAGGACACCGAGCTGGCTGTGCCTCCATCGGGAAGAACGGGGGGCCGGGCCTCTTGGGCCATCAGGCGTCGTGGTCGATCGTCCCGAAGCAGTCCCGGATATCGACCTCGAACACCGTTCCCGCCGCTGGTTCGGGGCAACGCGCACGGCCTCGCACGCGTCGATCGCGGACCGCTTGGGCCGGATTTCGTTGCTCGCCTCGGTGAACGGGGCCTCGAAGACCGGTTCCAGGACCAGCTTCGCGGCCGTCATCAGCACCCGGTCCGCCGCCGTGGGAATCGACAGCGGCCGCAACTCCCCCGGGCGCCCCGGTTTGGGGATCTGGACCCGCCGCAACACCGACGGACGATACGTATGCGTCCGCGGTTTCTCCGACAGGTCCTGGAGCCACCCCGAGGACTCCACCGCGTCGACGGTCACGCCGTCCACTCCAGGGGCTCCCCGGTTCGCACACACCGGCCCATGCCCGCCGACACGATGGCCGGTGCCGACACCGAGCCGTCAGACGGGCACGCCTGCCCAGGCGGATTCGTCGGGGTCCAGGATCTGCTCTGCCCAGATGGTCTTGCCTGCGGGGGTGTGCCGGGTGCCCCAGCGCTGGGAGCATTGAGCGACCAGGAAGAGTCCACGGCCCCCTTCGTCCGTGGTGGCCGCTCGGCGGATATGGGGAGCGGTGCTCGCGGTGTCGCTGACCTCACAGATCAGTGTCCGGTCACGAACCAACCGGAGCTGTATCGGATCACGGCCGTAGCGGATGGCATTGGTGACGAGTTCGCTGACGATGATTTCCGTGGTGAAAGCCAGGGGTGCCAGGTCCCACCGGTCGAGTTGCCGTAGGACGAGCGAGCGCATGTCGCCAACGGCTGCCGGGACAGGGGGCACGGTCCATGTGGCCACCTTCTCGGAGTCCAGGAAGTGCGTCCGGGCGAGGAGGACGGCCAGGCCCTGCTCCGCGGTGAGATGGGGAGCGACCAGATCGGCTATGGAGCGGCACGTTTCGTCAAGGGGGCGGCTGTCACCGGCGACAACGGTGCCGAGTCGGTCGGCGACTGCGTCGGGCGTGTCCGCGCCGAGCAGGAGGCCCTGGCTGGAGAGGACGAGGGTACTGCCTTCGGCGAGCTCCACGTCCCACGGCTCGAAAACCGGGTCGCCGAGGCCGAGCGGCTCGTTGGCCGGCAGGTCGGGAACGGTCACCTCCCCGTCGCGGCCGACGATCGCGGGTGAGGGATGACCGGCGCTCGCCATCACGCAGCGCCGCGAGACGGGGTCGTAGACGGCGTATAGGCAGGTCGATCCCATCAGCGCCGCCACGACGGGCGCGGACCGGCTGGCGTGCTCGCGCGCCAGCAGCCGCGGCACCATGTCGTCTATCTGACCGAGCAGCTCATCGGGTGCGAGGTCCAGCTGAGCCAGTGTGCGTACCGCGGAGCTGATGTGTCCCATGCAGGCGGCCGCCTGGAAGCCCGTGCCGGGTACCGCGCCGACGACGAGGGCGACCCGGGCGCCGGAGAGGGGGATCACGTCGAACCAGTCGCCGCTCACCTCCGCGTGCACGTGTGAGGGCTGGTAGTGGTGCGCTGTCTCGACTGCGCTCTGATCCGCGACGCTGCGGGGCAGCATGCTCGCATGGAGGGTGAGGGCCGCCCGGTGTTCGTTGGTGTAGCGGCGAGCGTTGTCCACGCAGACGGCGGCCCGCCCGACGATGTCCTGGGCGAGAACGAGATCGTCGGGTTCGAAGGGTTCCCCAGGACGCGTCCTGTACAGATGTACGAAGCCCAGGGTCGTCCCCCTGGCGCTCAGCGGTACGAGCATCAAGGAGTCGACGCCGTATGTGCGCATGGCCTGGATCCGCGGGTCGGAAGAGTCCCGCATCCACGAAGTGTCGGGGTCGATGACAGGGATCAGCCTCGGCCGGCCGTCGGCGAGGGTCTGCACGTGAGGTGAGTCGGGAGGGTAGTTCTGCACTTCGCCGGGCGGCGGGACCCCGCCGACGATCACCGAGTCGTCGGCTTTGCGGGCGAGGCAGCGCAGCGCGACCGGATCCTTGCCCATCGGCTCAGGTTCCGCGCCCGCCATCACCTTGTCCAGGAGGTCTATCGTCGCGACATCGGCGAGCCGCGGAACCAGCATGTCCACCAGTTCCTCCGCGGTGCGCTCTACGTCAAGGGTCGTGCCGATACGAGCTGTGGCCTCGCTGACAAGGGAAAGACGTTCACGCGAACGGTGGCGTTCCGTGATGTCAATGATCAGATCAGTCACCCCGAGGACGCCGCCATCCGGTCCGGTCAGGACCACGGAGGACACATTCCACACGTGGTCTCTGCCCGGGTCGGCGGGGGTGCGCCCGTGATGGACGGCATTGATGACCGGCTGCCCGGTCTCCATCACCCTCCTGAGCCTCGACTCGATCGCGCTGGTATCGAGCCCCGGAAGGACATCGCCGACGGAACGGCCGAGGGCCTGCTCTTTGGGGAAGCCGTGGATACGCTCCAAGGCGGCGTTGACCCTTGCGAAGTGCAGATCCCGGTCGTAGACGGCGATACCGACCGGCGCCTGGGCGAAGAGCGCCTCCTGGATCGCCTGCCCCTCCGCCGCCGCCGATAGAGAGGCGGGGACCGCGATGACCAGGGAGACCTCGCCCGGAGAGCCGCTGGGTCCGAGCAGTCGTGAGCTGTGAAAGACGAACTGGGCGGGTTGCCCCGCCCGGCGGTCGCCCACGGTGCCGTGGCCCGCGACTGCCGCCTGTGCCGAACCGGCGGAGTTCGAGGAGCGTTCGGTGAACGCCTCCGGCCACAACTCAGCCGCCGGCCAGCCGATGGCATTATCGGCGCCGCGCCCGAACAGCTCCTCCGCCGCGACGCTCCACGCCGAGATCACGCCGTGGCCATCGACGACGAAGCCGGCGATGCCCTCACCGCCGGCTGCTCCTGAGAGACAGTGCGCGGGAGAGTCCTCAGAGGGATTGCCCATCATCAGTCCCGTCACGCGAAGTGACGCCCACGGGCCCGGCGTCGCCTGCAAGTCGGATGACCGGGTGGTTCGTCGTGTGGCAGGACCACCGGCTCGTCCCTGGCCAGCCTAGCCAGAGTTCCAGGGTTGCGCCTGGTCGTCGTCGGCCCGGCGTTTCCGCTCGCCTCGGCCCGAGGGGCCAGGCCCCCGGGCTCGGCCGCGTGGGCTCAGACCAGTCGCTCGTGTCCCCAGAGCAAGGCGAACACGGCGGGGCCCCCGAATTTGGCCGTGGGCAGCCGGTCCCCGGGCACCAGCATGCCCGACCGCAACGCCTGTTTGGCCTGCTGGACGAACTGCTGGTACGCAGCGATGCCGCTCTGCCGGTCGATGCGGAATTCCACGCTCCCCATCACCACCATTTCAGTAATTCGCCAGTCAAGCGCTGATGGCGGGGGCGCCACGGCGGTCTCAACTTGCCCCGGCCGCCCCGCAGTGGGCGGCACCGCAGGTATCAGGCAGGCAGTGTGAAAAGCCGGTACTCGGACACCCTCGCGAATCCGAAACGCCGGTACAGCGGCTCGCCTGCGGGACTGGCAAGGAGGGCGGCCAGGCCCATCCCGCGCTCCTGTCCGGTCCGCAGCGCGGCTGCTGTCAGTGCTGCTCCGATGCCCCGTCGGCGGTGCTGCTCCGCGACGTGGACGAGGAAGATACCGGCGACTCCGTGTGCCGTGACGACCACCGTCGTCCCGACCACGCGCCCCTCGGCAACGGCGGCGAGCCGTACGATGTCGGCGTTGTCCGGGTGCTGGGCCTCGATCCGCACGATGCCCGGCTCCACGCCGGGCGTGACGCCCATGGAGGTGCTGTAGACGCCGACCAGCTCCGTCAGCCGGCCCCCCGCCTGGGCTGCCTCGATGCTCAGGCCAGGGGGAGGTCCTTCCAGGTCGGCGACGTGGTCCAGCGACCGGGTCATCAGGGGCAGCACCCCGAGCTGTACCGCCCCGCGGGCGACGAGGGCGGTGGAGGTGCCCTCGGGACTGTCCGGACCGGCCCACCACCACCAGGGGACGTCTGCCAGCCGGGTCCGCGCGGTCGCCACGGCCTGGTCGATCGCGTCCAGGGACCGCACCCGCACCACACCGTTGAACTGCGGTTGCGCGAGCCCGCTGCGGTAGTAGTCAAAGTCGCCTGTGGAACGATCCGCCTGGCCCCAGCCCATGAGGTACTGCCGGAAGTTCGCAGTCACCCGCGACGTCTCAGCGCTCGGAGCGCCTGCCGATTCCATATGTCGGTGATCTCCATATCCCGGGCGCCGTCATTCTCTCTATTGCGGACCCGGCTCGTCCGCCGGGAGCGGTGGCGGTCATTCCTTGGGGCCTTTCCTGGCGGGGAGTGGCGATACGGCGGTCTGTCGCGGCCTGCGGCAGCGGACAGCTCGTCGGGCCGTCTCCCGGCACTGCCCTTGTTCCGCCTCCAACCTTCCCGACCGAGTCCCGTGCGTGGCAGTACCCTCGTGTTCCTGGGAACGACAGGGACAGTCACCCCGCCGAGAACGGAACCAGCCTGCGAGAGCGGAACCAACCTGCTTGGTGGACGGCTCCCGGCTCCCGGCGGGGCAGGGTCACTGGGGACCTCGGCCCGACAGGGGAGCCTCCTGCCCACTGCCGTGCCCGTCTGACCAGCGTCTTCCCGCTCACCTCACGAGCTGTACATCACCGACGTTGACCATACTCCCCTCCTCCATCCGAGCTGAGGACCGCCTCCGGCGCCCGGGATTGGATGCGCCGATTGCGAGCTCATGCATTTCAATGAGGAGTGCGGGCCCATCATGGGCGGGCCGTTCCGCCCGTGTGCGGCGCGGGTTTTGGGCAGTGGAAGCACGTGGAGTACAGGGAAATACGAGAAGGGGGAGGGATACTGTGACGGCGACACTGATCACCGGGGCGAACAAGGGCCTGGGGTTCGAGACCGCCCGCCGGCTCGTGGCCGCGGGACACACCGTCTACGTCGGCGCCCGGGCCCCAGAACGCGGGCAGAGGGCCGCCGAGGAGCTGGGCGCCCGCTTTATCCAGCTCGACGTCACCGAGGACCCCTCCGTCAGCGCCGCGGCTCAGTTGATCAAGGACTACGGCGGCCTGGACGTACTGGTCAACTGCGCGGGCATCGAGCCCCGCACGGCGGACGGCGGCTTCGTTCCCGCCTCCGAGGTGACCGCCGACTCGATGCGGACCGTGTTCGAGACGAACGTCTTCGGACAGGTCCGGATGCTCCACGCCTTCCTGCCCCTGCTCGAGCAGTCGGACGCCCCGGTCGTGGTCAACGTCAGCAGCGGCACCTCGCTGATGCGCGACCTGGTGAATCCCGACTCGCCCGGCCACTTCTACCCCGACATCGCGTACCCATCCTCCAAAGCCGCGGTCAACATGCTCACCGTCCAGTACTCCAAAGCCTATCCGGGCATCAGGATCAACGCCGTGGATCCCGGATTCACCGCTACCGACCTGAACCGGCACGCCGGTACCCAGACCGTCGAGGAAGGCGCGGAGATCATCGTCCGGATGGCCCAGATCGGCCCGGACGGCCCCACCGGGGGCTTCTTCGACGCAGCCGGAACCATCCCCTGGTAGCCGACAGCCCTCCCTCAGGCGTGGCCGCTCCCGTCAGACCCCGCCGGACTCGTTCCGGCCGCCACTCCGCTGCGGACCGGTGGCGTCAGGCCCCTGATCGCCGCGCTCGGGGCGGGAGGCCGCCGCCTGGCCGGACGCACTCAGGCTGCCCAGCAGACCGAGCAGCTCGCACTCCGGCTGCCCGGCTCGGCGTGGAACACCACCAGGATCATCTCGTCGGTGCCGCCGATGGTGAGCTTGTCCGACCGCAGGTCGAGATCCCCGACCTGCGGATGGCTCAGCCGGCTCACCCGGCCGACCTTCGGGCGTACGTCGTGGCGGCCCCACAGATGCCGGAACCGGTCGCTGCGCACCGACAACTCTCCCACCAGTTCCACCAGCCTCGGATCATCCGCATCCGGTCCGGCATGAGCCCGCAGGCTCGCCACTCCCTCGCGGGTGGCCTCCTCCCAGTCCCGTCGAAGCTCGCGCTCCGCGGGATCCAGGAACACCAAGGTGTTGACGGCGAGCAAGTCGCAGAACTTGTTCTGCACGTACGCGGGGTGAGCCGGCGGATGCTGACCGGCACCCGTTCCGGCCGCGCGGCTCGGCGGCGGCGCGGTACGGGCTGCGCCAGCCGGTGCAGGTAGGCCGTGGCGTCGGAGTCCAGCCGGAGCACCTCGGCCAGCGCGTCGTCCCGACATCCTGCGGCCCCACCAGTTCGCGGCGTGCCCTGAGGAAGTCACCGAGCGCGTTCGCGCCTTCCATGACTCCCACCGTAGTTCCGGTCCGGCCGGATGTGGGTGTCCCTGTCATTCCCAGGAGCCAGGGGGTACTGCCGCCTGCGCCGACGGGCGCGCACGGTGGAGATCAGTCCCTCTGTGGCACCCCCACCGAGGGCATCGCCATCACTGCGTAAGGATCACGCTCATGAGTATCGCGCTCGTCACCGGCGGTAACAAGGGACTCGGTCGCGAGGTCGCGCACCGCCTGATCAAGCTCGGCCACACCGTCTACATCGGTGCCCGCGACGCCGAACGCGGCCGGGCGACCGCCGACGAGATCGGCGCGGAAATGCTCCTGCTCGACGTCACCGACGACGCCTCCGTCGCCGCGGCGGAGGCGTCGTCGGTGACGGAGGCGTCGACGCCTCCGTCGCCGCGGCGGCCGAGGACCTGCGCCGCCGCGAGGGCCGACTCGACGTGCTGGTCAACAACGCCGGCGTCTTCGAGGGCATGGTCAGCGCCACAGCCGCCACGGCAGCCCACTTGCGGACCGTACTCGACGTGAACGTCGTCGGCCTCATGGGCGTGACACACGCCTTTCTGCCGCTGCTCCAGGAATCTGCGTCGCCGGTCATCGTGAACGTCAGCAGCGGACTGGGTTCATTCGGTGTCGTCACTGACAGCGAAAGGCCCGAGTCGCACTACGTCACCCCGGTGTACTCCGCCTCGAAGGCGGCGGTGAACATGCTCACCGTCCAGTACGCCAAGGGCCTGCCGCACATGCGCGTCAACGCCGTGGAACCCGGATTCAGCGCCACCGACCTCCACGGCATGACCGGACAGGGAATCCAGTCCCCCGAGGAAGGCGCTGAGGCCATCGTGCAGTACGCCACGATCGGCCCCGACGGTCCGACCGGCACCTTCGCCGACCGCACAACCCCCCTGCCCTGGTAAAGGCCCGAATCCCTACCAGCCCCCAGCGGCGAAGTCACCCCCGAGCGCAGCCGGTGCGGCGCAAGCCGCAGGCACACTTGCCGCGTCCGGCCGCAAGGCCTTCGCGACGATCCGGGATAGCGGGCATGGCCGCCGGCCTACGACGCCGGCGGCGCCGAGCGGCAAGGTGCCCGCGTCGCGGAGCAGCACCGGCACACGATTTCCCGTAACTACTGGCTCGGCTCCGCGTTTGTTACAGCATGGGTTCCGCAAGCCGGTCGCGTTGGACCTCGGCGACGGTCACGTCCAGCGCGGGCGGTGGCGGGGCGGCTGAGGTCAGAGGAGCGGGTGTCGGTGGTGTCCGCCTGCCGCAGGGCCAATCTGACGTCGCGGCAGGTCGGCCCAATGTTCGGGATCTCGAAGTCCCAAGAGCCACTGGTTCTCCAACCAACCAGCGCAGTTCGTGATCGGCGCCGATAGCCGGCTTGTGATCGCCGTGTCGGCTATGCCGGCGTTCCTGACAGCGGCGGGGCGACTGCCTGGCGTCGGCGGCGCCCGTTCGACGCCGGTGCGTACGTCCTGACCGACGACCTCGGAGTCGTGGACACCGTGACGGGCCGCCTGCAAGCCGAACTCAAACGCCACCGGTGGCACTACATCAACCCCGATCACGTTTGCCACCAGCGCCACCGTTGGACCAGCCGCAATCCCGGGGCACGCTCCACTGGCGGCAGTAAGGGCCTGGGAAGGCAGTAGCACCCTGATCCGGCTCATGCCGAGGGAGGTGCCTACGGCGAAGTCTTGCCATACCGCAGAGAACCCTTCGCCCCAAGCGGCTGCACCCATGAACGCCGGTCCGGCCGGCCCGGAGGCGACCGGATACAGTGCGCGAGACGGCAGCCTGGTCAGGGAGGGGAAGCGTGACCGACACCAGTAACACCCGGCCCGCCGAGGGTGAAGCGCAAGCTCCGCGGCAGAGCCGACTGCACCGCCTGATGCGCCACATCCCCCTGATCGCCCCTGTCCTGCTGTGGGCCGTGCCCTGCTGGGTGCTGCTGTACACCGGCCAGCACTGGCCGCTGCCCGCCACACTGATCTGCACCGCCCTGTTCGTCCTCGGCCTGATATGCATGCCGCTCGCGATGGTGCGCGGCCACGGCAGGTGCCAGCAGGACCGGGCGGCGATCATCGGTGACACCCTGCTGGGCACCAGCTGGATTCTGTTCACCTGGTCCGTTCTGCTCGGTGTCCTGCTGCGGCTCGCCCTGACCGTGGCCGACGTCGAGGACGGTCAGGACCGGGCCCGCATCGTCACGTGGGCCGTCCTCGGCGTGACCGCCGTACTGCTCGCCTGGGGGTACGCCGAGGCCCGCCGCGTGCCCCGCGTGCGCCGACTCGACGTACGACTCCCGCGACTGGGTGCCGGGCTCGACGGCCTCCGCGTCGTCCTCATCACCGACACCCACTACGGCCCACTCGACCGCGCCCGCTGGTCGGCACGGGTGTGCGAGACCGTGAACACCCTGGAAGCCGACCTGGTCTGCCACACCGGCGACATCGCGGACGGCACGGCCGAACGCCGCCGCGCCCAGGCCGTCCCGCTCGGTACCGTGCGGGCCACCCGGGCCCGTGTGTACGTCACCGGCAACCACGAGTACTACAGCGAGGCCCAGGGCTGGGTGAACCTGATGAACGAACTGGGCTGGGAGCCGCTGCGCAACCGCCATCTGCTGATCGAACGCGGGGGCGACACCCTCGTGGTCGCCGGCGTGGACGACGTCACCGCCGAGTCCTCCGGCCTGGCAGGCCACCGCGCCCACCTCGCCGGAGCCCTGGACGGCGCCGACCCCGACCTGCCCGTCCTGCTCCTGGCGCACCAGCCCAAGTTCATCGACCGGGCGGCAGCCGTCGGCATCGACCTCCAGCTCTCCGGCCACACCCACGGCGGGCAGATCTGGCCCTTCCACCACCTGGTCCGCCTCGACCAGCCCGCCGTCGCCGGCCTCAGCCACCACGGCACCCGCACCCTCCTCTACACCAGCCGTGGCACCGGCTTCTGGGGCCCGCCGTTCCGCGTCTTCGCCCCCAGCGAGATCACCCTGCTCATGCTCCGCTCCCCACACCGGTCCACCACGCCGTAGCACTAGGCGGGCCGACACATCCGCTTGGAAGTGCGCCACCGACGCTTGACGCGTGTACCGCCAGCAGACAAACCTGCTGACCTCAGCATCGAATCAGGCCGCTTCCCACAAGCCTGCGTCCAAAATGCGAGCCGCCTTGGCGATGCTCCCAGGCACTTAGAGGCGAAGTAGTGCCGGAAGCTGAACATGCCGACACCCTCCTCCGCGGGGAGGTCCTTGAAGAGCTTCTGCACACGGCGGCGTTCCATCGGCTCGGTGTAGTAGCCGCTTGGGCCGCGCAGGAGACAGCCATCCTGCGTGGTGCCGTGCTTCTCCTCAAACCACTCCATCGCTTCCGCACCGAGCGCGGCAGGGGGACCTCCCGGAACTCCCCCGCCTTGCGGTGCTTTGGTAGACGTCATCCGCCACAACATTGTTGATGATCACTGCCCGGGCTTCCCCGTTTCGCAAGCCACAGCCCACCATCATGACGGTCTCAAGCGCGAGACGTAGGCGAGCGGCGGGATAACACCTAGCTGTCGAGCCACGCATCAAGCCTTCCGAGCAGGGCGCCGGGCGGGGCAGTAGGTCCCAACCGCGGGTGCAGGTCAGCAAGCCGGACACCGTCTGGCCTGATGCTGACCATTTGCTGACTCGGAGGCGGCAATCAAGGCCCTGACCAGGGGAACACCCAAACTCCTGAAAGACGGCTCCCTGCCTGCTTTGTGCAGGTCAAGGGCGGTGTTCACTGTACAACTGGCACGTGCCTGACTCGAAGATTGTGAGGAACATCGCTTCACTCCGAGGAGGGGGCGCCTGCCTGAGCTTCCGTGCGGACCAGGCCCTTGTGACGCCACCGCACAAGCGCCTGTTCGAACGCCCGTCGCACGCGTCCCGGGAGCGCTTGGAAGTGAGCGAATACCGGTACCACCGCATCCACGGCCTCGTCGCCGAAACCAAGACCCAAGGACCCAAGCGGCGTCTGGGCACCGACGCCCTCGACCTGGTCCCGGGTGCGCCAGGGCACCGTACCGGCGAGCGCGGCGAGCCAATGCCCCGTCCTGGTGGACCACCGAGACGCTGACGATGTCACCGCCGTTGTCGGCGGCGTTGGTACAGCGGTGAAGACTGCCGCGCACGCTGGGGCCAGAGTCTGACCGTGGCTCAGCAACATGGTGGCCGGTGGGCCACGGCCCGCGTTCGCCGGGCCGCGCGCCCGCCGTTCAGAAGGCGGAGTTGGCGAACCAGTGGGCCAGCAGGTGCTCGTCTCCCTCGTGAGTCAGGGACTCGGCGCGGTAGGGAAGGCGGCCGTAGACGAGGAGGAGCATGTCGGCCGCGGTTCCCCGGACGGTCGCGTCAGCGGTGTCCGTGGCCGCGTCGGCCGGGTCCAGGCCGAAGCCGTCGGGCCGCAGGCGGACGAGCCAGGTGTCGTCACCGTCGGTCGTGCGGAAGCGGATGGACCGGTCGGGACCACGCAGGTCGGCCACCTTGGGGGCGAAGGAGGCGGCGAAGGGCAGGTTGACGAGGAACTCGTCGATCCCGTCTACGGCGAGGGAACGATCGATCGCGGGCCGCAGACCGAGGGCGAGTTCGGCGTCGGCCCGGTGCAGCAGTGTCTCGAAGAGCATGCGGCGGGCCCAGAAGCGGGCGTGCTGGTCGACGCCCCACGCCCACATCGGCAGGTCCGGGTCGGTGGCCGCGAAGGCCTGGGCGGCCACGGTCGCGCTCTCGGCCAGCCAGTCGGCGTATGCGTCCTCCCGCTCCGGGAGTTGCAGGTCAACCTCACGGGTGCGCGGGGGCTCCTGGATGCGTGTCCGCAGCAGGACCGAGAACCAGCGCTGGACGCTGCCCGTGTGCTTGACCAGGTCGGCCAGCGTCCAGCCGGAACAGCTGGGCACCGCGGTGGCCAGGTCGGCGTCCCTGACGGTGGCGACGAACCGTGCGGTCTCCGCCGCGACCGCCGCCCGGTGATCGACCGGCGGGACGGCGGAGGCGTGCTGGGTGGGGGCGGAGGTGTTCATCGTGAGATGCCTTTCCAGGAAGGTGCGGGGTCAGCCGGACGGCTGGTCGAGGACGGCCCGGGAACCGCTCTCGGCGGCCTTCCGCACCAAGGGCGCACGAGGGGCGTGCGCCGACTTGATGCCGACGAGCGGAACGGCGACCACCAGGCCGAAGGCCACTCCCGCGATCGTGAAGCCGATCGTGAACTGGCTTTCCTGAGGCAGTGCGGGCATGCCGTCCGGCAGCGGGATGGTCTTCGACGCCAGCAGCGTGGTGATCACCGCACTGGCGATGACGCTGCCGACCGAGCGGGAGATGGAGTTGATGCCGTTGGCGATGCCTGACTGGTGGGCGGGAACGCTCGCCAGAGGGTGAGCCACCCGGCACTCATGGGGCACGTTTTCCGGATGTACGGCGCTCAGACGCCGGCGGGCCTGCCCGGACCGGGCACGTTACGGAAGCGGAACGGCTCCGGGTCGCGGCCGGCCTGGATGAACCAGCACTCCCCCGTGCCCTCCCCGGTGACAATCCGCAGCACCGTGTCCGCCACGAGCTCGGCCGGGATGACCGGCAGCCCCTGCTCGGAGAGCATGCCGCGCAGGTGGTCGATGATGCGCGACTCGGCGAACCCCGGGCAGACCGCGTTGAAGCGCACGTTGTCCGGCGCGAGGGCCGGGCCCAGGGAGCGGGCGAGGCCAACGACCGCGTGCTTGTTGGCCGCGTACAGCGGATCGAACGGCACCGCCGCCAGACCAGCCAGGGACGCGGTCGCCACGATCGAGCCTCTGCCGCGCGCCCGCAGCGCGGGCAGGACCGCGTGAGTGCCGAAGACCACGCCGTCCAGGTTGGCGCCCATCGCCCGCCGGTAGCGCGCCGGGTCGAAGTCGTCGCCGACGCCGCATCCGGTGGCCACGCCGGCGTTGAGGAACGCGATGTCGACACCGCCGTACTGCTCCTGGGCGAAGTCCACCAACGCACGGTTGGCGTCGAGGTCGGAGACGTCGCAGGCACGGAAGTGGCCGTCGATCATCTCGGCCACCTCGCGACCGCCCTGCGCGTCGAGGTCCGCGACCACGACCCGCGCCCCCGCCTTCGCCAGCGCCAGCGCCGTGGCCCGGCCCAGTCCGCTGGCGCCGCCGGTGACGATCGCCACCTTGCCGCGGAGTCCGGCCCCGCTGCCCGCGGCCGTCATGCCAGCTCCAGGACGAGCTTGCCGACGTTCTCGCCACGGAAGAGCATGTGCAGCGTCTCGGGGAAGTCGTCCACGGTGCCCCGCACCACGTGCTCCTTGACCTTGATGCGGCCGGCGCCGATCCAGCCGGAGATCTCCTGTGCGGCCTCCGCATAGCGCTTCGCGTAGTCGAAGACGACGAAGCCCTCCATGCGGGCGCGGCGCACCAGCAGCGAGAGGTAGTTGGAGGGGCCCTTGACCGGGGTGGCGTTGTTGTACTGGCTGATCGCGCCGCAGACCACGACGCGCGCGTGCATCGCCAGCCGGGTCAGGGCTGCGTCGAGGATGTCGCCGCCCACGTTGTCGAAGTAGACGTCGATGCCGTCGGGAGCGTGCTGTCGCAGCGCCTTCCTGACGTCCTCGGCCCGGTAGTCGATCGCCGCGTCGAAGCCCAGTTCATCGGTGAGCAGGGCGCACTTCTCCGGCCCACCGGCGATGCCGACGACCCGGCAGCCCTTGGCCTTCGCGATCTGACCCGCGATGCTGCCGACCGCTCCGGCCGCCCCGGACACCACGACCGTCTCACCATCCTTCAGCGCCCCGACATCCAGAAGGCCGAAGTAGGCGGTCATGCCGGGCATGCCCAGGGCGCCGAGATAGGTCGAGGGCGGGGCAAGGGAGGTGTCGATCTTCATGGCGCCCCGGCCGTCGGAGACCACGTACTCCTGCACGCCGAAGGTGCCGGCCACGTGGTCGCCCGGCTGGAAGTCGGGGTGGTCGGATGCCGTGACCTCGATGACCGATCCGGCGCGCATGACCTCACCGATGCCCACCGGGGGCAGGTAGGAGGGACGGTCGTCCAGCCAGCCCCGCATGGCCGGGTCCAGGGAGATGACGCGGGTCCGGCCCGCGAACTGGCCCGGGCCCGGTTCGTCGACGGGCCTCTCAGCGTGCTCCCAGTCCTCGGGTTTCACCTCGCCCACAGGGCGGGCTGCCAGACGGATCTGGCGATTGGTCGCAGACATAGCGCCTCCTGTCGTCGCGGTTCCCTGCGACCATACCGACCAGTAGGTACGTCAGATGCAGTGACGTTCGCCACAGTTCGATCCGGCCGTCGGACGCCTATGGTTCGCAGGCCGTCGAGCCGCCGGCCGCCACTGCGGTTCAGATGCAATCTCGAGTTCGAAACGTAACGTCCGACTGGCTTATCAGGCATTCCAACCAGTCGGTATCGTGCGCCGCCCACGTTCTTCTCAAGCCCCAACGGTCCCCGCAGATCGGAAGGCCTCGCGATGACACATCCCGACGACGGGCGGTATCCGCAGCCGGCATCGCCGGAATGGACGCAGCCGCGGACCGAGCCGTCCGGCCGCGCCCCACGACATGACGCGTACGGGCGAGCCCCGTGGCAGGAGTCCTCCGCGCCCGGATACGACAACGCTCCGTTCCGGAACGGCAGCCACGGGCACGGCGGCCCTCCGTACGGCAGGTACGGAGCGGCCATCCCGCAGGATCCGTACGCGCACGAGCGGCACGGCGGTGACCTCGTCGCCCTCCGCTCGGCCTACCGTGTGCTCCGCCGGGTCTCCACGTTCACCGCGCTCGGCTCGTTCGTGGTGTACGTGGTGCTGTCCTGCTGCGCACCGGACCTGATGGGGTCCAAGATCACCGGGGAGCTGAGCCTGGGCATGGCCCTGGGGGTCCTGCAGCTCGTCGTCACCTTCTGGGCGGTCTTCTGGTACGGACGCAGCGCGCGACGCTCGGTGGACCCACTGGCCGGCGCCGTCAGGGAGCGGGCGGGCGGCCGGGCCGCGGGGGTGGCGAGATGAACGACTTCGGCTCCGGGACGCAGACCATCGTCCTCGTCCTGTTCACCGCCCTGGTCACCGTCACGCTGCTGATCTGCGTGATGACGGGACCGGACCGCGACGACCTGACGAACTTCTACACCGGCTACCTCTCGCTCACCCCGGTCAAGAACGGCCTGGCCATCGCGGGCGACTACATCTCCGCGGCCACGGTGCTGAGCACCACCGGCATCATCGCGCTCGCCGGATACGACGGCTACGTCCTCGCGGTCAGCACCGCGCTCTCCCTCGTGCTGCTGATGTTCCTGCTGGCGGAACCCCTGCGCAACGCCGGGCGGTTCACCATGGGCGACGTCCTGGTCCGCACCCTGCCCGGGCGTGACGGGGCCGTGCGTGTCGCCGCCTGCCTGGTGACGCTGGCGGCGACCCTGCCCTTCCTGGTCGTCCAGCTCTCCGGTGCCGGGTCGCTGCTCACGTTCATCCTGGACATCCCGCACGGGGAGGGTGCCCGGACCGCGTGCATCGTCATCGTGGGCAGCCTGATGATCATTTACGCGGCGCTCGGCGGGATGAGGGGCACCGCGCTCCTACAGATGATCAAGATCGTCATCCTGCTCGGCACGAGCGTCGTGGTCGCCGCGCTGGTCCTGAACCGCTTCGACTGGAACCCCCAGGACGTGCTCAGGGCCGCCCAGCACGGCAGCGGCACGGGCCCCGCCTTCCTTCAGCAGGGCCTACAGCTGGGCACCTCGGCCGTGGACCGGCTGGACTTCATCGGTCTCCAGATCACCGTGGTCCTCGGCGTGGCCTGTCTGCCCCACATCACCATGCGTCTGTACTCCGCGCACGACGTGCCGGCCGTGCGTCGCTCGATGTCGTGGGCGGTCGGCACGGTCACCACCTTCTGCCTGCTCGTGATCATCGTGGGGACCGGAGCGGCGGCGCTGGTGGGGTCGCGGTCCATCACCGCGGCCGACGCCCACGGCAGGACGGCGCTGCTCATGCTGTCGCAGGTGCTCGGCGGGGCCCACGGCTCCGCGGGCGTGACGATGCTCTACTCGGCCGTGGCGGGCATGGTGTTCATCACCCTGCTGTCCTCGGTCGCCGGAATGACCCTGGCCGCGGCCTCCTCGCTCGCCCACGACCTGTTCGCCCACGCGGTGCGGCGGGGACAGGGGGAGCCGCAAACAGAGATGACGGTGGCGGCGTGGACGAGCGTGGCCGTGGGAACCGTGGCCATCGGGCTCTCCACCCTGGTCCAGGACTGGGACGTCGCCGTGCTGACCACTCTGGCCGTCTGCATCGGGGCGTCCGCGGTGGCCCCCGCGCTGACCTACTCCTTGTTCTGGAAAGGATTCACGCGCACCGGCCTGCTTGCCACCCTCTACGGCGGTACGGCCTGCGCGGTGGTGCTGATGGTCTTCTCCAAGGCCGTCTCGGGCACGCCGTCCGCCGTCTTCCCGAACACCGACTTCCACTGGTTCCCCATGCAGTCCACCGGACTGATCTCCATCCCGTTCGGTTACCTGGCGGGCTGGCTGGGCAGCCGTCTGGACCACCGGCGCCGCGCCGCGGACAGCCGGCAGAGCCGGCAGCTCTACGAGGAGAGCGAGGCACGCCTGCTCGCCGCCGCCGAGTGACCGGGCACGCCGCCGGGAACCGGCCACCCCATGGGTCTGCGACGGTCAGGTGAACGTGCCGGCCAGTGGTTGTTCGGTCCACACGGTCTTGCCGTCGCGCGTGTAGCGGGTGCCCCAGCGTTCGGACATCTGGGCCACCAGGAACAGGCCGCGCCCGCCCTCGTCGGTGGTACGGGCGCGGCGCAGGTGGGGTGCGGTGTGGCTGCTGTCGCTGACCTCGCACACCAGAAACCGTTCGCGAACCAGCCGCAGGGTCGCGGGGCCACTGGCGTACCGGTAGGCGTTGGTGACCAGTTCGCTGACGATCAACTCGGTACTGAACACCAGGTGTTCGAGAGCCCATTCGGACAGCTTGGCCGAGACCAGTGCGCGGGCCCGGGCGGCGACGGCAGGCTCCAGCGGCAGCTGCCAGGAGGCGACGTCGTCCGGTGGCAGCATGCGGGTGCGGGCGATCAGCAGCACGATGTCGTCGCTGGGGCGCGCGGGCACGAGCGCGTCGACCACCGCCTGGCAGGTCCGTTCCAGCGCGTCCGCCGGACGGGTGAGCGCCGCGCACAGCCTCGTCAGGCCGATGTCCGCGTCGATGCCGCGTTCGCCGATGACTCCGTTGGTGTACAGGCTCAGCAGGCTGCCCTCGGGCAGGTCGATCTCCCGGGCCTCGAACGGCAGGCCGCCCAGGCCCAGCGGTGGGCCGGCGGGCAGGTCGAGCAGGGCCGGGTGCCCGTCCGGAGCGGTCACCACCGGTGGCGGGTGGCCGGCGCGGGCCGCGGAACACCGCCCGGAGACCGGGTCGTACACGGCGTACACACAGGTGGCACCCACGACCTGCTCACCCACGGGCCGTTCGCCGGATGCTTCCTGCTCGGCCGCCAGCAGGGTGACCAGGTCGTCCAGGCGGGCCAGGACCTCGTCCGGTTCCAGGTCGAGGCTGGCGAGCGTGTGCACGGCGGCCCGCAGCCGGCCCATCGTGGCAGCGGCATGGATGCCGCGCCCCACCACGTCACCGACGACGAGGGCGACCCGGGCCCCGGACAGCGGAATGACGTCGAACCAGTCGCCGCCCAGGCCCGGGGCCGCGCTGGCCGGCAGGTAGCGCAGGGCCACCTCGACGGCCGACTGGTCCGGAACCGCCCGGGGCAGAAGGCTGCTCTGCAGGGTGAACGCGGTCTGCTGCTGCTGGGTGAAGCGTCGGGCGTTGTCGACGGCGACGGCGGCGCGCGAGCCGAGTTCCTGGGCGAGGGTGAGGTCGTCCGCCTCGAAGGGATCGGGGCGGCGCGAACGCCACAGGGTCAGCACGCCGAGCACCAGGCCGCGTGCGGCGAGGGGGACCACGATCAGCGAGTGGGCGCCCAGGTCCGGGGCTCGCGCCCCCTGGCGGCTTGCGGCGGAGAACGAGTCGGGCGGCAGGACCGGCTCCAGGACGGGCCGTCCTTCGGCCAGGCACAGCGCCTGGGGCGAGTCCGGCGGGAACTCCACCGGCGCGCCCTCGGGATGGGGCGGACCAGGTTGCTGCGGGCCGACGCCGCAGGTCCCCACGCGCACCACGGGTCCTCCCAGTGCCTGGGCTGGTTCGGCACCGCGTGTCACCGGCTGCAGCAGGTCCACGGACGCGTGGTCGGCGAGGTGGGGCACCATCACCTCGGCGAGTTCCCGGGCGGTCTCCCCCACGTCGAGCGTGGTTCCGATACGGCTGCCCGCCTGGTCGAGGAGCGCGAGCCGGCGCTGGGCCCGGTGGCGCTCGGTGATGTCCTCGATCATCTCGGCCACGCCCAGGACGCGGCCGGAGGGATCCTCCATCCGGAAGGACGAGACCAACGCGACCCGCTCTCGTGCCGGATCCCGCTCGAGGCGGGCGAACTGCTCGGAGTAGATCAGCGGTCTGCCCGTCTCCATCACCTGGCGTACCCGCTCCACGGCTCTGCGCGCGTCGTCCGGCAGGAGCATGCGGCCGGTCGGCAGCCCCCGAAAGTCGGATGCCGGGACGCCCGTGAAGCGTTCGATGGCTCGGTTGACCCGCAGAAGCCTCAGGTCGGGGCCGTGGACGACCAGGCCGATCGGGGACTGCCGGTACAGCCCGTCGAGGATCGCGCGGTCCCTCTGCCACTCCAGGACGTCGGCCGCGAGCGCCCCGGCGACCAGCCACTCACGGACCCCGTCGGCGCGGGAGAACGCGTGGACCGTGAGCCCCGCTTCCACACAACGTCCGTCGCGGTGCCGCACCGTGAGCACCCCGGACCAGCCGCCGGCTCTCCGGCAACGCGCCGCAGCCTCCCGGACGGAGCGGTCGCGCGGATCGGCCAGGATCCCGGATGCCGGGCGACCGACCACGGCCGGCCCCGGATGGCCGAGCAGGTCCTCGGCCGCCCGGCTCCATCCGACGACGGCACCCCGGTCGTCGAGCACCGCCAGCGGGGCGAACGGGTCGTCGTGGCCTGCGCTGAACTCCGTCATCCGCATCTCCACCGCTGGTGACCTGGTGATACGCGTAAGCCTAATGAACACGGTGCGGACGTGCCCGCGCCCGCCGCGGCGCATGGCGTGGCGGGCGCGGTGATCGTTCCGTTACGGCTCACTTCGCGACGGGGCCGAACTCCTTACGGGTGTCGACCGGCTTGCCGAACAACTGCCACCGCTCGCCCTTGAACCGCATCAGCTGCATGGCCTCGATCGGGAAGGCGTCGTCGGGTCCGGTGGAGAGGGTGACCCCGGGCAGCAGCATGTCCACCTTGACGTCCTTGAGGTCGCGCACCGCGTCCCGCAGCCCCTCCCTGGTCGGGCACTTCATCGTGTCCAGGGCCCTGTGCAGGCTGGAGGCGACGGCCCAGCCGTAGGCGTTGAACTGGTTGGCCGGGTCGCTGTCGGGCGCGTACGTGCGCAGCGCCTCCTTGTACGTCTTCACCTCCGGGTCGCCGGCCCACTGCGGGTCGGCGGGGTCCTTGAAGTAGGTCGCCGAGACGACGCCCTGCACGTTCCTGAACCCGACGGGCTTGAGCACGGCGGCGGACGACGCCACGTTGTTGACGATGTGCAGCGGGTTCCACCTGGTGTTCCTGGCGTCGGCGGCGAGTGCCTGGCTGCCGAACTTGGGCGTGGTGATGTCGAGCAGCACGTCCGCCTCGGAGCGGGCGAGGCTCGTCATCTGCGCCGAGACGGACGGGTCGGTGACCTCGTAGCTCTCCTCGGCGACGACCTTGACGCCGCTGCCGGCGACGGCCTGCTTGAATCCGCCGAGCAGGTCCTTGCCGAAGTCGTCGTTCTGGTAGAGGACCGCCACCTTGGCGTCGGGCCTGGCGTCCTTGAGGTACTTGGCGTACACCCGGGCCTCTGCCACGTAGTTGGGCTGCCAGCCGATGGTCCAGGGGTGCTTGTCGTCCGTGCCCCAGACGGAGGCGCCCGTGGCGACGAAGGGCTGCGGCACCTTCTGCTGGTTGAGGTAGTCCCACACGGCTGCCGTGGACGGGGTGCCCAGACTCTGGAACACGGCGAAGACCTTCTCCCGCTCGACCAGTCTGCGAGCCTCCTCGACCGCCTTGGGCGGCTGGTAGCCGTCGTCGCGGACGACGAACTCGACCTTGCGGCCGTCTATGCCGCCCTTGTCGTTGACGTAACTGAAGTAGGCGGCCACGCCCTTGCTGATCGTGCCGTACGCGGAGGCCGGCCCCGACAGCGGGTAGATCCCGCCCAGCTTGATGGTCTTGTCGGTGATGCCGGTGGTCTGCTGGCCCTTGCAGGCGCCGCCGGCGGCGCTGTCCTGGGCGTCCTGGCCTCGCTGGCTGCTGCAGGCGGAGGCGGTGAGCAGAGCGGCGGTCGCGGCCGCGGCCGCCCGCAGAGCGGTCGTCTTGCGCATGTGCTTCATTCCTTTTCCGTGCGGGGCGGTGCGCCCACGGGCTCGACATCGGCGACTGCGGGGTCCGCGGGGGTGGGGGTCGCGGAGGGCCCGCGACGGGCTTGGGGCTGCGGCTCCTCTTCGGCCGCGGATGCCGAATTCGGCTCCTGGTCGGCCGCGGAGGCGGATGCCGGCTTCGGCTCCTGGTCGGCCACAGCGGCGGACGAGGGCTTCGGCTCCCCTTCGGGTGCCGGTCCGGCTTCGGGCGTGCGGTCGGCGGCGGTCGTGGTCGTGCGGGGCAGGCGACGGGTGACCGCGCCCAGGACACGGCCCGGCAGACCGGCCAGTCCCGTCGGGGCCACGAACATCACGATGATGATCAGCAGGCCGAACACGACTCCGGGTGCCGCCTCGCTCACGTCCTGGGACACGCTCGGCACGTACATCACGAACGCCCCGCCCAGCAGGGGCCCGTACAGCGAGCCGAGCCCCCCGACCACCAGGCCGGCCAGCAGCGTGATGGACAGCACGAAGCTGAAGGAGTCGGGCGAGACGAAGCCGATCACCCAGGTGTACAGACACCCGGCGACACCCGCGAACATCGCGCTCCACGCGAAGGCCAGGGTCTTGTGCAGCGACAGCTGTACGCCCATGACCTCGGCGGCGGTCTCGTTGTCCCGCACGGCGAGCAGTGCCCGGCCGGCCCGGGACCCGAGCAGGTTGCGGGCGAGCAGCAGGACCACCGCGGTCACGGCGAGGACGACGAAGTACATCCACTGGTCCTCGGCCAGCCCGCTCCACACGGGCGGCCGCAACTTGTCCACGGTCAGCCCCATGGAACCGCCCGTCACCGGTTCGAGCCGCTTGAGCAGCGGCGGCAGGAACACCGCGAACGAGAGTGTGACCAGGGCCAGGTACAGCCCCCGCAACCGCAGCGCGGGAACTCCGAACCCGAGGCCCAGCAGGAAGCATCCGGCGGCCGCGACCGGCAGCGTGGCCAGGTGGCCGGTGCCGTACCGGTCGAGCATGACCGCCGCCGTGTAGGCGCCCGCCGCGAAGAAGGCGCCGTGCCCGAGCGAGATCTGCCCGCCGAAGCCGACCAGCAGGTTCAGGCCGGACAGCGCCACGGCGTACACGAGCACCATGGTCAGCTGGAAGACCTGGAAGGGGGCGAAGTAGAACGGTGCGCCGACGGCGACCGCCGCGGCGAGCAGCGGGGTGAGCGCGGCCCGCAGCCGCCGGGCGCGATCCGTGCCGAGGGTTGCGACCATCGTGCTCATGCGCGCTCCACCGCCGCCCGTCCGAACAGGCCCTGGGGCCGCGCCAGCAGCACCGCCAGGATGATCACCAGGGGGACGCCCACCTTCAGGTCGGCACCGATCACGTCCACGTACGCCCCGGTCAGCGTCTCGGCGACGCCCACGAACAGGCCGCCGACGACCGCGCCGGCCGGGCTGTCGAAGCCGCCCAGGGTGGCCGCGGCGAACGCGTAGATCAGCACCCCGCCCATCATGTTGGGCTCCAGGAACAGCAGCGGCGCGACGAGCACGCCCGACACGGCGCCGACCGTCGCGGCCAGCCCCCAGCCGAGCATCAGCACCCGGCCCACGCGGATGCCCGACAGCCGTGCGGAGGCCGGGTTGCAGGCGACCGCCCGCATCACCAGCCCGATGGAGGTGTGCTGGAACAGCAGGTACAGCAGGCCCATCACGACGGCCACCACGCCGATGATCCCGAGCGTCGACCAGTCCACGCGTACCCCGGCCAGGTCGAGCCCGCCGTCGGGGAAGGGCTGCGGGAAGTCCTTCACGGTGAACGACCAGATCAGGCCGGCCAGCGCGTTGACGAAGACGAACAGGCCGACCGTGACGATGACCACCGTCAGCTCGGGTGCGCCCTGCACGGGGCGGATGACGATCCGCTCGACCAGCATGCCGCCGGCGAAGGACACCGCGAGGGTGACCGGCAGCGCCAGCCAGAACGGCATCCCGGACGCCACCAGTTGCCAGGCGACGTAGGTCGAGAGCATGGCCAGCTCGCCCTGCGCGAAGTTGACGATCCCGGTGAACCGGTGGATCAGCACCAGGGCCAGCGCCAGGCTGGCGTACACCGCCCCGGAGCCCAGCCCTTCCGCCACTTGCTGGAGAAGATCGGTCACGGCGCTCACCCGCCCTTCCGGGAGAGGACGGAGACACCGAGGTACACCTCGGCGACCTGCCCGTCCTCACGGATCCGCGCGGCCGGTCCGGACAGCACCAGGCGGCCGGCCTCCAGTACGTGCGCCCGGTGCGCGATGTCCAGCGCGAGCTGGGCGTTCTGTTCGACGACGACCACGGTGGTGCGTTCCTCCTCGTTGACGGCACGGACGAGCTCGAACAGTTCGCGGGTGACGAGCGGCGCGAGCCCCAGGGACGGCTCGTCCAGGAGCAGCAGCGAGGGCCGCAGCATCAGCGCCCTGCCGATGGCGAGCATCTGCTGCTCCCCGCCGCTGAGGCTGCCGGCGGCCTGGCGGAACCGCTGACGCAGCTTGGGGAAGTAGCCGTAGATGCGCTCCAGGTCGGCCGCCACCGCCGCACGCTCGGCGCGGCCCCGCCTCGGGCCGGAGCGCAGGTGCGCACCGATGCGCAGGTTCTCCTCGACGGTCAGGTCGTTGAAGGTGCCCCGGCCCTCGGGAACGTGCGCCACGCCGAGCCGGGCGGCCTGCTCGGGCGAGCGGCCCAGCAGTTGTGCGCCGTTCAGGGTGACCGAGCCGCGGCCACGGACCATGCCGCACAGCGCCCGCAGCGTCGTGGTCTTGCCGGCGCCGTTGGGTCCGAGGATCGCGCACACCTCGCCTCGGGCGACGGAGAAGTCGAGGCCCTGCAGCACCCGGGCCTGGCCGTATCCGGCGTGCAGGCCGGACACCTTGAGGAAGTCCGGCTCGGCACTCGCCGTGGTCTCGGTGCGCTCGGTGGTGGGCTCGCTCACGCGGCCACCCCCAGGTACGCCTCGACGACCGCCGGGTCGCGCTGGATCTCCTCCGGCGAGCCCTCGGCGATGGTGCGCCCGAAGTCCAGACACACGATCTTGTCGCACAGGCCCATCACGAACCCCATGTGGTGTTCGACCACCACGAGCGTGAGGTCGAACTCCTGGCGCACCGAGCGGACCAGATCCGCGAATTGGTCGACCTCGCCGTGGCTGAGCCCGTTGACGGGTTCGTCGAGCAGCAGCAGCCGCGGCCGTACCGCGAGCGCCCGGGCGAGTTCGACGCGTTTGAGCGTGCCGAACGGCAGTCCGGAGGCGGGGCGGTCGGCGACGTCCGCCAGGCCGAGCCGCCCCAGCAGGTCGTCCGCGTGGTCACGTAGTTCTCTCTCCTCCCGCCGCACGCGGGGCAGCCGGAGCGCCGCGGCGAGGTGTCCGGTGCGCCCCCGGCTGTGGGCGCCGACCATGACGTTCTCCCGGACCGTGAGCCGCGGGAACAGGCCGAGGTTCTGGAAGGTGCGGGCGATGCCGCGCCCGGCCACGGCGTGCGGCGCGAGGGCGAGCAGGTCCTCACCCTCGAACCGCACCGTTCCCGCAGCGGGGGCGCAGCGCCTGGTGAGGCAGTTGAACAAGGTGGTCTTGCCGGCTCCGTTCGGTCCGATGAGCCCTACGGCGGTGCCCGGCTCGACGGTGAATGCGACACCGTCCAGTGCCGTGATCCCGCCGAAACGCACGGTGATACCGTCGACCGCGAGCATGGGTGACGCCCCTTCCGACGTGCTGGGGGGTGGGCGAGCGTCACAGTAGGTGGGGGCGTTGCGGGCACACATTGGGTGCGGGCACCCAACTTCCCTGTCGTCGGCTTGTGCGCCGCGCACAGGGGGCGGCAGATGTCTCACACCGGGCCTGTTGACGGAGCACGAGGCGGACGGCGACGATCGGCGTCATGCCTCACGGTGCCGCCCTGAGCACTCCCCCGCTGACCGAACCCCTCCGCCGGGAGCGGCGGCGGATCCTGCACGCCGTCCACGACCGGGTCGAGGAGGTGGCGGAGACCGCCGTCGAGGTGATGCGCGCGGAGATCCCGTCGTACGCGTTACAGGACGAGCGGTTCTTCGACGACGTGCGGGACCAGGTACTGGAGCACTACCGGATGCAGCTGGCGGCGCTGGCCGGCGACCGCGACATCGCCCCCGAGGACCTGGTCTTCAGCCGCGCGGCAGCCATGCGCAGGGCACGCGCGGGGTTCGCTCTGGAGGACTGGATCAGCGCTTTCCGGGTCGGCCGGCAGGTGCTGTGGGACGCGCTGCTGGACTGCGCGGGCACGTCCGCCGAGGCCCAGCAGGCCGCACTGTCCCTGGTCACCCCGCTGATGCGGTACGTCGACTACGCCAGCACCCATGCGGCGCAGGCCTATGTCGAGTACCAGCAGCACGTGGTGGCGGACGCGGACCGGGAGCGCCGGGATCTGCTGGACCAGCTCCTGTCCGGCGGGGCACCGACCCGCGGTCCGCTGTTCGCGGCGGCGCAGGCGTACGGCATCGGACCACGCTCGCCGATGATGGCGGTCGTGGCGGTGTGCGTCGGTGACACCCGCACCGGGGACCTCACCTCGGCCGAGCACGGGTACGCCGCCAGCGCGTCGATCAGCGTCGCCGGGCCCTGGGCCGGCCGAACCCTGGTCGTCGTGCGCCACGACGAGGTGGTGGCCGTGCCCGTGGTCCGGGCCGGCATGAACGCGGACGACATCTGCGCCCACTTCGAGGCCGTGCAGCGGCGGCTCGCGCGCGACGGAACCATGCTCTCCATGGGCATCAGCACGATCACCCGGGGCGCGTCCGAACTGCCACGCGCCTACCAGGAGGCGCGGGCCGCCCTCGACCTGGTGCCCGACGGGGGCGGGGTGGCGGCACTGCCGCGGCTGTCCCCGTTCGACTACCTGGCCCTGCGCGCCGACGACCTCGCCCGCCAACTCGTCGATCCCCGCGTCCGGTCGCTGCTGGAGGAGGACCACCGACGCGGCGACACCCTGGCCGACACCATACGGGCCTTCGCGGAGGCCGACCTCAATCTGCGGCTGGCCGCCGAACGGCTGCGGGTACACCACAACACGGCGCACTACCGGCTGCGCCGCATCGAGGAACGATCCGGCCGCAATCCGCGCCGGATCGCCGACCTCCTGGAACTACTGGTCGCCCTCGCCATCCGCGACGGGGCCACAGAAGGCGGGGACAGCCAGTGAGCGGCATCGTGGAGTCGGCCGGGACCGAGCCGGCGCGTCAACTGCCGGACGGTCAGGGCGGCGTGGGCCTGCCGGAGGGGAACGCCGCGCAGTACCCGACACTCAGGCGCGCGCTGCTGGACGCGGCGCTGGAGGTGTTCACCGAGCGCGGTTACACCGATGCCGGTCTCACCGAGATCGCGGCGCGCTCCGGCATCCCGGTGGGCAGCCTCTTCCAGCACTACGGCGGTAAGCGCGGGCTCTATCTCGCCCTGTGGGAGGAGTTCCGGGAGGAGCAGGAGCGCAGGACCGCGGCCACGCTGGCCGCCGAGCGCGGCCGCGGCGTGGCCGACCCCGTCGCCCTGTTCGTGGCGGGAGCCAGGGCGTACCTGGAGGGTGTCTGGGACAACCGGCGGCTCGGCAGACTCCTCGTGGAGGACGACTCCCCGGCGGGGTTCGACGCGCTGCGCCGCCAGTGGGACCGCGCCTGGGTACGGCGCAACGCCCGGCTCCTGGAGGTCGACGAGCGGCATCGCGCCGGCCGGGTCCGGGTGAGCGTGCTGACCACCGTCATCGGAGGGGCGGCGCGCGAGCTGGGCGACTGCGGCGACGAGACGGAGGCCCGGGAGATCGTGGACGAGGTGTGCGGCATCCTCATCCATCTGACGGCACCGCCTTCCACCTCACGCATGCCCTAGGTGTCGACACCCGTCCCCGGAACCCGACGCGTCCGGTTCCGGCTCGTCGGCACGGCCAACACCCGTGGCGCACCGGCCACTTCGGTCTCGTGCGGTGTGCCGTCTCTATTCGGTCATTCCCCTTCCGGCCGGTGGACACGGAATTCCCTGAATGGAACGCTCCCTACAGAGCGCGCACGGTTCACACTCCATCGCATTCCACCCCCCTGCTCCGGCCCGCCGCGCCGCTCCCGAGTCCCTTCCCCTTCCTCACCGAGAGGAGTCCCCGGATGGGCGTGCGAACCAGCCCCGCGGTACTCGTCATCGTCCTCGCCACGGCAGCGGCACTCGCCGCCCCCACAGCCGCAGCCGCCGCGCCCGCAGCCGCCGGGCCCGCGGAGTTCACGGTGGACACCGTGTCGGACGGGGTCGACGCCGACCCGTCGGACGGCCGGTGCCGCACCGCGTCGGGCGCGTGCAGCCTGCGCGCCGCGGTGATGGCCGCCAACGACCGCCCGGGCAGCACCATCACGCTGCCTCCGGGCCGCTACCGGCTGACCGTTCCCCCCGACCCCCGCCTGATCCTCGGCGACCACCCCGACCCGACCACGGGCGACCTGAACGTCCAGGCACCCACCACGATCCGCGGCTCGGGCGCGCGGGCCACCGTCGTCGACGCCAACCACCTGGACCGCGCCTTCCGCATGCAGGCGGACACCCGGCTGTCCGATCTGACGATCACCGGCGGAGTGGCCAGGGAGCGCGAACTGCCCTTCACCGACACCGGGGGCGGCGGCATCGCCAACGGACACCACATGACGCTGCGACGGGTCGCCGTGACCGGGAACTCGGCCGGCTACGGTGGCGGCGTCTTCAACGTCCCCGACTCGCACCTGGATCTGGTCGACAGCACCGTCAGCGGGAACAGCGCGGGCGAGGCCGGGGGCATCAGGTTCGACGACAGCGGCACCGTGACCAACTCGACGGTCGCCGGCAACCGGGTGACCGATCCCGGCGACCGCCCCGGCAGCCTCGCCGGCTACGGCGGCGGGATCGACATCCGCGGCCTGGGAGCCGTGGAGATCCTCAACTCGACCATCACCGGGAACAGTTCGAGCGACGGCGGAGGCGGCATCAACATCGCTCCCGCCTACCTCGACAGCCTGCCCTCCCCGATCCCCGACGTCCTCGACCTCCCGCTGGGGCGGCTGACGTTGCGCAACTCCATCGTCGCCGGCAACACCGTCGACGGCGAGGCCGCCGACTGCAAGAAGGCCTTCGCCACGATCGCGTCGGGCGGCCACAACATCGACGGTGACGGAAGTTGCCGGCTCACCGCCGCGGGCGACCTGCCCAGCCGTGCCCCGCTGACCGGGTCGCTCGCGGACAACGGCGGCCCTACGGACACCGTCGCCCTGTTGCCGGGCAGCCCCGCCCTGGACGCGGCGGACGGCTGCCCGGCCACCGATCAGCGCGGTGTCGCCCGCCCCATGGACGCCGCCTGCGACATCGGCGCGTACGAGCACACGCCATGACCACACCGCTGGCACCGGCATCATGGGAGACGCGATGAGCACGCCGAGTCCGCGCACCACCCTGACCCGCGCCCTGACCGCGGTCGTCGCCCTGCTGCTGTCCGCCCTCGCCGTTCCCCCGCTCCCGGCCCGGGCCGGTGCCGCTCACGACTCCCCGGTCGTGCGCACCGACCGCGGCTGGGTGCGCGGCGCGGCCGGCCCCGACGGCGGCCGGGTCTTCCAGGGCATCCCCTTCGCCGCCCCACCGACGGGCAGTCTTCGCTGGCGTCCCCCGCGCTCCGCCGCGCGATGGTCCGGCGTGCGGGACGCCACCGTACCGGCCCACCCCTGTCCCCAGCCACCGCTGACCCTGCTCCCCGACGGCGTCCCGTCCTGCCCGGCGAGTCCAACCGCACCGGCAGCACGACGGAGGACTGTCTGTACCTCAACGTGCGGACGCCCGCCCGCACCGGCGGCCGGCCCCTTCCGGTGCTGGTGTGGCTGCACGGCGGCGGCAACGCCTACGGCGCGGGCAGCGACTACGACGGTACGGCGCTGACCGCGCGCGGCCTGGTCGTCGTGACCGTCAACTACCGCCTGGGAGCGCTGGGGTTCCTCGCCCACCCCGCCCTGTCGGCCGAGAGCGGGGACCACGCCTCCGGCGACTACGGACTGATGGACCAGCAGGCCGCGCTGCGCTGGGTCCGGCGCAACATCGGCGCCTTCGGCGGCGACCGCGACCGGGTGACCCTCGGCGGCCAGTCCGCCGGATCGGCGGACACGTGTGCGCACATCGCCTCACCGACCGCCAAGGGCCTGTTCCAGCGGGCGATCCAGCAGAGCGGGAGCTGTGCCTCGGACGGCGGCCTGACACCGCTCGCGCTCGGCGCGGCCGAGCAGAGGGGAAGGGATTTCGCGGCCTCGGTCGGCTGCGCCGACCCGGCGACCGCGGCGGCCTGCCTGCGGGCCCTGTCTCCCACCGCGCTCCTCCGCGGCACCGGGACCGGTGCAGCCTCCTTGTGGGGCCCGAACACCGGGCCCCGGATCCTCCCGCGCCCTCCGCACAGGGCATGGGCCGAGGGACGAGTGAACGCGGTCCCGACACTGAGCGGCAGCACCCATGACGAGTACCGGTACTTCACCGCCCTGTACGTTGATCTGCTCGGCGGCGGTCCGCTGACCGCCGGCTCGTACGCCGCGCTGATCGAGGGCCAGTACGGCGGCCGCGCGGCTGCCGTCCTGGACGCGTATCCGGCCTCGGCGTATCCGTCCCCGAACCTGGCCTATTCCGCGGTCGACACCGACCAGCGGTTCGCCTGCCCCGCACGGTCCGACAGCCGGCTGTACGGCAGCCGGGCTCCCGTCTACGCCTACGAGTTCCACGACCCGCAGGCACCACCGTTCATCCCGGCACCGCACACACCGCAGGGTGCGTTCCACGCCTCTGAACTGGCCTATCTCTTTCCCATGGGCTCCTTGCCCCTGACGCCCGCCCAGCAGCGGCTGTCCGGCACGATGACCGCCTACTGGGCCCGTTTCACGGCCACCGGCGACCCCAATGGGCCCCGCACTCCCACCTGGCCTCGCTACACGGCCGATGGAGACCGCGTCCAGGTACTGGCTCCGGACCGGGTCGCACCGACCACCGGCTTCGCCACCGACCACCACTGCGTGTTCTGGCAGCCGTCCCCCGCTTCCCGGGCAGCCGTGCGCTGACACGGTCTGCCCACGGCTGCCACGAAAGCCTCAGCCGGGGACCCGGCGGCCCTCTCCGGTCTCACCGGAGGTTCCGCGCGCCAGGACGTCGTGGTGGGCCGCGAGCGCCAGCAGGGCGACGCGCAACGGCCCGGTCTCCAGGACGGCGTCCGGTTCGAACCAGCGGGCGACGGCTGTGCCACTGGCCATCCGGAGGGTGAAGCGCGCCAGTTCGTCGGCGACCTCCGGGTGGTCATGCAGACCGAAGACGGCGCTCAGCGCGTCCCGGGCCCAGGTCAGCAGCGCGTCGCGGTAGTGGTGCACCTCGGCCACGGCCGCGGCGCCGGCGTCCTGCTGGACCGTGCCCAGCCCCAACAGCAGCTTCACTCCGCGCGGATGGCGCTGGAACGCGGCCTCGACCTCCGCGAGGAAGGCGTCCAGGCGCTGCGCGACATCGACGCCGGGCACCTCAGCCGGGGGCAGGGCTGCCAGCAGCGTGGTCCTGGCGCGCTCCAGCACCGCGACGTAGATGCCGTCCTTGCTGCCGAAGTGCCAGTAGAGGGAACTGGCCGGCAGGCCGCACTCGGCGGAGATCATGGAGATGGACGTGGCGGCATAGCCGTACCGCGCCATCAGTTCGCCGGCGGTGTCGAGAATCGCGTCACGGGACCGTGCGCCGCGGTCCTGTGCCGGTGCCTGGGTCATGCAGCCGACTCTAGGCGACACACGGCGGTCCGCTCAGCCGATCCCCCGCGATGCGGAGCCACGGGTGATCACCGCCGGGACTTCCCGGAGTCCGGGACGGCCCTCAGCAACGTGTCGAGCACCGAGTCCAGACAGCGCCTGCCGTCCTCGCCGGCCGAAAGTGTCTTCCGCTTCGCCCCTGACGCAAGGAAGCTGAGGCGGCGTCGCAACAGTGGCCCGGCTGGAGACCGATGCCGGCTCCTTGTCTGAACGGGAGCGCGTCGCCAAGGAGTTGCCCGCCGTCGATGACCATGGTCTCGCCGGTGATCCAGCTCGCGGCGTCCGAGACGAGGAAGGCGACCGCCGAGGCGATGTCGGCGGGCTCCCGATGCGCCCGAGTGCCGAGCACCACTTGTCCTCCTCCGTCGCACCGGGCCGTCAAATGCCAGCGCGGCGGCGCCGCCGACCCGCACCAGCCGCGATTGAGCCCTTCCATAGGCGAGACCGGGCTACGCCTGCCCGCAACGCGCACACGGACGTGCGCACGTTGCGGGCCACGGCACCGGGCGCGCGAGTGGACAGCGCGAAGAGTGCCGGTAAAGCGGCCGGACCGCGGGACTGATCGACTCAGCCGCCGCTCTTGCGCCTGAACGACCGCTGGTTCGCAGCCGGGCCGTGCGCCGCACGCACCTTCGACGCATCCGGGTTGGCGGCAACATCGGCCGCGTCCGCCTGCGCACCGCGCTTGCGCGCCAGGGCTTCACGGAACTTGCGCTTGAGGTCGTAGTTGCCGTCGCTGTCCGGCGCCACAGCGGACGTCTCGGGAGCAGTCGGCTCCGAACCTTCCGTGGTTGCGGGCTCTGCGGTCATGGTGACCTCCTGGGTTCGGGGGGGCGGGCAAGCACAGCTTGTCATGCCGGGCCTGGTGCGGGGCGCGGCTTCGGGCCGGGCCGAGGGTGGTCGATCCCGTGGCCAGGAGATTCCCTGCCAGGGCAACGGCTCTCACCCGTTGCGGCGCACGAGGGCGGCCTTGCGGGCCGCGGCGAGCTTGCGGGCCTCGCCGGCCTTGCGGGACTTGGCGCCGGCACCGCGGGAGGGGTCCTTGGTGGTGCCGAGGCCGCGGAAGGGAGCGTTGGTGTTCTTGGGCCGCTGGACGGCGGGCCCGCCGTCCAGCGGGATGCCGGAGGGAGCCTTGGCGCCGGTGATCCGGCTCAGCTCCGCCTCGCCCGAGCGCACCTTGGTGACGGTCGGTTCGATGCCGGCCCCGGCCAGCATTCGGCTCGTCTCGCGGCGCTGGCCCGCCAGCACGAGCGTGACCACGCTGCCGGACTCACCGGCGCGGGCTGTGCGGCCGGCCCGGTGCACATAGTCCTTGGGGTCGGTGGGCGGGTCGACGTTGACCACGAGATCAAGGTCGTCGATGTGCAGGCCACGGGCCGCGACGTTGGTCGCCACCAGAACGGTCATCTGGCCGTTCTTGAACTGCGCCAGGGTCCGTGTGCGCTGTGGCTGGGACTTGCCGCTGTGCAGGGCCCCGGCGTGCACCCCGCTGGCCCGCAGATGCCGGGTGAGCTGGTCGACGGCGTGCTTGGTGTCGAGGAACAGCAGGACGCGGCCGTCGCGGGCGGCGATCTCCGTGGTGACGGCGTAGCGGTCAGGGCCGTGGACGACCAGAACGTGGTGCTCCATCGTCGAGGCGGTGCCCGCGGACGGGTCGATCGAGTGGACGACGGGCTCATGGAGGTAGCGGCGGACGAGCTGATCGACGTCGTGATCGAGGGTGGCCGAGAAGAGCATCCGCTGACCGTCGGGGTGTACCTGGTCGAGCACGTCGACAACCTGCGGCAGGAATCCCAAGTCGGACATCTGGTCGGCCTCGTCCAGCACGGTGATCCTCACCCGTGCCAGGCGGCAGGCGTTGCGCTCGATCAGGTCGTGCAGACGTCCGGGGGTGGCGACGACCACCTCGGCTCCCTGGCGCAGCGCGGCGACCTGCCGGCCGATGGACATGCCGCCGACGACCGTGGTCATCCGCAGCCGCAGTGCCTCGGCGTACGGCGCCAGCGCCTGGGTGACCTGTTGGGCCAGCTCCCGGGTGGGCACAAGGATCAGAGCGAGGGGTTGCTTGGGTTCGGCGCGCCGCCCGGCCGTACGTGTCAGCAGCGGCAGGCCGAAGGCGAGCGTCTTGCCCGATCCGGTGCGCCCGCGCCCCAGGACGTCGCGCCCCTTCAGGGCATCGGGCAGTGTGGCGGCCTGGATCGGAAAGGGTTCACGCACCCCCAGTCCGCTCAGTGTCCGCAGCACCTCCACCGGCAGTTCCAAGCCGGCGAAGGAGACGGCCGAGGGCAGCGCCGGAGTCGTGGCTCGGAACCGGGCGGGACCGCCGTGAGCGATGCCGGAGCCATCGGGATGCTTCATGAACAGCCTTCCGCAGGGAAACGTACCGAGGAAGGCCCGGCAGGATGGAACGGCCCACGCACAAACGGAACCGAACAGGCAGAATCGCCCACCGTGACGACCACGCAAACGCGCAACCCTAACACAGGGACGGACTGAGGCTTGGCACCGTCGACTCTGGTCCAGCGACACGTGGTTTCGGGAGGTCGGGGTCCAGGATGCGTGCCGCCTTCGTGATACTCCCGGACACCAGATGCCGGTAGGGGCGATATGTCTCCTCGAAGAAAAGCTGCTGCACGCGTCGGCGAGCCTGCAGATCCGGGCGTGCCCGGTGCCGGTGGCGGCGAGGATGCACGGCCACGCCAAGGGCGGCGGCACGGAGATCGCGGTCAGCGACCATGGCTGGGCCGGCGCTCTGCGGGACGCGACGCGGTGGAACAGCGCACGTCCTGTCTGCGCGGGGCCGGCGTAGGACTCCGCCCGCCCGCCGCAACCCGCCATCGGGTTCGGCTTGCGTCGGAAATCGGCAGGTGCAGAAGGACCGCCCCTTCTCTCACGTCTGTCATGCGGAGTGCTCTGCGTGTTTCATGGAAAGTGTGGTCTGCCGTGCACGGCCACACGGACGCGGCACAGCGCATTTTCCAGCCGGTGTGCGCCATGGCGCGCTGAAGGAACACCGATACAGGAAGAAGGACGGGCATGTCCGGCAGTGAAAGCGAGAATCCAGCAATCCCTTCACCGACACCCACGCCGGCTCGGCGGCCCAGGACGATCCGGGACTGGTGGCCGAATCAGCTGGACCTTCAGGTTCTCCACCAGCACTCGCCCCGATCCAATCCGATGGACGAGGACTTCGACTACGCCGAAGAGTTCGCGACCCTCGACGTCGACGCGCTGAAGCGTGACGTCTTCGAGGTGATGACGGCATCCCAGGACTGGTGGCCCGCCGACTACGGTCACTACGGGCCGCTCTTCATCCGGATGAGCTGGCACGCCGCGGGAACGTACCGCATCGAGGACGGCCGCGGCGGTGGCGGCAGCGGCGCACAGCGCTTCGCCCCCCTCAACAGTTGGCCGGACAACGCGAGCCTGGACAAGGCGCGCCGTCTGCTCTGGCCGGTCAAACAGAAGTACGGCCGGAAAATCTCCTGGGCCGATCTTCTGGTCTTCGCCGGAAACTGCGCCATGGAATCCATGGGGTTCAAGACGTTCGGCTTCGGTTTCGGGCGAGAGGACATCTGGGAGCCCGAGGAGATCTTCTGGGGCCCCGAGGACACATGGCTCGGAGATGAGCGCTACAGCGGCGACAGGGAACTCACCGGTCCTTTCGCCGCCGTACAGATGGGACTGATCTACGTCAATCCGGAGGGGCCCAACGGAAACCCGGACCCGATGGCTGCCGCCCGGGACATCCGAGAGACGTTCGGGCGCATGGCGATGAACGACGAGGAGACGGTCGCACTCATCGTCGGCGGCCACACCTTCGGCAAGTGTCATGGCGCGGTCGACGCCAGTTGTATCGGCCCGGAACCCGAGGCCGCCCCCATCGAGCAGCAGGGCCTCGGCTGGCGGAACACCTACGGCAGCGGCACGGGCCCTCACGCGCTCACCAGCGGTCTGGAGGGCGCATGGACCACTGAGCCGACCAAGTGGGACAACGGGTACCTGGACAATCTCTACGGGTACGAGTGGGAGCTGACGAGCAGCCCCGCCGGCGCCCACCAGTGGACTCCCTCGGATCCCGCGGCCAGGAACACCGTACGCGACGCCCATGATCCGTCGAAGCGGCACGCCCCCATGATGCTGACGACGGACCTCGCGCTGAAGGTGGACCCGGTCTACGGCCCGATCACCAAGAGGTTCCACGAGAGCCCGGACGAGCTCACGGTGGCGTTCGGCAAGGCGTGGTACAAACTGCTGCACCGCGACATGGGACCCCTCTCGCGTTACCTCGGCCCGTGGATTCCCGAGCCGCAGCTGTGGCAGGACCCCGTTCCCGCCGTCGAGCACGAACTGGTCGGGGACGAGGACATCGCTGCCCTCAAGGGCGGAATCCTCGCCTCGGGCCTTTCGATCTCCCAGCTGGTCACCACCGCGTGGGCCTCAGCGGCGAGCTTCCGCGGCACCGACAAGCGCGGTGGCGCGAACGGAGCACGCATCCGGCTCGCGCCGCAGAAGGACTGGGAGCTCAACGACCTCCCCGAGGTGACCGAGGTCCTGCGCACGCTCGAGCGGATCCAGCAGGACTTCAACCTCTCCCGGACCGGTGGAACGCGGGTCTCCCTCGCCGACCTGATCGTCCTCGGCGGGTGCGCGGCCGTCGAGCAGGCCGCGAGGAACGCCGGGTACGACGTCCCGGTTCCGTTCGCACCGGGGCGCACGGACGCCTCGCAGGAGCAGACCGACGCGGCGGCGTTCGCCGTGCTGGAGCCCAAGGCGGATGCCTTCCGCAACCACCTTCCGGCGGGCGAGAAGCTGTCGCCGGAGACCCTCATGCTGGACCGCGCCAACCTGCTGACGCTGACCGCTCCCGAGATGACGGTGCTGATCGGCGGCATGCGGGCCCTGAACACCGGCTTCAAGGGATGCCCCCACGGTGTCTTCACCCATCGGCCGGGAATCCTGACCAACGACTTCTTCGTCAACCTGCTCGACATGGGCACGGAGTGGAAGGCGTCGGCCACGGACGAGAACGTGTTCGAAGGCCGGGATCGCGCCACCGGCGAGGTCAAGTGGACCGCCACCGCCGTCGACCTGATCTTCGGTGCGCACTCCCAGCTCCGGGCCGTCTCGGAGGTCTACGCGTCCCGGGACGCGGGAGAGAAGTTCGCACGTGACTTCGTGGCAGCGTGGAACAAGGTGATGAATCTCGACCGGTTCGACCTCGCCTGAGCCAGGTGCGCGTTCAATCAGCGAGCCTTTTGAGCGCCGGCCACCGTCATGCGAGTAGCGCCGAAAATACCGCGCGGAAATCGTCTTGACAGGTTTATTGTGCGAACCACCTGAGATAGTCTGTAGATGCCATGATCTGGGAAATACTTGTCCTGGGTTTCGTACTCAGTCTCGACAATTTCCGGGTATCGATCGCGCTCGGCACCGTTCCATTCGGTTGGAAGCGCGCGGTGCAGGTGGCGCTGGCTTTCGGGCTGTGGGACGCGGTCATGCCCCTGGTCGGGCTGCTGATCGGTCACCAGATCGGGGAGTCCGTCGGGGCCGTCGCCGATGTGGTGGGCGCGGCCGCGCTCGGCGGGTACGGCCTCTACCTCGTCATCTCCTCCCTCCGGAAGCCGGAGCCGGACGAGTTGGACCACCCGTGGGCGCTGTTCGGCATCCCGTTGACGCTGAGCCTGGACAACTTGTTCGCCGGGGCGAGCCTGGGGGTTCTCGGACTCTCGCCGTGGTTCTCGGCCGCCGCCTTCGGTGCCATGACGGCGGTGTTGTCGCTGGTCGGGCTTCAGCTCGGACGGGCCGCGGCGCGCCTCATCAGGATCCGCTCGGACCTGCTGAGCGGGGTCACCTTGATCATCGCCGCTGCGGCGCTGCCGTTGTGGTTCGGCGACTGACCCGCTCCGCCGGGAGGCGGGGCGGCCTACGGGGCGGGGAACAGTGGAAGACCGCCGATCCGCGGGTCAGCCCGGGCGGCCCCGACCGCCCGGGCGAGCGGCTCGTGACCGGGCGACAGGGGGCGGACCGGGTCGGTGCGGGCGGGGGACCAGCGGAAGACCATCGTCCCGCGAGTCGGCGTTGGCGGCCTCGACCGCCCGGGCGACCAGGTCGTGGTCGGGCGACAGGTAACAGACCGGGTCGGTGCGGGCGGCGTCGCCGGTGAGCAGGAACGCCTGGCAGCGGCACCCGCCGAAGTCCACCTCCCGCCGGGGGCAGCTCCGGCAGGGTTCCGGCATCCAGTCGGTCCCGCGGAACGCGGTCATCACGGGGGCCTCGGCCCAGATCCGCTCCAGCGGGTCCTCCCGCACACTGGCCCGCGGCAACGGCAGGGACTGGGCGGCCGGGCAGGGCAGGACGTCGCCGTTCGGCGTCACGGTCAGCAGCCGGGAGGCCCAGCCACCCATGCAGGGCTTCGGGTAGCGGCTGTAGTAGTCGGGGATGACGTAGATGATGTCCATACGGTCCCGCAACCGCTCGCCGTTGGCCCGTACGACGGCCTCGGCCGCCTCGAGCTGGGCCCGGCTCGGCAGCAGCGCGGCACGGTTCCGCCAGGCCCAGCCGTAGTACTGGGTGTTGGCCAGCTCCACCCGGTCCGCGCCCACCTCCTCGGCCAGAGCGAGCACCTCGGCGACGCGGTCGATGTTGTGCCGGTGCAGCACCACGTTCATGGTGAGCGGCCAGCCCAGCTCCTTGACCACGCCCATCGCCTCGATCTTGCGTCGGAACGACGGGATCCCGGCGATCCGGTCGGACGCGGTCGCTTCGTCAGCCTGGATGCTGATCTGCACGTGGTCCAGGCCGGCGGCCCGCAGTCGCTCGGCCCTCGGACGCGAGAACCCGAGGGCGCTGGTGATGAGGTTGGTGTAGAGGCCCAGGGCATGGGCGTGCGTCACGAGCTCCACCAGGTCCCGCCGCAGCAGCGGCTCCCCGCCGGACAGGTGGCACTGGAGAACCCCCAGCTCCTCGGCCTCGGTCAGCACCCGCAGCCACTCGTCGGTGGTCAGCTCGTCCTGGTAGTCGGCCAGGTTCAGTGGGTTGGAGCAGTACGGGCAGGCCAGCGGGCAGCGGTAGGTCAGCTCGGCGAGCAGCCCGAAGGGGCTATCCATCGGTGAGCTCCATCCAGCGCCGGGCGACGAGCCGGGCCAGGAACTGCCGGACCTCGTCGTCGGGCACGGTCTCATAGCGCGCGCCCAGTTCGGCCACGATCTCGGCCACGGTGTGGTGCCCGTCGCACAGTTCGAGGATGGCCGCGCCGCTGCCGTTCAGAACCACCACCGTCTCGGGGTGCAGCAGGACCTTACGCTGCCTGGTCCGGCAGAAGGTGAGCCGGACGTGGGCCGCCAACCGGGGCCGGTGCGAGCCCGACACCTCGACGCCGGGCCGGGTCGTGCTGGTGGTCTGGGTCGTTCCGGTGGGGGTCGGGTCCATGGTGGTCACTCCCGGTAGGCCTGGTCGATGGAGTCCATCAGGCTCCACAGGACGTCGCACTTGAACGACAGCGCGTCGACGGCGCGTGCCTGGGACTCGGCGGAGAGGCAGTGCGCGGTGACCACCTCGAGGGCGTGCTCGCTGTCACGGGGGGCCTGTTCCAGGCGGGCGCGGAAGTAGGCAAGGCCCTCGGGATCGATCCACGGGTACCACCGCTCGAACGCGGCGAGCCGCGCCGCCATCAGGTCGGGCGCGAACAGCTCGGTGAGCGAGGACGCCACCGCCTCCACCCACGGGCGGGTCCGGGCGAAGTTCACGTAGGCGTCGACGGCGAACCGCACCCCGGGTAGCAGGTGCCGGTGGTCCCGGACCTCCTCACGGGTCAGCCCGGCGGCCTCCCCGAGGCGCAGCCACGCCTCGATGCCGCCCTCGCCCGCGGCAGTGCCGTCGTGCTCGACGATCCGTCGGATCCAGCGGCGACGGACCTCGAGGTCGGGGCAGTTGGAAAGGATCGCGGCGTCCTTGCGGGGGATGTTCTCCTGGTAGTAGAAGCGGTTGGCCACCCAGCCCCGGATCTGCCGGCGGCTCAGCCGGCCGGCGTTCATCCGGACGTGGAACGGGTGCTGGTCGTGGTATCGCCGCGAGTGGGAACGCAACGTCTCGACGAAGCCGTCGGCGCCGGTCGTGGTGGTCGTCGTCGTCACGGCTCTACACCCCCCGGCCCAGCACTCGCAGCAACACCTCGGCACTCCGTTCACCGTTCATCGAGGGCCCGGGTCCGTCGCCGGCCCGGCCGTCCGTGGGCCCCCCGAGCCGTCGGGCGGCGCCGGACCGGGTCCGGCGCCGCCCCACATCCGCTAGTCCTCCAACCGAGCGAGGTACATGGTCACCTCGGCCGCGACTGCGATCTCGTCGAACTCGGGCGTCTCCCACACAGCGAGCTGAGACTCCATGGATTCACCTCCTCTCTGCCGGGATCACGGCAGGCTCTGGTCACGCGCTACGACGGTTCCGGGAGGGCGAAGGCGATCAGGGCGCTTCCGTGCCCCGCGCCGAGCATGCCGGGGAGGAATCCCTCGGCCCATCCGCCCCAGCCGACCGGCACGGCCACGTACTGCCTGCCGTCGACCATGTAGGTGGTCGGGCTGCTGTGGTGGCCGCTTCCGCACTGGAACTGCCACAGCAGCTCCCCGGTGCGGGCGTCGAGCGCGTTGAACTCCCCGGAGGCCTCGCCGGCGAACACCAGGTCACCGCCGGTGACTAGCGTCGAGGCACACATCGGGAGTTCGTTGCGCCAGCGCCACTTCTCCTCGCCGCCCGCGTCGAACGCGCTGACGGACCCGGCCATGTCCTCGATGTCCACCTGCACGCCCGCGCCCCAGTAGGGAATGCTCTCCTTGAACTCCCGGCGCCGCCGGGTGGCCGTGGCACCGGTGTCCTGGACCGGGACGTAGAAGAGCCCGGTCTTCGGGCTGTAGGACGCATGGGTCCATTCCTTGGCACCGGCCGGACCCGGGTAGAAGTGGACCGGTTCTCCCTCCTTGTCCGGGTACACCTTCGCCGTCACCTGTCCGTCCCTCGTGATCGCGCCCCATGTGATGCGGTCGACGAAGGGAGTGATCGAAACCCTCTCGCCGTTCGTGCGGTCGAGGACGAAGAAGTAGCCGTTCTTGTCGAAGTGCCCGAGCAGTTTGCGCCCGTCCTGCTCGAACAGGATGCACTCGGCGATGCTGTCGTAGTCCCACACGTCGTGCGGGGTGCACTGGTAGTGCCAGCGGATCTGACCGCTGTCCGCGTCCACGGCGATGATGCTGTCGGTGAAGAGGTTGTCGCCCTCGCGGACCGCTCCGTCGAAGTCGGGCGCCGGGTTGCCGGTGCCCACGTACAGCAGGTTCGTCTCCGGGTCGAAGGTGCCGGTGACCCAGCAGTTCGCCCCGCCCCGTGCCCAGGCCTCGCCGTCGGCGGGCCAGGTCTCCGAGCCGGGTTCCCCGGGCTTGGGCACCGTGTAGCAGCGCCACTGGTGCTCTCCGGTTTCGAGATCGAACGCGTCCAGGTGGCCGCGTACGCCGAACTCGCCGCCGGAACTTCCGACGATGACCATGTTCTTCACGACCAGCGGGGCGAGCGTGGCGCTCTCCCCGGCTCGGACGTCTCCGTAGGTCTTGTCCCAGACCCGCTTGCCCGTGGTGGCGTCGAGCGCGAGCACGCGGGCATTCGCCGTGACGAAGAAGACCTTCCCCTGAGCCACGGCGACCCCACGGTTCACGTTCCCGCAGCACAAGGACACGTCGAAGGGGACCGCGTGCTTGTACCGCCAGATCTCCACACCCGTCTTCGCGTCGAGGGCCCAGACCCAGCCGTCCCAGCCGGAGAGGAACATGACCCCGTCGACGACGATCGGGGCGGCCTCGAACGAGTAGGTCGACGCGCCCGCGATCAGGCCGGTCGTGCCGGCCTGGAAGACCCAGGCGGGGACCATGCGCTTGACGTTGTCCGTGTTGATCTGGTCCAGCGGGCTGTACCGCTGCCCGTTGTAGGCGCCGTAGTAGGTGAGCCAGTTATGGGGTTCCTCGCGGGCATTGAGTATGCGCTCGTAGTCGACGCCCGCCACTACCGGCGGCGCGACGTCTCCGCCCGGGGTCTTGTAGTTCAGCGTTCCCTGGTCGACAGCCTCACCCGCGTCGACGTAGTCGGCGTAGTCGACGGTCATGTCCTCCACCTCCTACTTCTGCTACGGCCGCGGCTGTTCGGGACGGTCGAGGCGGGCCTCCGGCGGAGCGTCCCCCAGGACCACGATGGAGCCGGTCAGCCCCCGGCCCTCGTCATTTCCCGTGGGTGAGCCGAACCAGTAGTAGCCCGGACCGTCCAGGTTGAGGTGCGCATGTCCGTGCGAATGGTTGACCAACCAGATGAACTTCCTGTCGCCATTGCTCGGCAGAAGTGCGCAGTGCGTGTTCATGTCGTCATTGACGAGCTCCAGCTCGATATCGCCTCCGTGGGGCATGACCAGAATAGAAGGATCCCAGGTCAGCTCATCCGGGTGGATACGAATTGTGGCCTGCATGCGGCCGTCCGGTCCCTCGGTGGCCTGCCCGATACTTCCGGTTCCCAGCACTTGCCCCAGCGCTGCTTTGTTCTGTGCGGCCAACCCCAGCTTGTCCAGCAGGTCGGCTCGCTCATGCGCGGTCGTCATCGGGGCTTCTCTCCCCTCATCCGAATTGCCCGGCTGTAATCGGTACTCAAGGTGCGCGCCACACCGAATGAATAACACCGGAAAGGATGAGAAATCAGTAGTCAAGAAACACGCTACGCCGGGCCTATCGCACCGACAAGGTGAGTCCTGGCTCGGGCCTGCTCATGCCGTTCGTCCGCGACCAGCTGCCGTTCGTACCCGATGTGCCACCGTTGAGAGCGGCCGGGCCACACCGCGACGCGTCGGTCAAGCGAGGTCGTAGCGATCGAGGTTCATGACCTTCGCCCATGCGGCGACGAAGTCCCGCACGAACTTCTCCCGGGCGTCGTCGCTCGCGTAGGCCTCCGCGACGGCACGCAGCTCGGAGTTCGAGCCGAAGACGAGGTCGACGCGGCTCCCGGTCCACTTGACCTCGCCGGTGGCGCGGTCGCGCCCCTCGAAGGTTTCCGCGGTCGCGGACGCCGGCTTCCATTCCGTGCCCGGGTCGAGCAGATTCACGAAGAAGTCGTTGGTCAGCGACCCGGGGGCCGAGGTGAGGACGCCCAGCGGCGACTGCCGGTGGTTGGCGCCCAGCACCCGCAGGCCACCCACGAGGACGGTCATCTCGGGCGCGCTCAGGTTCAGCAGGTTCGCGCGGTCGACCAGCAGGTGCTCCGGCGGCAGCCGGCTGCCCTTGCCGCGGTGGTTGCGGAACCCGTCCGCAGTCGGCTCGAGCGGGGCGAAGGACTCCACGTCGGTCCACTCCTGGGTGGCGTCCGTGCGTCCCGGACTGAAGGGGACCTGGACGTCGTGGCCGCCGGTCCTGGCGGCCTGCTCGACGGCGGCGGCTCCGCCGAGCACGATGAGGTCGGCCAGCGAGATCTTCTTGTCCCCGGTCCGGGAGCTGTTGAAGGACTCCTGGATCCCCTCCAGGGTGCGCAGCACCTGTGCCAGCATGTCGGGGTCGTTGACCTCCCAGCTCCTTTGCGGTTCGAGGCGGACGCGCGCGCCGTTCGCCCCGCCACGCCTGTCGCTGGCGCGGAACGTCGAGGCCGACGCCCACGCGGTCGAGACGAGCTGGGAGACGGACAGCCCGGAGGCGAGGATCTGGCTCTTGAGCGCGGCGATGTCCGCCTCCCCGACCAGCTGGTGGTCCACGGCAGGGACCGGGTCCTGCCAGAGCAGCGTCTCCCGGGGGACCAGCGGTCCGAGGTAGCGCTGGATCGGGCCCATGTCGACGTGGGTCAGCTTGAACCAGACCCGGGCGAACGCGTCCGCGAGCCGGTCCGGGTTCTCCAGGAAGCGTCGCGAGATCGACTCGTAGACCGGGTCCGACCGCAGCGCGAGGTCCGTCGTCAGAATCGTCGGGGCGTGTGTCACCGACGGGTCGTGGGCGTCCGGCACGGTGCCGGCCCCGCCGCCGTCCCTCGGGATCCACTGCCACAGACCGGCGGGGCTCAGCTCCAGGTCCCACTCGTAGCCGAACAGGGTCTCGAAGAAGCTGTTGTCCCATCTCGTCGGGGTGGGTGTCCACGTCCCTTCCAGCCCGCTGGAGATGGCGTCCGTGCCCTTTCCGGTGCCGTAGCTGTTCCTCCAGCCCAGGCCCTGCTCCTCGAGAGGGGCGCCCTCCGGTTCGGGGCCGAGGTGGGCGACCGGGTCGGCCACGCCGTGGGTCTTGCCGAACGTGTGGCCGCCCGCGATGAGCGCGACGGTCTCCTCGTCGTTCATTCCCATCCGCCGGAACGTCTCGCGGATGTCCCGGGCCGCGGTGAGCGGGTCCGGGACGGTGTTCGGTCCCTCCGGGTTGACGTAGATGAGGCCCATCTGGTCGGCGGCCAGAGGCTCCGCCAGCGCGCGGACGCCGGCGTGGCGTTCATCGGCGAGCCAGGCGTGCTCGGGACCCCAGTAGACGTCCTCGTCGGGCTCCCAGACGTCCGCCCGGCCGCCGGCGAAGCCGAAGGTCGTGAGGCCCATCGTCTCCAGGGCCCGGTTGCCCGCGAAGACCATCAGGTCGGCCCAGGAGATCTTGCGGCCGTACTTCTTCTTCACCGGCCAGAGCAGCCGGCGGGCCTTGTCGAGGTTGCGGTTGTCCGGCCAGCTGTTCAGCGGCGCGAAACGCTGCATGCCGGCGCCCGCGCCACCCCGGCCGTCGCGGACGCGGTACGTACCCGCGCTGTGCCACACCATCCGGATCATGAGCGGCCCGTAGTGGCCGAAGTCGGCCGGCCACCACTCCTGCGACGTCGTGAGCACCTCGTCGACGTCCCGCGCCAGAGCGTCGAGGTCGAGCGTCAGGAACTCCGCGGCGTAGTCGAAGTCCTCGCCCATGGGGTCGGCGACGGCAGGGTGCTTCCGGAGAATCGCCAGGTTGAGCCGGTCCGGCCACCAGTCGCGGTTGCTCGCGCCCCCCATCGCGTGACTGCGGTGCCCGGCCGGGGCAGAAAGGCCGAGGCCGCCCCCGCCCCCGACGTTCATCTCGCCGGCAACGGCGTCCGGACTGTCAGACACGGGACTCTTCCTTCCGGGAGCAGAGGTCGTGTGCCATGGGGCACTCAGATGTCCAGCGCGCGGCGCACGGCCGGCGCGTGCCGCCGGGAAACCGGCACCATCTCGTTCGCCGGGTCGTCCATGACCAGGGACAGCTCGCCCTTGAGCCCGCGCTCTATCTCCCTGATGCGGCTGAGATTGACCACATACCGGCGGTGCACCCGCAGGAAGCCGACATCCGCCAGCTCACCTTCGAGCTTGTCCAGACTCAGAGAGGCGGCTCGCAACCGCCCCTGATCGGTGGAGAGCCACACGTCGTTTCCCTGCGATTCGGCGAAGGAGACTTCCGGCAGTCGCAGCAGCACCATCCGGTTGTCCCGCATCGCGACCAGTCGGCGCGGCTGGGCCCGAAGGTGTGCCACCCCCTCCGTCTGGGGCAACTGCGCCCCGTCGGAGGCACCGAACGAGACCAGGTTCCCGATCAGGCGTCCGGATGAGAAGACGGGTCGGATGCCGATCGATGTCGGCTCGTCGGCGAGGTGGGCGAAGATCTGCGTCGAGCCGACCCAGTCAGGATTGTGGGCCGCCTGCCTAGTGGCATACCGGGCGGCGGTGATCAATTCGGGCAGCCCGGGGTTCCATCGCAGCGTGGGGTCGACCGCCGGGGTGCGTGCCGGGACGCCCAGGAGCACGCTGGCCATGTCGTCGGCTATCACCACCTTGCCCGCGGTGTCCACCGCGGCGAGTGCCGCACCGGAGCGTGCCCTGGCCTGGGTGTAGGCCGCGACCAACTCGGCACCGCTGTCCCGGGCGCGCCTCTTCAGGGGGCACTGGGTCATGGTGGCCGCGTTCGCCAGCCAGCTTTCCGTGGACGCGGGTAGCCGGCTGCGCCAGCGGCAGATGCTCAGGACCGCGATCGGTTCCCTGGTCACCACGTCGCGCACCGCGATGCCCGCGCCGACCCAGTCGTGGAGCGCCTGGCACCAGTGCTCCGCGCCCCTGATCGATACCGGGCCGTGCGCCTCGAGCGCCGTGCCCATGCCGTTCGTGCCGACCGCGCACTCGGACCAGCTGAACCAGGGCGCCAGATTGAGGTCGCCGGCTCTGGCGAGCGTGGCCTGGTCACCCCACTCGGCCACGATCCGGCCGGTGGCATCGGTGACCGTGACGACACCACCGAGGCTGCCCACTTCGTGGGCCACTGAGGCGGCACGAAAACCCAGTTCGGCGAATACGACATCGTGCTCGGGCGTATGGTCGAGCTCCGCGACGGCCACCGGAGCCTCTGAGAGGTGAGGATCGACCCGGTACTGCTCTCGGCAGCGGTGCCAGGAGATCGCGACCAGGGGCCGGACGTCCGGAACCTGGTCCTCGCCCTGCACGAACCGTTCCCACGCCGCGAGCACGGCACCGCCGTCAAGGTTCGCCGAGCTGGGCTCGAGCCGGTGTACGTCCCTCATGGTTCAGAACCACCTTCGGTCCATCCCCAACGCCCGACGGCATGAGCGCCGTCCGCGCCGGCCGCCGCTCGTCGCGGCGGGGCCCGCGGCGGACCGGGCCCTGCGTCGCGCGTCCTCCTGCTTCGTCACTCGTTCCAGGCTGTGGCTGTGTCACAGACCTGCACTCCCCACCCTAGGTACCGTTGGCGGCCTGCGCACCTACCTCTCCGGACCGCGTGCGTGCAAGCGGTCGGCGGGCTGCCATGAACGCCGACGGCGTGATCACGGCCCCACACCCGCCGCCGTACTCCGATCGGCTGCTCAGGTCACGTACGCCCGCTCCGCGCCCGGGTCAGCTGCTTCAGTTCGATGATGGTCGCGACGGCGTGCAGCCAGGTGGCCGCCGTGTCGTCGGCGGCGATTCCGCCCATGAGTTCGGTGCCGGCCCGCAGCCACTCCCGTACGAGGACGGCCGCCTCCCGGCGGGGCAGGGGCTCGGGCAGCTCCGCGGCGCGGGCGAGTCCGCCGGCGCGCACGGTGTCGGCGAGGAAGGCGACCGAGCGCGGCTCGGTGCCGAGGCGGTCGAGGACGACGGCCGCGGCCGCGGCGCCGTCGCCGAACAGAGCGGTGCGCCGGGTGCCGGGCCCGGCGGTGAGGCCGTACCGCAGCAGGACGGTGATGTCGAGCCGGGCCAGCTCGTCGTCCGTGCGGTCCGGCGGGTACGGGGCGTCGTCGTTCATGGCGGGGCCTCGGGTGTCTCGTCTCGTCGCTCAGTCGACGGTGACGGTGTAGGTGATGCGCTCGGGGGCCTGGGAGGGAGTGGCCGCCCCCGTGGCCGGGGTGGCGGAGGGTCCGGTCGTCTTGGGGGGCAGGGTGGAGGTGTTGCCCTGGCAGGTGGTGAACGTGCAGTGCAGCAGCGTGAACCGGGTGGTCCCCTTGCCCTTGGCCTCGAAGGCGAAGGTGAGCCGGCCGCCGGCACCGGGCATCGGCTCGTCGCCGGAGTCCGACGCGTGGTCCTGGCCGCGGCTGACCAGCACCGAGCTGTCTGGCTTGGGGTCGACCAGGTACCAGTACTCACGGGTGGAGGCGTTCTGGTGGACGGTGATCGTGAATCGCTCACCCGGCTCGGCGGTGATGCTGGTGTCCTTCACCGGGTGGCTGGTCGGACGGCCCGCGGTGCTCGTGGAGCCGCCGGCCGGTTCGTCGGTGCCCGAGCCGCAGCCCGTGGCGAGGGCGAGGAGCGCGGCCGCCGCGATCGCGGCACCGCCCCTGCTACCGCGGAAGATAGACGCTGTACGCGTTGGGGAGATCACTGGTGGAAGCCTTGCCCATGTGGCCGTTGATGAAGTCGTCCTCGCTGACCCAGGTGGTCGAGCCCCAGGGGTTGTACACCTGAAGCATGTCACCCTCCTGGGCGATGATCGTCATCGCGTGGGCGCCCTCCTTGCCCGAGACGTCGACCGGCACCGGCCGCCCCTGCGCCACCGACTTCTCGACCTCGGTGAGGACCGCCCTGCGGTCGGCGGCGCTGTTCAGGTCCTGGCGCTCGTAGTCACTGCCGGTGGCACTGCCGACGGCGGTGTCGTTGATCCGTTCCTGCCCCTCGGGTCCCATGCCGCCCCAGTTCTCGCCGCCGTCGCCTTCGGTGTGCAGCCGGTGCTGTTCGGCCACCAGGCGTTGCTTGAAGGCGTCGGGGTCGTCCTGCTGCCCGTCGGGGCCGCCGGTGAGGTCGAGCGCGTACAGGGGGTCGACCATGGCGCGGGACGTGACGGTGGACGAGGCCACGCAGGTGCCCTCGGAGCCGTCGCCGCCCTGGATCCAGCGCTGGCCGTCGAACGTGACGTAGTCCTTGTTGTTGTTCGAGCCGTCCGGCGCCAGGCCCTCGTCCTTCATGCTGTCCGCGCCGGTGACCACCGGAGTGAGGTGCCGGCGCAGCCAGGCGGGGTCCTTGCCGTGGATCTTGTTCTGGAACGTCCCGATCTCGGCGACGCTGTGGCCGGCGGCCAGGGCCTTCATCAGGTAGGCCCGCTCCTGGGGGCTGTCCGACTTCGCCAGCATCCGCTCCATGGCCATCTCGTCGTCGAGGCTCAGCAGGTCCATCCGCGCCGAAGCGCGCTCCAGGTCGCCGGCCTTGAGGATCTCGTTCAGCTCGGCGTCGGCGCCCGCGACGCCGGTGTCGGCGAGCATCACCTTGTCGGCGGCGGTGAGTTCGCTGGTCTCCATCTTCCCGGCCCGTGCCTCGGCGGCCCACTTGTTCAGGTCCCGGGCCGCGACGCGGGTGGCCTCCTGCGCGTCGGCCACGGCGGCGTGCATCAGGTCGACCGCGTAGGAGCCGAAGTGGGCGGCGTTCTTGCGGTCCCACTCCTCCTCGTCACTCTCGTGCAGGTCGTCGAAGAAACCGTCCTTGCCGCCGAGCGTCCTCTTCTGCTCCAGCAGCTGTCCGCGGCCCTGCTCGTCCTTGCGCTGCGCGGCGCCGATCGCGTCGGCCAGCGTCAGCAGCACCGTCGCGCACCCCTGGAACGCCTCGCTCATCTGGGTCACGGACCGCCCGACGGCGTTCACCACGTCGGAGGCGAGGACGCTCGTGTCGCCGACCCACACCTCCGGAAGACCCTTGCGACCCACCCGGTCGACCTGGTCGAAGACGCTGCCGACCTGGTCGACCTGGCCGCGGTAGAGCATTGCCAGGCCCTCCAGCACGCCCGGGTCGCCACCCGGTTCGGGCACCGAGAGGGCGTCGTCGATCAGGTCGAGAAGCTCGTTCTTGCTGCCGGCACCGAGCATCTTCTTGGACAGTCCGGCGAGCCACGCGAGGCGGAAGGAAGGGGAGTCGAGGGGAGAGGAGAAGAACGACACCGGCCCGTTCCTCAGTAGCTCGACAGGGCCGAGGTGCGCCCGCCCTGCGTCGATGTGTCGGTGAGGCCGCTCGTGCCGCCGACGGGGACGCTGTCCGCGTTCGCCTTCACCAGGCCGTCGGTGCCGTGGTAGGTCTTCTTGGCCAACTGCACCTTGCCGCCCAGCTCGTGCAACGCCGACGCCAGTGTCTTGGCCTCCGCCTCCCAGGCCTTGACGAACGCGTTCAGGGCCGAGGCGGCGTCGTCGCCGCCGACATCGCCGTACGAGTAACTCGTGCGGGACCTGACGGCCGAGCTGACGCCGTCCATGTCCGTGCCGGCGCTGTCGAGTTGCTGGGCCTGGCCGGTCATGCCTGCCTTGACCTGGTAGCCGTCCGAGCCCACCGTGTCTCCCCCGTATGCGTGCGATCGTGACCGCGGGCAGGCTAACACGCACTGTATACAGGGAGATCACACGTCGTCCGCCACACACATCTCCTGCACATCGTCAGTGGAGGAGGCGGGACCGCCGGTCCACGCCGAGTGAGCGGCTGATGCGTACCGCTTCGTGTCCGGTTCCCTCGCCGGACCGTTGTCCGACCGCTCAGGAAGGCGGTTCCGTGCCGGACTGTTCGCTGACCATGTACCGCGCGTACCAGTCCGGCCAGTCCGGGTCTTCCGTGCCGGTGCGGGCCTCGTGTTCGCCGTGCGCCGCCGCGGCCCGACGCAGGGCGCGGGCAAGGTCGTCGGCCGAGGAGAACGAGGTGGTCGCGGGGTCCAGCCGGCCCGGGAGCCGGGTGGTGACCTCCTGGAGGAACCAGCCGTTGCCGTCCGGGTCGCTGAAGGTCAGGTAGGAGGCGTAACTGCTGCGTTCGGGATCAGGACCGGGAACCCTGCCTTCGGTGCCGGCGTGGTGGAAGATGCCGCCGGCGTCGTGGAACACGTCGCTCGGGTCGGCGCCGCGTCGTGTCAGTTCGTCATGGGCGGCCTCGATGTCGTCGACGATCAGGTACAGGCCGTGGGCCGAGCCCGGGGGCCGATCGGTGACCGACGCGCCGAAGATGACCGACGCCGGGGAACCCGGAGGGGTCACCTGCACCACCCGGAAGTCCTTCTCGGGGGCGAAGTCCGCGTCGAGCCTCCAGCCCAGGGCGGTGTAGAAGTCCTTGGCCCGGTCGACGTCGGACACCGGCACCACGACGATCTCGAGTTTCATGTCCATGGCTTGCGCTTCCCGTCTCGGAGCGGATAACGGTGACCGGAGTCGGGGCTGGGGGGGGAGACATTTCCCGGCACCCGGAACGGGCTGCGAGCGCGTCGTCCCACGCCCGGCGTGGCGGCGCCCTGATGCCACGACGCCCTGACGTCCTGACGTCCTGACCGACCGGCTGTGCCGTGTTCCAGCTTAGACACGCGCGCGAGCGGGCCGCATGTGGACGTTCGCCCGGTGGCCGACAGATGTCAGCGTGCTACCAGTTGCTGGCCGCCGTCGATGTCGTACGTCGCGCCGGTGAGCGCCCCGTTGGTCATGATGTGCAGCGCGAGGGCGGCGACGTCCGCCGGTCCGACCACCCGGCCGATGGGCAGTGTCCTTCTCAACTCCTCGCGGCGAGCCTCCAGTCGGTCACCGAGGAGGGAGGCCGACAGCGGGGTGTCCACGAACCCGGCCGCGATCAGGTTGACCCGGACCGGGGCGACCTCCAGTGCCAGGTTGGCGGTCAGCGCCGGCAGCGCCGCGGTGAGGGCGCCCGTCACGGCCATCCCGGCGGCGGGCCGGCGACCGCCCGTGCCGCCGATGAACAACAGCGTTCCCCCGGCCCTGACCTTTTCCCGGCTCGCCCGCGCCACCGCCAGCATCATCGCGAGACGCCCGCCGAAGTCACGCCTCGCGTCGGTCAGGTCGAGTTCGGCGAGAGGGGTGTACGACGGGTTGCCCGCCGTGACCATCACATGGTCGACCTGACCGGGCAGCTCCCCGAGAAACCGCTCCAGGCGGTCGGTGTCCTGGGCGTCGAACGCGGCCGTGCTCAGGGGGTTCAGTTCGTCCGCCGCCCGCCGCAGACGTTCGGGGCCGCGCGCCACGAGCACCAGCTCGCCGTCGGCCGCGCGCACCTGGCGCGCGGTCTCCAGGCCGATGCCCGCGCTGCCTCCCACCACCACGACCGTCTGCCCGGCCAGTGCTCCGCGCGCTGCGCCGGACCGGGGTCCTTCTTCGGTCACGCTCACAGGCTGTCACCGCCGTCCGCGCCTGGTTCCCGTACGGCCTTCCGTTCGCCGCCGCACATGTCGCCTCCGCACATGTCGCCTCCGCGTTGTCCCGCCTCTGCTCTTCCTACGGGGAGTCGAGGTCGGTGTTCGCGAAACCGCGTGACGTAGTCGTTCGCCGTCGTCTGGTGGTGGGGCACGCTGAAGACGCGGAAGCCCTGGCCGCGGGCCGTGGCCAGCATGGTGCGCATGTGGTCGAGCAGGCCGACGCCTTCCGCGACCTCCTTCGTCCGCGGCCACAGCTTGCCGCCCTCGGACAGGAAGTCGTTGTACGGGTCGATGATCAGAAGAGCGGTTCCGTCCGGGGAGTACAGCGCTTCAGAAGTCTGAGAAGTCATGGACAGTTTCCATCCGGCCGGCGAACGGGCAGGCCCCCAGCCGGCTGCCGCGGGCCTCCGGCTCCGAGGCTTCAGTCTGGCACTCGCCCCGCGGAACGGCATCCGCGCCGATGGGCCAGGTGAGCCGGACCGGGGGAACGCCGACTGCGGAGGGTGGGCAGCGGAGGGGAGCCACCCGGGCACTCTCCGTCACCGGCGGCGCGCTCCCCCGGCGACGACCCTCCCAACGCCAAGCTGTGACACGAGGGCGTCCGGACGTGGTGGTGGCACCGGTCGGATGACCCGGTACCGGGTCTCAGGACCGGACGTGCAGGCCCCGGTGGCGGTCGGGGTTCACGACCGTGGACAGCCCGTTGAGCAGTAGGCGCGTGCCGCCGCGGAGGTGGGCGATGTCCTGGGTGCCGTCCCCGGTGGGCACGAGCCAGGTGTACTGCTCGGTCCAGGTCATGCGGGAGCCGGCGGGCTCGTCGGCGAGTTCCACGGTGACGAGGGAGATCCAGCGGCGGCTGCCGTCGACCTCGGCCTCGTAGACGTAGACGATCCGGGTGTCCGGGACGATGTCCAGGAACCGGGAGCGGTAGGCGAGGTGCTCCTCGGTGTCACCGGAGACGAAGACGTTGCGGGCGGTCTCGCCGGCGCCGACCCGGAAGTCGAGTGCGTGCTCGGCGGTGGCGGACCCGCCGGGGAGGCGGAACCAGCGGCGCCGCAGGGACGGGTCGGCGAAGCCTCGGAAGACCTCGGACCGAGGCACCGTGAAGTCCAAGTCCAGGGAGAACGAGCCGTGTTGGGCGCTCATGGGACGAACCTAACACGCGTGGCAGTGTCGACAAGCGACGGCGCTCCCCGCACCCGGCCCCGCCGAAACGTCCGCGTGACCTTCGCTCAGCGCATCCGGCCCGTCGCGCGGCCCGCCAGCAGATCGCGGAGTTCGCGGGCGTTGCGGCGGCTGACGGCGAGTACCCGGTCACCGATGCGGACGCTCACGTTGCCGCCGTCCAGGCGGAGTTCCTCGATCCGGCCGAGGGCGACGAGCCGGCTGCGGTGGATCCGGACGAAGCCGCGCGAGCGCCACTGCTCCTCCAGGGTGGACAGCGGTATCCGCACCAAGTGGCTGCCCTGGCCGGTGTGCAGCCGGGCGTAGTCGCCCTGCGCCTCGACATGGGTGATGTCGGCGAGGGGCACGAACCGGGTCACCCCGCCCAGTTCCACGGGCACCTGGTCGCCGGGGGCGGGTGCCGCGGGCCCGGGCGGGGCGGGGGCGGCCGGGCGGGGGCCCTGTCCGGCCCGGACCAGCTCGGTGACCCGCCGTACGGCCTCGGCGAAGCGCTCCTTGCGGAGCGGCTTGAGCAGGTAGTCCACCGCCTTGAGGTCGAAGGCGCGCACGGCGAAGTCCTCGTGGGCGGTGACGAAGACGACGAGCGGCGGAGCGGCGAACCCGCCCAGCAGCCGGGCCAGTTCGAGGCCGCTCAGGCCGGGCATGTCGATGTCGAGGAAGACGACGTCGAAGCCCTCCGTGCCGTCCGGGCTCTCCGCCATGGCCCGGCTCAGCCGGCGCAGCGCCTCGGTGGCCTCCAGGGCGGGCACGGCGGTGCCGACCCGCGGGTCCTCCCCCAGCAGGTAGACCAGCTCTTCGAGTGCGGGTTCCTCGTCGTCCACGGCCAGGACGCGCAAGGGCACGTCGGTCACCCTCATGTCCGGCGGCTCCTCTCGTCCTCGACCGCTCTCCCATGGTGGTCCCGCCGACGGGCGCCGTCGAGATCGCGGACGGCGGTGTGTCCCGGCCGTGACCCGGCCATGATCCCCTTGTCCGTGTATCGACCGGCACGAGGAGGTCCGGTGGCACATCTCAAGCCCGAGGAGTGGGACGCGCACTACGCGCGCGGCGGCCGGTTCCGGCCCCTGGGTCCCGCCGAGCGCCGGCTGCTCGCCGAGCACGTCCCGGCACCGGCGGGCGGGCGCTGCCTGGACGTCGGCTGCGGGCTCGGCGAACTCGCCCGCCACCTGGCCGCGTCCGGGTACCTGGTGGACGCCGTCGACTGGTCCGCCGTCGCGCTCGCCGAGGCCCGCGGCGCCGCCGGGACCGGGGTGACGTACCGGCGGCTGGACATCGAACGCGACAGCCTCGGCCGACTCCCGCACGACACGTACGACTTGATCACCGTCCGGCTCGGCTGGGCGTTCGTCCGCGACCGCACCCGGGTGCTCGGCCGGCTGCGGGAGCGGCTGCGTCCCGGCGGCGCGCTCTGCGTGATCACCCCGGTCGTGGACGCCGTACCGGAGCGGGAGCGGGGCGTGGCCCTGGACGAGGAGGAGATCGGGCTGCTGTGCGCGGGCTGGGAGTCCGCCGGGCGGTACGACGCCGACGGCCTGGCCATGCTCGTCCTGCGCGGCCCCGCTCCCGCCGCGCTGGTCTGCGCCGGCAAGGGCCGGCCCGCTCCGCACGCGCTGACCGGTGCCGGTGTCGTCGTCACGGACGCGGCGGGACGCGTGTTGCTCGGCTGGTCGGTGCGGGGTGTCTGGGAGCTGCCCGGCGGCAAGAACGAGCCGGGCGAGGACTTCGCCGCCGCGGCCGTGCGGGAGCTGGAGGAGGAGACGTCCCTGAAGGCCGACCCCGGCGGCGCGCGGGTGCGGGCCGTCCTGATGGACTCCGTGGACGGCATGCCCCGGGTGACGGCCGCCGTCCAGGTCACGGCGTTCACCGGCGAGCCGGTCGTCACCGAGCCGCGCCTGATCCGCCGCTGGGAGTGGCACGAGGTCGCCGACCTTCCCGGCCTCGCCCGACCGCTGTTCACGCCGAGCGCGCATGTCCTGGACACGGTGTGGCCGGAACTGCTGCCGGGCCTGCCGCCGGTACACCGATACCCCCTCGCCGAGGGCTGAGTTCACCCCCGCGCGCATGCCCCGGGGCCGCCCCGGCGCACCGGTGCCCGGTCGTCGAGGGCTGGGCCTCAGTCCGGTAGCACCAGCCGTGCCGTCTCCCCCGGTCCCACCGGTACCACGCGGTCGCGCAGGCGGACGTCGATGGGTGAGCGGCCGGAGTCCGGTACGGCGATCTCCAGCAGGCCGCTGCGCAGGCGCAGCCGGACGCCCCAGTGGCCGCGGTAGCGGATGCTGAAGCCGTAGGAGGACAGTTCGGGCAGCGGGACCGGGTCGAGGCACAGTCCGCCGCCACGGGTCTCCAGGCCGGTCAGTCCGCGCTGGACGAGGTCGAGCGTGCCGGCCATCGCGCCGAGGTGGATGCCCTCGCCCGTGGTGCCGCCCTGGAGGTCGGCGATGTCGCCGCGCAGCGCCTCCTGGACGAAGCTCCAGGCGTCGGAGCGGCGGGCGCGGGCGAGAATCCAGCCGTGGACCAGTCCGCTGAGGGTGGAGCCGTGGCTGGTGCGGTGCAGATAGTGGTCCACGGTCGCGAGCCAGATGTGCTCGTCCAGGTGGTACCCCAACTGCTGGAAGAGGGAGCGCAGTTCGGGCGGCGAGAAGAGGTAGCCGAGCATCAGTACGTCGGCCTGTTTGGACGCCTTGTAGCGGTTGACGGTGTCGCCCTCCGCCTCCAGGATGCGGTCCAGGCGCCGGATGTCGTCGTACCGCCCCCGGTAGCCCGCCCAGTCCAGTTCGGCGAGGTCGCCGTAGCCGTCGAACTGGCTGATCACCCCGTCGTGGAAGGGGATGTGCAGACCACGGGAGACCTCCGCCCAGCGGTCGGGTTCGTCCTCGCCGACGCCGGTCAGCTCGGTGAGTTCCCGGCGGCGCGGCTCGGGCAGGTCGTGCAGCAGTTCCAGGGCGCGGGTGAGCACCCAGGCGGCGGTGACGTTGGTGTACGCGTTGTCGTCCAGGCCGGGCCGGGCCGCGCCGGGGTAGGCGTCGTGGTACTCGTCGGGGCCGACGACGCCCCGGACGCGGTACCGGCCGAGGTGGTCGTCCCAGGTCGCCGACTGCCCCCAGAAGCGGGCGATCTGGAGGAACACCTCGGCGCCCTCGCCGTGCAGGAACTCGATGTCGCCGGTCGCCTCGCAGTACTGCCAGACGTTGTAGGCCACGGCCGAGCCGACGTGGTGCTGGAGCCGGGAGTGGTCCGGCAGCCAGCGGCCGGAGCGCGGGTTGAGGTGCAGCTGCTGGGTCTCCTCGCGGCCGTCGCTGCCGCTCTGCCACGGGTAGAGCGCGCCGCAGCGGCCGAGTTCGCTGGCCGCGTGGCAGGCCGCGTCCAGGCGGCGGTGGCGGTAGCGGAGCAGGGCGCGGGAGACCTCGGGGAGGTGGAGGTTGAGGTAGGGCAGGACGAAGAGTTCGTCCCAGAAGACATGGCCCCGGTACGACTCGCCGTGCAGGCCGCGGGCGGGCACGCCGACGTCGAGGTCGGCGGTGTGCGGCGAGAGGGTCTGGAGCACGTGGAACAGGTGCAGGCGCAGGATGCTGCCCGCCTCACCGGGCACGTCGAGCGCGGTGCGCCGCCACAGCTGTTCCCAGGCCGCGCGGTGGGTCTCGCGCAGTTCGTCGAAGCCGGGCGCGTCGCCGACCCGGTCCACGGCGGCGCGCAGCGGGTCGCTGATGGCCGGGTCGTGGGAGGTGTGCAGGGCGACGGTCTTGTCGACGGTGACGGTCCGGCCGGGCGCCAGGGACAGCTCGAGCCGCTGGACGGCGCGGTGCGCCTCGTTGGCGTGGGTGACCGGCACCCCGGCGGTCAGCCGGGCGGCCAGGCCGAAGCTGATGTCGGAGGTCCGGGTGCGGCAGCGCAGCCAGACCGTGCCGGGCGCGGTGGTGCCGACGGCGATGTGGGTGAGGTGCCGGCCGTCCAGGTCCCGGTAGCGGGCGACACCGTGGTTGGTGACGCGCCCGTCGAGCGCGGCCTCGACGTCCAGCTCGACGGTGCGGCCCTCGGCGGTGAACTCGGTGCGGAGTGCGGCGAGATGAGGGTCGGCCAGGTGGACCAGGCGCACCTGCCGGACGAGGAGGGTGGCGTCCGGGCCGATCGGGTAGCGGGTACGGCGTTCCAGCAGGCCGGGATCGAGGTGGAGCATCTGGTGGTGCTCGGTGACCGGGACGGTGTCCGGGGTGAGCCAGTCCCCGCCGGCCGGCCGGAAGCGCAGCGGCAGCCAGTTGGGCAGGTTGACCATGTCCTCGTTCTCGATCCGGCGCCCGGCGACCTCGGAGGTGAGCCGGTTGTAGCAGCCGGCCGCGTAGGTGCCCGGGTAGTGCACGTCGTCCGCGGTGCACTCGGGCAGTGCCCCGCGGGTGGCGAAGTAGCCGTTGCCGAGGGTGCACAGGGACTCCCGCAGGCGTTCCTCCGCGGGCCGGTAGCCGTCGTACTCCCAGACGTACTCCCAGGGCGACTCCCAGGGATGCTCCCACGCGGGTCCCGTCACCGTCACCCCTCGGACAGCAGGCCGGCGAGGATCCGGTCGGGGGTCAGGGGGAGTGTGCGGAAGCGGATGCCGGTGGCGTGGTGGACGGCGTTGCCGAGGGCGGCGGCGGTGCCGACGATGCCGATCTCGCCGATGCCCTTGCTGCCCATGGGGTTGAGGTGGGTGTCGTGTTCGTCGATCCAGTCGGCCTCGATGTCGGGGACGTCGGCGTGCACGGGCACGTGGTAGGAGGCGAGGTCGGCCTCGGGGAAGTCGCCGAACGCCGGGTCCAGGGTGCTGTGCTCGGTGAGGGCCATGCCGAGGCCCATGACCATGGCGCCGGTGAACTGGGAGCGCGCGGTACGGGCGTTGAGGATCCGTCCGGCGGCGAAGATGCCGAGCAGCCGGCGCACCCGGATCTCTCCGGTGACGGTGTCGACGGCGACCTCGGCGAAGTGCGCGCCGAACGCGTGCCGCGCGTAGGGGCTTTCGGCGTCGGCCGTCCCGGTGGTGTCGGCGCGGACGACGTGGCGCTCGCCGGACGGCGGGCCGGGGTCCGCGGCGAGCCGGGTGCACGCCTCGTGCACGGCCCAGCCCCAGGAGGCGGTGCCCATGGAGCCGCCGGCCAGCGGGGCCGGCGGCAGATCGCTGTGGCCGACCTCGGTGCGCACCCGCTCCAGGGGCACGCCGAGGGCGTCGGCGGCGATCTGGGCGAGGACGGTACGGGCTCCGGTGCCGATGTCGGCCGCGTTGACCCGGACGACGAAGGTGCCGTCGGGCCGGGCCTCGGCCGTGGCGGTGGACGGGGCGATCTGCACGGGGTAGGTGGCGGCGGCCACGCCGGTGCCGATCAGCAGCGGGCCCTCGCGACGCACGCCGGGGCGCGGGTCGCGGCCGGCCCAGCCGAAGCGGCGGGCGCCCTCGCGCAGGCACTCCACGACGTGCCGGCTGCTGAACGGCTTGCCGCTGCCCGGTTCCCGCGCCGGTTCGTTGCGCACGCGCAGTTCCACCGGGTCCAGGCCGAGCCCGTCGGCGAGTTCGTCCACCGCCGACTCGAGCGCGTACATGCCGGGTGACTCGCCGGGGGCCCGCATCCAGGACGGGCTGGGCACGTCCAGCGGCACCACGTGGTGGACGCTGCGCAGGTTCGGGGTGGCGTACATGACGCGGGAGACCACGGCCGCGTACTCCACGAACTCCTTCACGTGGGAGGTGTGGGTGGTGACGTCGTGCAGCACGGCGGTGAGCCGGCCGTCCGGGTGCGCGCCGAGCCGCAGCCGCTGCACGGTCGGGGCGCGGTGGCCGACCACGGTGGGCAAGTACCGGCGGGGGTAGGCCACGGTGACGGGCCGGCCGGTGTGCCGGGCGGCCAGCGCGGCGAGGACGACGTCCGGGCGCGGGGTCCCCTTGGAGCCGAAGCCGCCGCCGACGTGCTCGGCGACGACGGTGATCCGCTCCTCGGGCAGCCGGAACAGCTGGGCGAGCACGGACCGTACGGTCGTGCCGCCCTGGCTGGAGGTGTACGCGGTGAGCCGGTCGCCGTCCCAGTGGGCCGTGCTGGCGTGCGGCTCCATCGGGTGGTTGTGCAGCGGCGGCACCCGGTAGGTGACGTCGACGCGGACCTCGGCCGCGGCGAAGGCGGCCTCGGGGTCGCCGTGCTCGACCCGGCCGGGCTGGCCGCCCGCTTCCTGCGGTTCGTAGGCGCCCGGGTGGCCCTCGACGGGGCCGGTGTCGTGGGGTGCGGTGGCGTACGCGACCCGGACGGCCCGGGCGGCGGCGCGGGCGGTCTCCAGGGTCTCGGCGACGGCCAGGGCCACGCACCAGCCCCGGTGCGGCACGTCCGGGCTCTGGAGCACGGCGAGCGTGCCGTCCTCGGGTTCGGCGAGCCGGGGCGCGTCGAAGGGGGTGAGGACGGCGAGGACGCCGGGCAGGGCGAGGGCGGCCGAGGTGTCGACGGCGGTGACCCGGCCCCGGGCGACCGCGGCGGGCACGGGCCAGGCGTGGACGCGGCCGGGCAGGGTGTACTCGGCGGCGTAGCGGGCGGCGCCGGTGACCTTCTGGCGCCCTTCCCGGCGCTCGGCGGGGGCGCCCAGGGCGGTGCCGGTCGTGCCGGTCATGGGATCCTCCTGCTCCTCCTGTGAAGGCTCAGGCCACCGCGGGGGCCGGGGCGAGACGGTTCAGGACGTCCAGGGCGAGGTTGCGGGCGAGGGACACCTTGTAGGCGTTGTCCCGCAGCGGCTCGGCGTGCGCGAGTTCGAGGGCCACGGCTCCTTCGAAGGCGGCGGGGCCGGCGGGGGCGCCCAGCAGGGCCAGCTCGGTGTGCCGGGCCCGCCAGGGCCGGTGGGCGAGCCCGCCGAAGGCGACGCCCACCTGGTCGACGACGCCGTCCGCGACCCGCAGCAGGACGGCCACGGAGGCGAGTGCGAAGGCGTACGACGCCCGGTCCCGGGCCTTGCGGTAGGCGGACGGGGCACCGGCGGTGGCGGCCGGGAGGAGCACGCCGGTGATCAGTTCGCCGGGGCGGATCCAGGTGTCCCGCTCGGGATGCTCGCCGGGCAGCCGGTGGAAGTCGGCCACGGGCAGGCGCCGGGTGCCGTCGGTGCCGTACAGCTCGACCTGGGCGTCGAGAGCGGCGAGGGCGACGGCCATGTCGGAGGGGTGGGTGGCGATGCAGTGCGGGGAGTGGCCGAGGACGGCGTGGTCGCGGTGGACGCCGTCCCGGGCGCCGCAGCCGCTGCCCGGCTCCCGTTTGTTGCAGGGTTTGTCCAGGTCCTGGAAGTAGGGGCAGCGGGTGCGCTGGAGCAGGTTGCCGCCGGTGGTGGCGGCGTTGCGCAGCTGTGCGGAGGCGCCCGCGAGGAGCGCCTGGGACAGGGCCGGCCAGCGCGCGCGGACGCGCGGGTCGGCGGCGAGGTCGCTGTTGCGGACGGTGGCGCCGACGCGCAGGGAGCCGTCGGGCAGCTCCTCGATGCCGTCCAGCGGCAGCCGGCCGATGTCGATGAGGAGGGCGGGCCGCTCCACGCCGAGTTTCACCAGGTCGACCAGGTTGGTGCCGCCGGCCAGATAGCGGGCGCCGGGCTCGGCGGCGTAGGCCTCGACGGCCTCCTGGACGCTGCCGGGCCTGAGGTAGCCGAAGCCGTTCACTCAGATCACGTCCTCGATCGCCTCGACGATGCGCGGGTAGGCGCCGCAGCGGCACAGGTTGCCGCTCATCCGTTCGCGGATCTCGGGCCGGTCCAGCGGTACGGGCCCCTGAGTGGGGGCCGCCGGGTCGGTGACGTGGGAGGGGTGGCCGGCCGCGGCCTCGGCGAGCATGCCCACGGCGGAGCAGAGCTGGCCGGGGGTGCAGTAGCCGCACTGGAAGGCGTCGCGGTCCAGGAAGGCCCGTTGGAGCGGGTGGGGTTCCTCGCCGTCGCCGCCGAGGCCCTCGACGGTGGTGACCTCGCTGCCGTCGAGGGTCACGGCGAGCAGCAGACAGCTGTTGAGGCGGCGCCCGTCGACCAGCACGGTGCAGGCACCGCACTGGCCGTGGTCGCAGCCCTTCTTCGAGCCGGTGAGGTCGAGGTCCTCGCGCAGCAGGTCCAGCAGGACGCGCCGGTGGTCGACGCGCAGGGTATGGAGTTTGCCGTTGACCCGGAGGGTGACCTCGGAGTGGCGGGATGCGCTGGTCATGGCGGGGATGACCTTCCGGACGGACGGTGGAGCCGTGCAGACCGCGTATCCAGGTCACGCCGGGTCACACGTCCGGAAGGTCATCCCCTTCGCTCACGGGTAGCGGACGAGGTTCGCGACGTTGGTCGTCGCGTTGGACGGTCCTCCGGTGTTGTTGATGACGTGACTGATGGTGCCGGTGCCGCCGAGGGAGACGGTCACCATGCTGGTGAAGCGGACGTTCGGGTTGTTCGGTGCCTCGATGGCGCGGGCGGCCGTCACGCTCGGGTTGACGTTGAAGTAGCAGTAGCTGCCGAGCCCGTACGCCTCGTGGCTGGTGACCGAGTCGGCGACCTTGTAGGCGGCGTAGCCCTGCGTGGAGCCGTTCATCCAGGCGGCCTGGTTCGGCGGGTCGTACGGCATCTCGTTCTGGAAGAAGTAGGTGCGGCCGCCGTTGCCGTTCCAGACGGTCTGGTACTTCTGGAAGTGCTCCACGAACAGCCCGTACATGGTCACGTCGTCGCCGTTGACGACGAGGCCGGTGTCGGCGGTGTTGCTGGTCCAGCCGACGCCGCTGCCGTGGTCGGCGCGCCAGATCCACATGTGGTCGCCGATGACGTTGTCGCTGTTGACGACGAGGCTCGTGGCGGCCTTGCCGACGCCGGCGCCGCCGACGCGGAAGTACACGTCGTGCAGGGAGGTCGGGTCGGCCGCGTGGGAGGCGGTGGAGCCGGCCGGCCCGACCTCGACCAGGGTCTTCGAGCTGGTGGTGCCGGCGTCGAAGAGCAGGCCCGCGATCTTCACGCCGTCGACGTCGGCGACGGACATCGCGGTGATGCCGTTGTCCGGGACGAAGGTGGCGAGGCCGAGGCCGAGGACGACCGTGTCCGGCCGGGTCACCTTCAGGGTCTGGTCGAGGTGGTAGACGCCGGGGGTGACCAGCAGGTTCTGGCCGGCCGCCAGGGCGGCGTTGATCTGTGCGGCGGTGGCGCCGGGCTTGACGACGTAGAACTGGCTGAGCGGCAGCGAGCTGCCGGCCGGGCTGCCGCCCGCCCAGCTGGTCGCGGTGGAGTTGGTGCGCGTACCCGGCACGAACACCTGGTAGTTCCCGGAGCCGTCGACGTACAGGAACGGCTTCTCCCGGGTGACCGGGCTCTGCGCGACGGTGGTGTACGGCGGGTTCGGGAAGCTGGTGGCCGGGACGCCCTGGCTGCCGACGAACACCATGTTCCAGTTGGACCCGGTCCAGCTGCCGAGCTGGGAGTTGCGGGTCAGCCACTGCTGCTGGCTGCCGGAGTTGACCTGTCCGTCGACCTTGCTGTCGGCGAGGTAGCCGCCGGACGACCAGCCGCCGTCGTCCAGGGCGAGGTTGCCGCGCAGATGCATCCGGCGGTACGCCGCCGCCTGGGAGACCGCCCAGCGGTCGCCGCCGCCGGTGGGGTTGACCGACAGGTTCTCGGCGCCGCGCCAGAAGTTCTGGGTGGCGTTGCCCTGGAACCAGTCGGCCTCGGCGTGCACGGCGCCGTTGACCGTCACCGCGTCCGGGGTCAGGCCGAGGCCGAGCACCTGGGTGTAGAAGCCGACGTTGACGTTGGCGTTGTAGGCGCCGGGCTTGAAGAGGACGGCGTAGCGCTGGGAGCCGAACTGGTTGGTCTCCTGCTGCTTGAAGATCGTGTCCAGCTTGCCCTGGATGGTCGACGAGGACATCGACGGGTCGAAGACGACGACGTTGGGGCCGAGGTCCGGGTTGCTCGTCGACTGGGTCACGGGGACCACCTGGAACCGCTGGGCGGCGGTGCCGTTGCAGGTGTACTGCACGAACTGCACGCTGTCGGCGAGCGAGGCGCCGGGGTCGTCCAAGCACTTGCCGCTGTTGCGGTTCACGAAGTGGAAGGCGCCGCCGCCGTCGTCCACGGGCAGCCACTGCTGGTTGGCGCCGCCGCCGTAAGTCCACAGGTGCACGGGCGCGTTGTCGGCCGTGGAGACGTCGGCGACGTCGGCCACCTGGTTGGTGTCGTTGCGGTTGTTGATGCGGACGTAGCCGTCGCCGGTGTCGGTGAAGCTCCACTGCTGGGCCGTGGTGCCGTTGCAGGCGTACTGCTGCACGGCGGTGCCGTTGGCGGTGGCGGCGGCCTTGGCGTCCAGACACCTGCCGCTCGCGGCGTTCACGACCGTGGCGAATCCCGAGGGCAGGGCGGCCGCCCCGGAGGTGGCGGCGGGCGCGGGGGCCGCCGTGAGCAGGGTGGCGGCAAGGGACAGAGCGGCGAGCGAGCCCGCCGCCGGGAGGGGTCTGGCCATGTGCGCGGGTGGCCTTTCGGGTGGGGGGACCGCAGACCCAACAGCCGGGGGACATTCGGCCGTTGGGACCTGCGGGGCTTTGTTTAAGGCGTGAAACTAAAGGTACGGACCACTGGCGTCAAGAGGCGGAACCGGAACCGCACCCACAGACCGGTGCGCCGGCCGGTGTCGGTAGGGTCGGGCCCATGGGGGACGAACCGCAGGCCCTGGAAGCCGTCGACTGGGTCGCGTTGCAGCACAACTACGGGTCCGCCGGGGACGTGCCGGACCTGTTGCGGCGGTGCGCCGGCCCGGACCCGGACGATGCCGAGGACGCGTCGTCCGAGTTGCTCAACCTGCTCTTCCACCAGGGCGGCTGGATCTGCTCGGCCGCCCCCGCCGCGCTGCCGTTCCTGCTCCGCCTGGCCGCCCGGCCGGACGTGCCGAGCCGGCGCGGCCTGCTGGACCTGGTGGCCATGCTGGCGCACGAGGCCGGCCAGGTCGCCGACCGGTTCCTGGACCCCGGCTGGCCGCCGGCGTGGGAGGCGGCGCTCCCCGACGTACTCGCCCTGCTGGACGATCCCGACCCGGCGATCCGGCGAGCCGCCGCCGACGTGGTGGGGTCCTGCACCAGCCCGGGTGAGCTGACCCTGCCCGCGCTGCTGCGGCGCTGGCGGGCCGAGGACGATCCGGTGACCCGCCTGGACCTCGTCCTCGCCCTCGGCCCGGCGGCCCTGCGCGAACCGGCCGGAACGCACGCCGACGAGGCCCGCCGTCTCCTGCGCGACCTCCTCGACGCCCCCGAGGCCCAGCTCCGGCTGGCCGCCGTGCACGCCCTCGCCCCGGCCGATCCGGGGCTGCCCGAGCGTTCGCTGGACCTGCTGCTGCACGCGGTACGGGACCCGGGCGTCACGCTCTGGCGCCACAGCAGCACGGTGGAGGCCGGAGTCCAGGGCGTCCACCACTGGACCGCCGCGCTCTTCGCCGGAGCGGCCCCCGACTTCACTCTCGGCCTGCTCGCGGACCATCCCGACGACGAACAGCGCATCGGCGCCCTGGCCCAGGCCGGCGCGCAACTGGCCCGTCGGCGCTCCCCGGCCGCCGCGCTGCTGCCGGCCGTCGCCGCTCGGCTGGGCGACCCCTCCCCCGAGGCCCGGTACCGGGCGGCCGAACTGCTCGCCTGTCTCGGCCCGGCCGCCACGGCGTACGCGGACGAGGTCGCCGCGCTGCTCGGCGACACCGGCACCCGGACGACCCGGTGGCGGGAGACCGTCGGCGAGGCCGCCGTGTGGGCGCTGGCCCGGATGAACGACCCCCGCTGCGTGCCGGGCCTGACCGGGCTGCTGACGGGCCAGCGGCCCGGATTCGCGTCCGCCTCCGCGTACTTCCCCGCATCGGACTGGCACACCGTGGTGCTGCCGGCACTGGACGAGGTCCTGGTGCTTCTCGTGGACCACGCCGAGGCGCTGCTGCCGGCGCTCCGCGAGAGGCTCGACACCGCGACGGACCCCCGACTGCTGCGCCCGCTCTGCCAGGTCGTCGCCGCGTGGGGCCCGGTGGCGGAGGCGGCGGTGCCACGGCTGCTCGCCCTCCTGGCGGACGACCGGACCTGGCCGGCGGCCGCGACGGCCCTGGCCGGCATCGGCCGGGCGGGCTCCCCGGCGAGGGAACCGCTGGCGGCCCGGGCGGCCGGCGGCGGCGCGGACGCGGACCTCGCGGCCTGGGCGTACTGGAAGGTCACCGGCGAACCCGGCCCGTTCCTGGAACGGCTCGGCCCCACCGGCACGGGGCACCTCCCGCACCCCACCCTGCGCCGACTGGCCGACCTCGGCCCGCACGCCGCCCCCTGGGCGGACCGGCTCCGCGCGCTGACCACCGACCGGGAGCCCTGGGTCCGCGTGGAGGCGGCCCACGCCCTGTGGGCGGCGACCGGCGACACCGCGCACACGGTCCCGGTGCTGACCTCGGCCGTGCGGGGTCTCGCCGAGGGCACCTACCTGCCGGTCATGCTCCCCGCGGTACGGCACCTGGCCCGCATCGGCCCCGCCGCCCGGCCCGCCGCCGATCTGCTGCGCGGGGTGCCGGACCGCGACGAGCGGCTGCGCGGCTCCGGCGGCTGGCGCGGCTTCGTCCAGGACGAGGAGATCCGGGACGCGGTCGACGCGCTGCTCACCGAGGGGTGCGGGGGATGAGAACCGCGGGGGCGGTCCGCGTGCCGACCTCGGCCGTGCGGGGTCTCGCCGAGGGCACCTACCTGCCGGTCATGCTCCCCGCGGTACGGCACCTGGCCCGCATCGGCCCCGCCGCCCGGCCCGCCGCCGATCTGCTGCGCGGGGTGCCGGACCGCGACGAGCGGCTGCGCGGCTCCGGCGGCTGGCGCGGCTTCGTCCAGGACGAGGAGATCCGGGACGCGGTCGACGCGCTGCTCACCGAGGGGTGTGCGGGCTGAGAAGCGCGGGGGCGGTCCGCGAGGTCAGGTGCCGGTCGGCGCTGCCGGTGCGTCGTCCGTCTCCCGGGGGCATCCGTCTCCCGGACATCCGTCTCGCGGAGGGAGGCCGACAGGGCGCGGACCTCGTGTTCGGTCATCCGGGAGGTGTCGTACGGCGCGGCGTCGACCGGCGCCGAGTCAGCCGGGCGGTCCGCTCGCCGTACCGCTCCGCGGTGACCGACCGGTGACAGCACCGGGGCCGAGGACGCCCGTGGCCTGACCGGCGGGCCTCACCCGACCGCCGTCGACCCCGCCTCCGCCCTCCCGCGACAACCCGGGCGCTCCCTCACCCCACCGTCGGCACCCCCGCCTCCACGGCCCCCGGCGCGACCGCTCCCGCCTCCGCCGTCTCGCCCCGTCCCGCGAACTGCGTGCGGTACAGCTCGGCGTACCGGCCCTCCCCGGCCAGCAGTTCCTCGTGGGTGCCGCGTTCCACGATCCGGCCGGACTCCACGACCAGGATCTGGTCGGCGGCGCGGACCGTGGACAGGCGGTGGGCGATGACCACGGCCGTGCGGCCCTCCAGGGCCTCGGTGAGCGCCTCCTGGACGGCCGCCTCGGAGGTGTTGTCCAGGTGCGCGGTGGCCTCGTCCAGGATGACCACGCGCTGGCGGGCGAGCAGCAGCCGGGCGATGGTCATGCGCTGGCGTTCGCCGCCGGAGAGCCGGTAGCCGCGCTCGCCGACGACCGTGTCCAGGCCGTCGGGCAGGGACCGTACGACGTCGGCGAGGCGGGCGCGGCCGAGGACGTCCCACAGCTCGTCGTCACCCGCGTCCGGGCGGGCCAGCAGCAGGTTGGCGCGGACGGTGTCGTGGAAGAGGTGGCCGTCCTGGGTGACCATGCCGAGCGTGGCCCGCAGGGAGGCGAAGCTGAGGTCGCGGACGTCGGCCCCCCCGATCCGGACCGCGCCCGCGTCCACGTCGTACAGGCGCGGCAGCAGCTGGGCGATGGTCGACTTGCCGGCGCCGGAGGAGCCGACGAGGGCGACGGTCTGGCCGGGTTCGGCCCGGAAGGAGATGCCGTGCAGCACCTCGGTGCCGCCGCGGGTGTCGAGCGCGGCGACCTCCTCCAGGGAGGCGAGGGAGACCTGGTCGGCGGCGGGGTAGGAGAAGCGGACGTCGTCGAACTCGACGGCGACCGGGCCGTCGGGGACCTCGCGGGCGTCCGGCTTCTCGGCGATGAGCGGCTTGAGGTCGAGCACCTCGAAGACCCGCTCGAAGCTGACGATCGCGCTCATCACCTCGACCCGGGCCCCGGCGAGCGCGGTCAGCGGGGCGTACAGGCGGGTCAGCAGCAGGGCGAGGGAGACGACCGCGCCGGGCTCCAGGGTGCCGCGCAGCGCGAACCAGCCGCCGAGGCCGTAGACGAGGGCCAGGGCGAGGGCGGAGACCAGGGTGAGGGAGGTGATGAACACCGACTGGGCCGTCGCCGTGCGGACACCGATGTCCCGGACCTGGGCGGCCCGCGCCGCGAACTCCGCCGACTCCTCCTCCGGGCGTCCGAACAGTTTGACCAGGGTGGCGCCGGGGGCGGAGAACCGCTCGGTCATCCGGGTGCCCATGGCCGCGTTCAGCGCCGCCGCCTCGCGCTGCATGCGGGCCATCCGGCTGCCCATGCGGCGGGCGGGCAGCACGAACACCGGCAGGAGAACGAGCGCGAGCAGGGTGATCTGCCACGAGAGGGTGAGCATCACGGCGAGCGTCAGGACCAGGGTGACCAGGTTGCTGACGACGCCGGAGAGGGTGTTGGCGAAGGCCCGCTGGGCGCCGATCACGTCGTTGTTGAGACGGCTGACCAGCGCGCCCGTACGCGTACGTGTGAAGAACGCGACGGGCATGCGCTGCACATGATCGAACACGGCCGTTCTGAGGCCGAGGATGAGTCCCTCCCCGAGCGTCGCCGACAGGCGGCGGCCGAGGATACCGAGCCCCGCCTCCGCGAGCGCAACGAGCGCGATCAGCAGGGACAGCCGGACCACCGTGCCGGAGTCGTGCCCCGCCACGATCGCGTCGACGACGCGGCCGGCGAGCACGGGGGTCGCGACGGCGAGGAGGGCGGTCACCACCCCGAGCAGCACGAACCGGACGATGCCGGCGCGGTGCGGACGGGCGAAGGCGGCGATACGGCGCAGGGTGGCGCGTGCGAAGGGGCGACGCTCGGACTGCGCGTTCATCACGCTGTGCAGCTGCGCCCAGGCGGTGGTCTCCATGCTCATGGAAGAGACCGTAGAACCTCAAGGTTCGTTGAGGTCAATGTCCGCGACGGTTCACCCGTACCGGCACCCTCCTTCTCCGAGCCGCCACCCGCTGTTGGGCCGCCCCGGAGAGCCTGTGCGGATGTGACTTCCGTCTCCCTCCCCCGCCGGCGCCTGCCCCGCCGCGTCCCCGTCCGCCAGGTGCTGTGCCTGGTGCCGCTCGTGCTCGTGGCCGTGGCCGCCGTGCGGCACCGCTCGGTCCTCGCCGAGGGCTTCGGCCAGCTGCGGACCGCCTCCTGGCCGTGGCTGCTCGCGGCGGCCGCGGCGACCTGTCTGACCTGGGTGGCCGCCGCCTTCACCCGGCAGGGCGCGGTGCTCCAGCCGCTGCCCAAGGGCCGGCTGCTGGCCACCCAGTTCGCGGCGGGCGCGGCCAACCATCTGCTGCCGACCGGGCTCGGCGCGGGCGCCGTGAACCTGCGCTTCATGACCGTGTGCGGGGTGCCGCTGGCGCGTTCCTCGGCCGCGCTCGCCCTGTACCTGCTGGCGGAGTGCGTGGGCCGGCTCGGGCTGCTGGCCGTGCTGCTGATCGCGTTCCCGGACGCGCTGCGGCTCGGCCCCCTGCTGCCGGACGGCTCGGCGCTGCCGCTGATGCTGGGCGCGGCCGGCCTGCTGGTCGTGGCGGGGGCCGTGGCGGCGTTCGTACGACCGCTGCGCACGCGGGTGTCCGCGTTCGCGCGGGACGCCCTGGGCGAGGCCCGGTCGGTGCACACCCGCCCGGCCCGGGCCCTGGCGCTGTGGGGCGGCTCGCTGGCCTTCCCCGCGCTCCAGGCGGCCGGGCTCGCGGCCGTCGGGCAGGCGCTGCGGCTGCCGGTGCCGCCCGCGCACATGGTGCTGGCCTACCTCGCCGCGACGGTCGCGGTGGCCCTGGTGCCCACACCCGGCGGGCTGGGTTCCGTGGAGGCGGCGCTGATCGTGGCCCTGGTGGCGGTGGGCGGCCCGGCGGCGGTGGCGACGGCGGTGGTACTGGCGTACCGGATCATCACCGTGTGGCTGCCGCTGGTGCCGGGGGCGCTGACGCTGGGCGCGCTGGTGCGGCTGAAGGTCATCTGAGGCACAGTGGCCCTTCGAGCCCCCCGGAGAAGGAGCACCCGTCGTGCCGGTCCGCACAGAACGCGAGGAGTACGTCACCACGGTCGTCCTCTCCCGGCCGGAGGCCCGCAACGCGGTGGACGGTCCGACGGCCGCCGAACTGGCCGCCGCCTTCCGGGCGTTCGAGGCGGACGACCGTGCCCGGGTGGCGGTGCTGTGGGGCGAGGGCGGCACCTTCTGCGCGGGCGCGGACCTGAAGGCGATCGGCACCGAGCGCGGCAACCGGGTGGCGGAGGACGGCGACGGGCCGATGGGGCCGACGCGGATGCGGCTGTCGAAGCCGGTGATCGCGGCGGTGGCCGGGCACGCGGTCGCGGGCGGCCTCGAACTCGCCCTGTGGTGCGATCTGCGGGTCGCGGAGGAGGACGCGGTGTTCGGGGTGTTCTGCCGCCGCTGGGGCGTGCCCCTGATCGACGGTGGCACGGTACGGCTGCCCCGGCTGATCGGCACCGGCCGGGCCCTGGACATGATCCTCACCGGCCGCCCGGTCCCGGCCCGCGAGGCGTACGAGACGGGTCTGGTGAACCGGCTGGTCCCCACCGGACGGGCCCGCGCCGAGGCGGAGGCGCTGGCGGCACAGATCGCCCGCTTCCCGCAGGCCTGCCTGCGCGGTGACCGGGCGTCGGTCCTGGACCAGGAGGGGCAGGACGAGGAGACGGCGCTGCGCGGCGAACTCCGGTGGGGTATGGGGGTGCTGGCCGAGAGCGCGGAGGGCGCCGCCCGGTTCGCGTCGGGTGCCGGACGGCACGGGTCGTTCGCGGACTCGTGAACCGCTGCTCCTCCGGCGGTCCCGCGCTCAGCCGGTGCTCACCCGTACCGCCCCGCCCCCGGGGTCGACGCGGTCGTGCCAGCGGGCGGTGAGGGTCAGGGTGCGGTCGGGCAGGGCGGTGGCGCGTCGCTCCCGGTGGAGGAGGCGGCCGTCCTGGTGGACGTACAGGACCGGGCGGTGCAGCGGGGTGCCGGTGCGCAGCACGTGGTGGGCGGGCGGGGTGGACGGGGTGACGCGGTTCGGGGCGATCCAGCGCAGCGGCGGCTCGACGGTCACGGGTACGCCCGGGGCCGGCCAGGGTGCGCCCGCCAGGAAGTCCAGCACCGCGCCGGCCGCCCGGGCGCCCTCGCGGGCCGCCGTGCGGGCGGGCTCCACGGGGTGCAGGAGGTTGCCGGCGGCGAAGACACCGGGGCGCGAGGTGTGCGGGGTGGCGCCGACGGCGGGGCCACGGGTGCCGGGGTCCAGGGTGAGGCCGCCGCGCCGGGCCAGTTCTTGGTCGGGGACGAAGTCGCCGGTGAACACCACGGTGTCGCACGGGAGTACGGTCGTACGGCCGTCCCGGTGGCGGACGCGGACGCCGGACAGGCGTCCGTGGCCGAGGAGTTCGGTGACGGTGGTGCCGGTCAGCAGCGGAACGCCGTGACGCAGCCGTTCCGCCTGGGCGCGGGCGCGGCCGGTCTGGGCGCGCGGGTGTTCCGTGACGAGGGCGACGACCTCGGCGCCGGCCGCGCGGACGGTGCCGGCCGCCGCGTAGGAGACGTCCGCCGCGCCGACCACGACGGCACGGGTGCCGATGCGCTGCCCGAACAGGTGGACCGCCTGCTGGAGTTCGCCGGTGGTGTAGACGCCGGCGGGGCGGGTGCCGGGCACCAGCCGGGCGGTGCGCGGGCGTTCGCGGGCCCCGGTGGCGAGGACGACCGCCCGTGCCTGGATGGTCTCCGGGCCGCCGGGGCCGACGGCGGTGAGCACGGGTCCCGTCGGCGCCCAGTCCAGCGCCGTCACACCGGTCCGGACGGTGGCGCCCGCGCGCTCGGCGGCCTCCGTGAGCAGGCGGGCGTACCCGGAGCCGGTCAGCGGGTGCGTCCAGGTGCCGAAGCCGCCGTGCGCGCAGTGCCGGGGCACTCCGCCGGGCCGCGCCTCCCGCTCCAGCACCTCCACGCGGCCGGCACCGGCGGCGGCCAGCCGCGCGGCGGCGGCGAGCCCGGCGGGACCGGCGCCGACGACGAGGACGTCCACGTGACGCGGGGCCGTCATGGCCGCATCCCCCGCTCGAACAACTCCCGTACCGCCGCCCCGCAGTAGAACCCCTGGCAGCGGCCGGCCCGGGCGCGGGTGCGGCGGCGCAGGCCCTCCAGGCTGCGCGGCGGGACCGTACTGGCGAGGGCGTCGCGGATCTCGCCCCGGGTGACGCGCTCGCAGTGGCAGACGAGGGTGCCGTACTCGGGGTCGGCGGCGATGAGGTCGGGCCGCTGGTAGGGGCGCGGGAAGGCCTCGCCGAGGTTGGGCATGGTCACCGGCTCCGGCTCGCGTACCGGTCCGAGGTCGAGGCCGCCGTCGGCCAGCAGGCCGGTGACGTGGGCGGCGATGGCCAGGGACGCGGTCAGGCCGGTGGAGCGGATGCCGCCGACGGTGACGTACGCCTGGCCGGGGTGCTCGGTGATGCGGTAGTCCTCGTGCCCGGTGGCCGCGCGCAGCCCGGCGTAGACGGCGGTGACCTCCTCCTCCAGCAGGGCGGGCAGGACGCGCCGGCCCTTGTCCCGGAGGGCGGCCAGCCCGTCGGCGGTGGATCCGGTGGCCCGCTTGTCGCGCAGGTCCTCGGCGGTGGGGCCGAGCAGGACGTTGCCGTGGACGGTGGGGGCGACCAGGACGCCCTTGCCGAGGGCGGTCGGCACGGGGAGCAGGATGTGCCGGACGAGGGGGCGGGCGAGCTTGTCGTGGACGAGGAGCTGGCCGCGCCTCGGGGTGACGGTGAAGTCCTCGTGGCCGAGCGCCCGGTCCAGGGTGTCGGCGTGCAGTCCGGCCGCGTTGACCAGGTGGCGGGCGCGCAGGGTGCCCCGGCTGGTGGTCAGCACGTGCCCGTCCGACGGACTCACCTCGTGCACGGCGGCGTTGAGGTGCAGGTCGGCTCCGGCGCGGACCGCCTGGGTGGCGTACGCGAGGGTCGTCGTCCAGGGGCAGATGATGCTCTCGCCGGGGACGTGCAGGGCGCCGAGCGCGCCGGGGCCGAGGTGGGGCTCGCGGGCGTACAGCTCGTCGGGGCCCAGCAGGGCCGTGTCGTGGCAGGCGTTGCGCTCGGCCTTCTCGGCCAGCCGGGGCAGCGCGGCGAGCTGTTCCTCGTCCCAGGCGACCAGCAGCGCGCCGACCCGTTCGACGGGGATGCCGGTCTCGGTGGCGTAGGCGCCGAGCCGCGCGTATCCCTCGCGGACCAGACGGGCCTCCAGGGTGCCGGGGGTCGCGTCGAAACCGGTGTGCAGGATCGCGGTGTTGGCCTTGGAGGTGCCCTGGCCGACGTCGTCCTGGGCCTCGACGAGGGCGATGCGCAGGCGGGGCCGGCGGGCGAGTTCGCGGGCGATGGCGCAGCCGACGACGCCGGCGCCGACGATCGCCACGTCGTACGGCGTCCTGGGCAGCGGCCCGGCCGCGGTGACGGTCACGGGACGAGGAGGGCCGCGACGGCCTCGCGGAACCCGGCGCGGCGTTCGGCGGCCCGGTCGGCCGGGATGCGGGGCTCGTACACGGCGGCGGGTTTCCCGTCGGGCAGGGCGGCCTCGACGCTCAGGCCGGGGTCCGCGCCGAGGCGGGCGAGGGCGGCGGCGCCGAGCGCGGTGGCGTCGGGCAGCGCGGACACCTCGACGGGGCGTTGCAGCAGGTCGGCCTGGGTCTGCATGAGGAGCGCGGAGCGGGTGAGGCCGCCGTCGACGCGGAGCGTGGTCAGGGGCGCGCCCAGGTCGCCGGCGGCGGCTTCGGCGAGTTCGGCGACCTGGGCGGCGATGCCCTCGCACAGGGCGCGCACCAGATGGCCGGCGGTGGTGTCGAGGCCGAGTCCGGTGAGGGAGCCGCGCAGGTCGCCGCGCCACCAGGGGGCCGCGAGTCCGGCGAGGGCCGGGACGAAGGTGACCCCGCCGCTGTCGGGGACGGTGCCGCCGACCGCGTCGAGGTCGGCGGCGGAGGAGAGGACGCCGAGGTCGGTGAGCCAGCGGACGGCGGAGGCGGCGGTGTAGACCTGGCCGTCCAGGCAGTAGCTGGTGTGTCCGGCCAGCCGCCAGGCCACGCAGCTGACCAGGCCGGACTCCCCCCGCCGGGGGCGGTCGCCGGTGTGGGCGAGCAGGAACGCGCCGGTGCCGTAGGTGCACTTGGCGGCGCCGGGCCCGGTGACGCGCTGGGCGAGCAGGGCGGCCTGCTGGTCGACGATCAGTCCGGTGAGCGGGATCTCGGGGCCGAACGCGCAGGTTGTGCCGACCTGTTGCGCGGCGTCGGTCACCTCGGGGAGGCGTTCGCCGGCCAGGCCGTACAGGTCGAGGGCGCGCGGAGACCACTCGGCGCGGTCCAGGTCGAGCAGTTGGGTACGGCCGGCGGTGGCGGCGTCGGTGGCGAAGGCGCCGGTGAGGCGGTGGACCAGCCAGGCGTCGGACGTGGTGACGACGCCGTCGCGGGTGAGGTGGCGCCGAATCCAGGCCATCTTGGGGGCGGCGAAGTACGGATCGAGGGGCAGGCCGGTCAGCTCCCGCAACTCGTCGGCGTGTGCGGCGAGTTCGGCGCAGACGGTCTCGGCCCGTCGGTCCTGCCACACCAGGGCGTCGGTCAGCGGGCGGCCGGTGGCAGGGTCCCAGGCGAGCACGGTCTCGCCCTGGTTGGCGAGGCCGAGCGCGACGACGTGCTCACCGGCGTCGGCGAGCGCGCGCCGGCCGGCCTCGACCACCGAGTCGTACAGCCGCGCCGGGTCCACCTCGACCAGGCCGCCGGGCAGATGGCGCGGGCGCACCTCGGCGAATCCGGTGCCGAGGACGCCGCGTTCGGGGCAGACGACGAGCGCCTTGGTGCCGGACGTGCCCTGATCGACGGCGAGCACCGGCCCGGTCATCGCGCGTCCTCCGCACGAGCGGGGCGACCGTCTTCCGCACGGGCAGGGCGAGCGCCTTCCGCCCGCGTCCGACCCGCGCCCTCCGCTGCGGCACTGAAGATCACCGCGCCAGCCTGCCGCCGCCCCGGGCCCGGAGTCAAGGTCTTCCCCTCATCGGCCAACTCGCCCTGCTGGTCATTGACTTGGCAACAATGGTACGGCGAAACCCACGCCTCTATAGTGACCGCCGACCACCCGAGACACCTTCGTCACCGCCCAGGGGAGGGCTGTTGCAACGTCACCCCGCCACCTCGCCCGTGCACCCGTGGCCGGGGGCCGGCGGCTGATGGCCAGAGACGGAGCCCGCCCCTCCTACGACCCCGCCGGCCCCGACCACGCGCTGCGCGCCGCGCTCCAGGACCTGCGCACCGGCCGCTGGATGGCCATGCGCACCCTGCTCGCGGAAACCACGCAGTGGTGGCAGTGGACCCAGCGCACCCAGGTGCTGGCGGCGTCCGCGGCCGGCACCGACGTGGTACGGGCCTGGCTCAGCGAGGAGCCGGACAGCGCGCACGCGGTGGTGATGCACGCCCGGGTCGGCGTCGAGCGCGCGCTGCGGGCCCGTCGGGAACGACACCGCCGTACCCATGAGTTGTGGATCGAGGCGTGGGACGCCGCCCAGTCGGCGACCGTGGCCGCCCCGAAGGACCCGGTGCCCTGGGTGTGCTTGCTGGCGCTGGCCCAGCTCGACCCGGAGCAGCGCTGGGAGGAGCACCGGGCCGCCGCGCCGGAGCCGATGCTGCCGCCGGGCCCCTGGGGCCTGCTGGCCGAGGCCGGCAAGCGCGACCCGTTCAACCGGGAGGCGCACCACCGGATGCTCCAGTTCCTGTACGCGCGCGGCGGTTCGGGCCGGCTCGCGGAGGCCGCGGCGTACGCGCAGTGGGCCGCCGGCCAGGCCCCGCCCGGCTCCGCGCTGCACCTGCTGCCGCTGTACGTCCGGGTCGAGCGCTACCGCCGGGACAGCGGGCACGACGCGGCGCTGGATCTGCACTGGGTGGTGGAGGAGGCGGCCCGCGAGGCGCGGCGCGCGCTGCACTCCTGGTTCGAGCGGACCGAGCCCGCCGAGCGCGCGCTGCCGGACCTCAACCATCTGGCCCACGCGCTGTGGGGCTCCCTGCGATTCCCGGACGCGGCACGGGTGTTCGACGCGATCGGCCCCTACTTCACTCCCCCGCCCTGGATGTACCGCACCCCGGACCGGGACCGCGCCGTGGAGATCTTCGTTCAGGCCCGGGACCGCTGCCGGGCCGCCACGGAGGGCTCCCGCTCCTGAACTCCACCAGCACGCACGCCCGTTGAACGCTCCCCCCGTTCGAAAGCCTGTTGATTCCCGGAGGTCCCCGCGTGTCCCCCATCCCCGATCCCACCCCCGCTCCCTCTCCCGCCCCCTTCCCCGGTCTGCCGCAGCAGGACGAGGAGCAGCGGCTGCGGGAACTCGGCTACCGGCCGGTCCTGGCCCGCCGCATGGGCGGCTTCGGCAACTTCGCGATCAGCTTCTCGGTGATCTCGATCCTGTCCGGCTGCATGACCCTGTACGGCTTCGGCCTGAACACCGGCGGCCCGGCCGTGATGCTGTGGGGCTGGGCCGGCGTCGGCCTGTTCGTGCTGTGCGTCGGGCTCGCGCTCGCCGAGGTCACCAGCGCCTACCCGACCTCCGGCGCCCTGTACTACATGGCGGACCGGCTCGGCGGCCGGCGCTGGGGCTGGTACACCGGCTGGCTGAACCTGCTCGGCCTGCTCGGCGCCATCGCCGGCATCGACTACGGCGCCGCCCTGTTCACCGGCGCGTTCGCCAACATCCAGTGGGGCTTCGAACCGACGCCCGGCAGGACGATGCTGATCTTCTGCGCCATCCTGCTGCTGCACGCGACGCTGAACCTGTTCGGCGTGCGCCTGGTCAGCGTGCTCAACTCGGTCAGCGTGTGGTGGCACCTGGCGGGCGTGGCGCTGATCGTCGGCGCGCTGGTGATCGTCCCCGACCACCACCAGTCCGCGTCCTTCGTGTTCACCAAGTTCGTGAACGAGACCGGCTGGTCGAACCCGCTGTACGTGGCGGCGATCGGCCTGCTCCTCGCGCAGTACACCTTCTCCGGCTACGACGCCTCCGCCCACCTCTCGGAGGAGACCTCGCACGCCTCGGTGGCCGCCTCCCGTGGCATCGTCCGCGCCATCTGGGTGTCCTGGCTCGCCGGTTTCGTGCTGCTGGCCGGTCTGACCTTCGCCGTCCAGGACTACGACGCCACCCGCACCACCGACACCGGCGTACCGCCCGCCCAGGTCCTGTTGGACGGCCTCGGCACCGACGGCGCGAGCGCCCTGCTCCTCGTGGTCATCATCGCCCAGCTGTTCTGCGGCAACGCCGAGGTGGCGGCGGCCAGTCGGATGGTGTTCGCGTTCAGCCGGGACGGCGCGCTGCCCGGTTCGCACCTGTGGCGCACGGTGAGCGGCCGTACCCAGACGCCGGTCGCCGCCGTCTGGCTGTCCGTGGTCGTGGCCTGCGTCCTCGCCCTGCCGTCGCTGTACTCGGCGACGGCGTACAACGCGGTGACCGCCATCAACGTCATCGGTATCACCCCGGCCTACGCCATCCCGGTGTTCCTGCGGCTGCGCGCGGGCAACCGTTTCCAGCCGGGTCCGTGGCAACTGGGGCGCTGGAGCAGGCCGATCGGCTGGATCGCGGTGGTGTGGGTGGCGTGTGTGACGGTCCTGTTCTGCCTGCCGCAGGCGTCCCCGGTCACGGTCGACACGATGAACTACGCCTCCGTCGCGCTCGCCGTGGTCCTCGTCCTGGCGAGCGTCTGGTGGTACGTCGCCCGCCGGTCGTACGGCACCCCCACCACCGCCGCGTACGGCAGCGACCGCGACCAGGCGGAACTCGCGGAGGGCATCGTCTGAGCGGACTGCCCGAAGAGCGCCGGTCATGGTACGAACCGGTGTGCCGGATACGGCAGGATGAACGAGCGCGCCGGCCACCGGAGTTCCTTCGGCCGGCGCGGTCGCACATCCCGGACATCGAGCAGGTGACAACGTGACGACACTTCACAAACGGCTCTCCGCAGCGGCCGCACGCCCCGGAGGTGACCGGTGAACCGCGCGCTGACCCTGGACGACCTCGTCCTCGCCGGCATCGCCCTGGCGGCGGGCCTGGTGCTCGCCTTCATGTCGCGCACGGTGCTGCGCTGGCTCGCGAAGCACGCCAAGCGGACCCGGTGGAGCGGCGACGACGTCATCGTGGAGGCGCTGCGCTCGGTCGTCCCCTGGGCGGCGATCGCGGGCGGCGCGGCGGCGGCAGCGGCCGTGCTGCCGCTCACCCGGACCGTGCAGCACCATGTGAACCAGGTGCTCCAGGTCTGGCTGATCATCGTGGTGACGTTCTCCGCGGCCCGGGTGATCGCCGGTCTGGTCCGTTCGGTGACCCAGTCCCGTTCCGGGGTCGCGGGCTCGGCGACCATCTTCGTCAACATCACCCGCGTCCTGGTCCTGGCGATCGGCTTCCTGGTCGTGCTCCAGACCCTGGGCATCTCCATAGCGCCGCTGCTCACCGCCCTGGGTGTCGGTGGTCTGGCGGTCGCCCTGGCGCTCCAGGACACGCTCGCCAACCTCTTCGCGGGCATCCACATCCTCGCCTCCAAGACCGTCCAGCCGGGTGACTACATCCGGCTGAGCAGCGGCGAGGAGGGCTACGTCGTGGACATCAACTGGCGCCAGACGACGGTCCGCCAGCTCTCCAACAACCTGGTGGTCATCCCCAACGGCCAGCTCGCCAAGGCCAACATGACCAACTTCACGCGGCCCGAGCAGGAGCTGACCGTGCTGGTGCAGGCCGGAGTGAGCTACGACTCCGACCTGGAGCACGTCGAGCGGGTCACCGCCGAGGTGGTCACGGAGGTCATGACGGAGGTCACGGGCGCCGTGCCGGAGCACGAGCCCGCCATCCGCTTCCACACCTTCGGCGACTCCCGGATCGGCTTCACGGTGATCCTCGGCGTCGGTGAGTTCAGCGACCAGTACCGGATCAAGCACGAGTTCATCAAGCGGCTGCACCGCCGCTACCGCGAGGAGGGCATCCGTATCCCGGCCCCGGCCCGCACGGTCTCCCTCCAGCAGGGCTCGGCGGTGATCCCGCAGCAGCGGAGCGGGGAGGGCGCGGTGTCGGGGGCGCAGGCCACGGAGTAGCCCGGCCGTATGTCCTGACCGACACGTATGCTCGAAGCAGCATGACCACCCCGGCCCCGGACCCCCGCTCGCTCGACCGGCGGCTGGACGCGCTCGCGCGCCAGCCGTTCCGGGCGAAGTTCCACCTGCGCGGGCGGGACCGGGCGACCGCCGTCCTGAAGGGGCCGACGACCCTGCGGTGGCACGCGTACGACCTGATCGCCCGGCGGCTGGCGCCGGCCGAGCCGTACAAGGACGGCCGGCAGACGCCGTACCGCGGCCACCCGGTGTTCGTGGCCCAGCACGCGACCGCCACCTGCTGCCGGGGCTGCCTGGAGCGCTGGCACGGCATCCCCAAGGGACGCGCGCTGACCCGCGCCGAACACGTGTACGTGGTGGACGTGATCTGCCGCTGGATCGCGCGCCAGATGGCGGACGGCGCCTTTTCCGGCCAGGACCCCTGTCGAGCCGACCCCGATCACGAGATATCTTGATGTCGAGCAATGTTGCAGACGTGGAGCGGAGCACCCGGTGACTGACTCGACCATCATCTACACCTACACAGACGAGGCCCCGGCCCTGGCGACGCATTCGTTCCTGCCGGTGATCCAGGCGTACGCCTCGCAGGCCGGTGTGCCCGTGGAGACGCGTGACATCTCGCTGGCCGGGCGCATCATCGCCGTCTTCCCGGAGTACCTGAACGAGGACCAGCGCATCCCCGACGCGCTGACCGAGCTGGGCGAGCTGGCCAAGACCCCCGCGGCCAACATCATCAAGCTGCCGAACATCTCGGCGTCCATCCCGCAGCTGAAGGCCGCCGTCGCCGAGCTCCAGGGCAAGGGCTACGCGCTGCCGGACTACCCGGACGACCCGAAGACCGACGAGGAGCGCGAGATCCGCGCCCGCTACGACAAGATCAAGGGCTCCGCCGTCAACCCGGTGCTGCGTGAGGGCAACTCCGACCGCCGTGCCCCGGCCTCGGTGAAGAACTACGCCAAGACCCACCCGCACCGCATGGGCGCCTGGACCTCCGAGTCCAGGACCAACGTGGCGACCATGGGCGAGAACGACTTCCGCTCCACCGAGAAGTCCGTCGTCGTCTCCGAGGCCGGCGCCCTGAAGATCGAGCTGGTCGGCGAGGACGGCAGCACCACCGTCCTGAAGGAGTCCGTGCCGGTCCTCGCGGGCGAGGTCGTCGACGCGTCCGTCATGCGCGTCGCCGAGCTGAACTCGTTCCTGGCCGCGCAGGTCGCCCGCGCCAAGCAGGAGGGCGTCCTGTTCTCCGTGCACCTGAAGGCCACGATGATGAAGGTCTCCGACCCGATCATCTTCGGTCACGTGGTGCGCGCCTTCTTCCCGAAGACGTTCGCGAAGTACGGCCAGACCCTCAAGGCGGCCGGCCTCACCCCGAACGACGGCCTCGGCGGCATCCTGAAGGGCCTGGAGAGCCTGCCCGAGGGCGCCGAGATCAAGGCGTCCCTGGAGGCCGAGATCGCCGAGGGCCCGGACCTGGCCATGGTCGACTCGGACAAGGGCATCACCAACCTGCACGTGCCCTCCGACGTCATCATCGACGCCTCCATGCCGGCCATGATCCGCACCTCCGGCCACATGTGGGGCCCGGACGGCCAGGAGCACGACGCCCTCGCCGTCATCCCGGACTCCTCCTACGCCGGTGTCTACCAGGCCGTCATCGAGGACTGCCGGGCCAACGGCGCCTACGACCCCTCCACCATGGGCTCGGTCCCGAACGTCGGCCTGATGGCGCAGAAGGCCGAGGAGTACGGCTCCCACGACAAGACCTTCGAGATCCCGGCCGCCGGCACCGTCCGCCTGACCGACCAGAACGGCAACGTCCTGATCGAGCAGCCGGTCGCGCAGGGCGACATCTTCCGCGCCTGCCAGACCAAGGACGACCCGATCCGCGACTGGGTCAAGCTGGCCGTCACCCGCGCCCGCGCCACCGGCGACCCGGCGGTGTTCTGGCTGGACGAGACGCGCGCCCACGACGCGCAGCTGATCGCCAAGGTCAAGCAGTACCTGCCGGAGCACGACACCGAGGGCCTGGACATCCGCATCCTGTCCCCGGTCGAGGCCACCAAGCTGTCGGTGGAGCGCATCCGCCGCGGCGAGAACACCATCTCGGTGACCGGCAACGTGCTGCGTGACTACCTGACCGACCTCTTCCCCATCCTGGAACTGGGCACCAGCGCCAAGATGCTGTCGGTCGTCCCGCTGATGGCGGGCGGCGGCCTGTTCGAGACGGGCGCCGGCGGCTCCGCGCCGAAGCACGTCCAGCAGCTGGTCAAGGAGAACTACCTGCGCTGGGACTCCCTCGGTGAGTTCTTCGCCCTGGTGCCGTCCTTCGAGCAGTACGCGGAGGCCACCGGCAACACCCGCGCCAAGGTCCTCGCCGACACCCTCGACCGCGCCACGGCGACCTTCCTCAACGAGGACAAGTCCCCGACCCGGCGCGTCGGCGGCATCGACAACCGCGGCAGCCACTTCTACCTGTCCCTGTACTGGGCGCAGGAGCTGGCCCGGCAGACCGAGGACGCCGACCTCGCGAAGGCGTTCGCGCCGCTCGCCGAGACCCTCGCGGCCAACGAGCAGACCATCGTGGAGGAGCTGATCGCGGTCCAGGGCTCCCCGGCCGACATCGGCGGCTACTACCAGGTCGACAAGGCCAAGGCGGACGCGGTCATGCGCCCGTCGGCCACCTGGAACGAGGTGCTGGCGTCCCTCAGCTAGTGCCTGCGGCGCCTGAGCGGGTGCCTGCGGCGCCTGAGCCGGTGCCCGCGGCGCCTGCCTGAGCCCCCGAGGTGACGTGCCCTCCGCCCCGGCCGGGAACCCCCCGGCCGGGGCGGAGGCATGCGAGGCGGAGGCATGCGGGGCGGAGCCGTTGTCAGTGCCGTGTGGCACCTTGATCGTGCACGCCCCCAACACCTCAGGAGCAGCCGGTGTCCCAGACCGCCCCCTCGTTCGACCTTCTCCCCGGCGCCGCCGAGTCGCCGGTGCTGCTGCATGTGCCGCACTCGGCACGGGCGATACCGGAGGAGGTGCGCGCCGGCATCGTGCTGGACGACGCCGGGCTGGAGCGGGAGCTGGACCACATCACGGACGCGCACACCGCCGAGATCGCCGAGCGGGCCGCCACGCTCGCCGGGGTCCGGCCCTGGCGGTTCGTGAACCGGCTGTCGCGGCTGGTGGTGGACCCCGAGCGGTTCCCGGACGAGCGGGAGGAGATGCTCGCCGTGGGCATGGGCGCGGTGTACACACGGACCACGCACAAGGGCGAGCTGCGGCCCGCCGACACCGACCCGGAGCCGCTGCTCGCCCGCTGGTTCCGGCCGTACGCCGCGGCCATGACGGAGGCGGTGGCCGGCCGGCTGGCCGCGACCGGGCGGGCCGTGATCATCGACGTGCACTCGTATCCGGCCCAGCCGCTCCCGTACGAGCTGCACGGGAGCGGGCCGCGCCCGCCGGTGTGCCTGGGCACGGACGCCTTCCACACCCCGCCGGCGCTGACCGAGGCCGCCCGCAAGGCGTTCGCCGGCTGCGGCGAGACGGGCCTGGACAGCCCGTTCGCCGGGACGTACGTGCCGCTGGAGTTCTACGGCACGGACGCCCGGGTCGGCGCGCTGATGGTGGAGATCCGGCGGGACACGTACATGACGGAGCCGGGCGGCCCCGCCGGTGCCGGCCTGGACCGCCTCGCCACCGCGCTGGCAGCGCTCGTCGACGCGGTATGACCGGCCCGGCGGGGGGGGGGGGCCCCCACCCCCGGACGGACCAGGGGAAACGCACCCAAAGGGCCCCCCCATGGAACCACCCCCCCCCCCGCCGACCCGGGTCGACCCACAGCCACT
>NZ_JBVHWM010000018.1:0-97440 GCF_055564375.1 Streptomyces sp. NPDC029138
CCCCCCCCCCCCCCCCCCCCCCCCCCCCCCCCCCCCCCCCCCCCCCCCCCCCTCCACCCCCCCCCCCCCCCCCCCCCCCCCCCCCCCCCGCTCCTGGCTCGAACCGACGGGGCGTCAGACCTCCACGACCACAGGCAGGATCATCGGCCTGCGGCGATAGGTGTCCGAGACCCACTTGCCGAGGGTCCGGCGGATGAGCTGCTGGAGCTGGTGGGGCTCCACGACGCCGTCCTGGGCGGACCGCTCCAGGACCTCCGTGATCTTCGGCAGGACGTCGCCGAAGGCCGAGTCCTCGATACCGGAACCGCGGGCCTGGACGTGCGGACCGCCGGTGATCTTGCCGGTGGACGCGTCCACGACCACGAAGACCGAGATGATGCCCTCGTCGCCGAGGATCTTCCGGTCCTTCAGCGCCGGCTCGCCGACATCGCCGACCGACAGGCCGTCGACGTAGACGTAACCGGCCTGGACCTTGCCGGAGATCTTGGCCTTGCCCTCGACCAGGTCGACCGCCACGCCGTCCTCGGCGATGACGATCCGGTCGTGCGGGACGCCGGTCAGGGCGCCCAGCTCCGCGTTCGCCCTCAGGTGGCGCCATTCGCCGTGGACCGGCATCAGGTTCTTCGGGCGGCAGATGTTGTAGAAGTACAGCAGCTCGCCCGCGGACGCGTGGCCGGAAACGTGCACCTTGGCGTTGCCCTTGTGGACGACGTTGGCGCCCCAGCGGGTCAGACCGTTGATCACGCGGTACACCGCGTTCTCGTTCCCGGGGATCAGCGACGACGCGAGGATGACCGTGTCGCCCTCCACGATGCGGATCTGGTGGTCCCGGTTGGCCATGCGCGACAGGGCCGCCATCGGTTCGCCCTGGGAGCCCGTGCAGACGAGGACCACCTCGTGGTCGGGCAGGTCGTCCAGCGTCTTGACGTCGACCACCAGGCCGGGCGGGACCTTCAGATAGCCGAGGTCGCGGGCGATGCCCATGTTGCGGACCATGGAGCGGCCGACGAAGGCGACCCGGCGGCCGTACTCGTGGGCCGCGTCCAGAATCTGCTGGATGCGGTGGACATGGCTGGCGAAGCTCGCCACGATGATCCGCTTGCGGGCGCCGGCGAAGACCTGCCGCAGGACGCTGGAGATGTCGCGCTCGGGCGGGACGAAGCCCGGGACCTCAGCGTTCGTCGAGTCGGCGAGGAGGAGGTCGATGCCCTCCTCGCTCAGCCGCGCGAAGGCGTGCAGGTCGGTGAGGCGGTTGTCGAGCGGGAGCTGGTCCATCTTGAAGTCGCCGGTGTGCACCACCATGCCGGCGGGGGTGCGGATGGCGACGGCCAGGGCGTCCGGGATGGAGTGGTTGACGGCGATGAACTCGCAGTCGAAGGGGCCGATGCGCTCGCGGTTCCCCTCCGCCACCTCCAGGGTGTAAGGGCGGATCCGGTGCTCCTGGAGCTTGGCCTCGATCAGCGCGAGGGTCAGCTTGGAGCCGATCAGCGGGATGTCCGGCTTCTCGCGGAGCAGGAAGGGGACACCGCCGATGTGGTCCTCGTGGCCGTGCGTGAGGACGATGCCCTCGATGTCGTCGAGGCGGTCCCGGATGGACGAGAAGTCCGGCAGGATCAGGTCGATTCCGGGCTGCTCCTCCTCGGGGAAGAGCACTCCGCAGTCGACGATCAACAGGCGACCGCCGTACTCGAAGACCGTCATGTTTCGGCCGATCTCGCCGAGGCCGCCGAGCGGGGTGACCCGCAGGCCACCCTCGGGGAGCGGCGGCGGCGAGCCTAGTTCAGGATGCGGATGACTCAAAAGACTCTCCTCACCACGCGCGCCACGTACCGGTACGGCACGTGGCGCGCATGACGTTCGTGCGGAAGCAGTTGTCGTTGTGGATTGCAGGCACCGGTGGCCCGCGTCTTCTGTTGTTCTTCAGTTGTGAAGCCCCTGTGGTGCCAAGTCTGTTGTCAGAGCTGTACCCCGCCGGCGGCAAGATCGATCTTGAGCTGGGCGATCTCCTCGGGCGAACACTCGACCATGGGCGAACGCAGCGGTCCGGCGGGCAGGCCCTGGAGGGCGAGGGCGGCCTTGGTCGTCATGACGCCCTGGGTGCGGAACATGCCGGTGTAGACCGGGAGCAGCTTCTGGTGGATCTCCGTGGCCTTGACGACGTCACCGGAGGTGTACGCGTCCACCAGGGCGCGCAGGTCGGGGGTGACCACGTGGCCGACGACGGAGACGAAGCCGACCGCGCCCACGGAGAGCAGCGGGAGGTTGAGCATGTCGTCGCCGGAGTACCAGGCGAGGCCGGATCGGGCGATGGCCCAGCTGGCGCGGCCGAGGTCGCCCTTGGCGTCCTTGTTGGCGACGATCCGGGGGTGTTCGGCGAGCCGGACGAGGGTCTCGGTGTTGATCGGGACGCCGCTGCGGCCGGGGATGTCGTAGAGCATGACCGGCAGGCCGGTGGCGTCGGCGACGGTCGTGAAGTGCCGGTACAGGCCCTCCTGCGGGGGCTTGTTGTAGTACGGCGTGACGACCAGGAGGCCGTGGGCGCCGATGCGCTCGGCCTCGCGGGCCAGCTCGACGCTGTGGTGGGTGTCGTTGGTGCCGACTCCGGCGACGACGTGGGCGCGGTCGCCGACAGCCTCCAGGACGGCTCGTACGAGGTCCGATTTCTCCGCGTCACTGGTGGTGGGGGACTCGCCGGTGGTGCCGTTGATGATCAGGCCGTCGTTGCCTGCGTCCACCAGGTGGGCGGCGAGCCGCTGCGCGCCGTCGAGGTCGAGTGCGCCGTCCGCCGTGAAGGGCGTGACCATGGCGGTGAGGACCCGCCCGAAGGGGGTCTGCGGAGTCGAGGTCGGAGCCATGGGTAACACGCTACTCGGTGCTCGATGCGGGCTGTGCCCTTGGGGTGCCGGGAAAGTCAGGACAAACACGGAGCCCGGCACTGCCTGCTCGGGGGTTCAAGCAGTGCCGGGTCCGTTTGATCAGGCTAGATGAACTTCTCTAAATGCCGCAATACGGACACTTCGCGAGGCTGACCCGTACATCCGTTCCCGACAGGGGAACAAGGCTTCGTTACGGGGCCACACGCCCGTTCGCGTTGAAGGCGGCGTACGTCAGCGGCATGAGCTTCGCCCACTCCGCCTCCATCTTCTCGCCCACCATCTCGATCTCCCGCTGCGGGAAGGACGGCACCTTGGCCAGCTCGTGCTGGGTGCGCAGCCCGAGGAAGTGCATCAGGGAGCGCGCGTTGCAGGTGGCGTACATCGAGGAGTAGAGGCCGACGGGGAGGGCCGCGCGGGCCACCTCGCGGGCGACGCCCTCGGCGAGCAGCTTCTGGTAGGCCGCGTACGCCTGCTCGTACGAGTCCCGCAGGGCGCTGCTCACGGCCTCGTGCTGGGCCGGGGTGCCCTCGACGAAGACGTACTTGCCGGGGCGGCCCTGCTGGACGAGCTTGCGGTCGGGGCCGGGGACGTAGAAGACCGGCTGGAGCTCGCGGTAGCGGCCGGACTCCTCGTTGTACGACCAGCCGACCCGGTGCCGCATGAACTCGCGGAAGACGAAGATCGGGGCGCTGATGAAGAAGGTCATCGAGTTGTGCTCGAACGGGCTGCCGTGCCGGTCGCGCATCAGGTAGTTGATCAGGCCCTTGGAGCGCTCGGGGTCCTTCTTCAGCTCGTCCAGGGACTGCTCGCCGGCGGTGGAGACACGGGCGGCGAAGAGCACGTCGGCGTCCGAAGCGCTGGACTTCACCAGCTCGACGGTGACGTCACTGCGGAACATGAGCGACTCGGGGGTGGTCACGGGGGTCGGGGTCCTTCCCATCACTTCGGTGGTTGGCGACCACCTTACGGGGGCACCCGCCGGGGCCTGACACCACCTCGCCCCAAAAGACGCACCCGCGATTTTTGCGGACATGGGCACCTTTTGTGTCACTCGATCGTCTGTATCGGTGAGGTCTGCACATTCGATCACCAACCCTGAAAGGAGCGGCACCCACGATGTTCCTCCCCCAGCTTCCGCCGGGAGGTACCCCCAGCGAGCCCGTGCCCTTCGCCTTCGTGGCCGAGGCGGACAGGTTCCGCAGCAATGTCACTCCCCCGCCCCGTCGGCGGGCGTCCTTCGGCGAGCTGGCCGGGCGCTGGCTGCTGGGCCTCACGATCGTCGCCGGGCTCGTAGGTGCCCTGGTCCTGGGCATGCCGGCGCTCTCCACGCCGTCCGATACGCCGGCTCAGCAGTCCCAGGCGTCCCAGGGGCACTGAGCGCGGGCACTGCCCCTTCCGGACGCTCAAGGCTGGTGAGCGGGAACGGGGCCGGATAGCCTCACCGGCACAGCCCCCGTGAGGACCGAGTGAGGACCAGCCGTGCCCCTGCCCTTCCTGACGGCCGACCGCACCTTCGAGACGACGGCCGAGAGTGCGCTGCCGTACGACGACCCGGACCGCTGGCGGCGCCCCTATCGGCCCGGTCCCTGGCGTGTGGGCGTGGCAGCACTCGTGCTGCTGCTCGCCTCGTTCGTCCTGTTCGCCGCCGTGCTCACCGCCCTCACCGGCTCGCCGGCCGACGCCGGGGTGGTCCTCGGCGTGGGCCTGGCGATCGTCGTCAGCGCCCTGCGGCTGCTGCGCATGGGGGTGTGGGTCAGCGGGCGCGGACTGCGCCGGACCGGCTTCCTGGTGACGCGGACGGTGCCGTGGGCGCGCGTGGTCTCGGTGCGGACCGTCCAGCAGCCGGTGCGCTGGCTCGGGCTGCCGCGCGCGGTGCAGGGGCAGGCGCTGGCGCTCGTCCGCAAGGACCGGCGTCCGGAGGACACCCCGCCGCTGCTCACCACGCACGGTCTGGACTTCCTGGGCCGGCCGATGGCCTTCGACCGGGCGGCGGACGCGGTGGAGGCGTGGGCCGCGGAAAACCGCCGCGGCTGACCGGGACGGTCCCTGCCGGGGGGGCGCGCCCCCTGCGTGGTCAGGGCTGCACGGGGCGGCCTTCGTGCAGGGCGATGGCGCGTTGCATCGCCTTGCGGGCGCGCGGGGTGTCGCGGGCGTCGTGATAGGCGACGGCCAGACGGAACCAGCAGCGCCAGTCGTCGGGGGACGCCTCCGTCTCGGCCTTGCGCTTGGCGAACACCTCGTCGGCCGAGTCACGGTCGATCCGGCCGCTCGGCAGGCGCTTCAGCTCGTCCACCGGCAGGCCGCCCTCGGCGTCGAGTTCGGCGGCGAGCTGGTTGGCCCTGCGGACGAACTGGGTGTTCTTCCACAGGAACCACAGGCCGATGACCGGCAGGACCAGCACCGCCACGCCGAAGGTGACGGTGAGGACCGTGCCGGACTGGATGAGCATCACGCCACGGCTGCCGACCAGGACGAAATAGAAGACCAGGACGGCGGCCGTGACTAGGTAGGTGATCTTCGCGCGCATCGGAGGCGTCTGTCTCGGCTCGGTCGTCTCAGCTCAGGTCCAGGAAGTGCTCCAGGCCGAACGTGAGGCCGGGAGTGGTCACCACGCGGCGCGCGCCGAGCAGGATGCCCGGCATGAAGCTGCTGTGGTGCAGGGAGTCGTGGCGGACGGTGAGGGTCTCGCCCTCGCCGCCGAGCAGTACCTCCTGGTGGGCCAGCAGGCCGCGCAGGCGGACGGCGTGCACGGGGACACCGTCGACGCTGGCGCCCCGCGCGCCGTCCAGGGCCGTGACGGTGGCGTCCGGTGCCGGTGCCGTGCCGGCCGCCCGGCGGGCCTCGGCGATGAGCTGGGCCGTGCGCGTGGCCGTACCGCTCGGCGCGTCCACCTTGTTCGGGTGGTGCAGCTCGACCACCTCGACCGACTCGAAGTACGGCGCGGCGATCTGCGCGAACTTCATCGTCAGCACGGCCCCGATGGAGAAGTTAGGCGCGATGAGCACGCCGGTCTCCGGCGACTGGGCGAGCCAGCCCTTCAGCTGCGCGAGGCGGTCCTCGGTCCAGCCCGTCGTGCCGACGACGGCGTGGATGCCGTGGCGGACGCAGAAGTCCAGGTTGCCCATGACCGAGGCGGGAGTGGTCAGCTCGACGGCGACCTGGGCGCCGGTCTCCGCCAGCGTCTCCAGCTTGTCGCCGCGGCCGAGGGCGGCGACCAGCTCCATGTCCTCGGCGGCCTCGACCGCCTTGACCGCCTCGGACCCGATCCGGCCCTTCGCACCGAGGACCGCCACGCGCAGCTTGCTCATGTTCCTGCTTCCTAACCGGTGGTGTTTCAGGCGACCGCGTCGTGCAGCCGGGAGGCCTGCTTGTCCTTGAGGGGGCCGATGACCGACAGCGACGGGCGCTGTCCCAGGATGTCGCGGGCGACCGAGCGGACCTCGTCCGGGGTGACCGCCGCCATCTTCGCGAGCATGTCGTCCACGGACATCTGCTCGCCCCAGCACAGCTCACTCTTGCCGATACGGTTCATCAGCGCGCCGGTGTCCTCCAGGCCCAGGACCGTGGAGCCCCTCAGCTGGCCGATGGCGCGGGCGATCTCGTCGTCGGAGAGGCCGTTCTGCGCGACGTGGTCGAGTTCGTCGCGGCAGATCCGCAGGACGTCGTGCACCTGGCTGGGCCGGCAGCCGGCGTAGACGCCGAACAGGCCGCAGTCCGCGAAGGCGGAGGTGTACGAGTACACGCTGTAGGCCAGACCGCGCTTCTCCCGGACCTCCTGGAAGAGACGGGACGACATGCCGCCGCCGAGGGCGGTGTTGAGCACGCCCATGGCCCAGCGACGCTCGTCGGCGCGGGCGATGCCGGGCATGCCGAGGACGACATGGGCCTGCTCGGTCTTGCGGGCGAGCAGTTCGACCTGGCCAGAGGTGCGGATCGTACGGCGGCCCTCGCGCGGGGCGATGGGCTGCGCGTCCGGGTCGCGCAGGGCGCCCGCCTTCTCGAAGGCCGCGCGGACCTGTCGTACGACCTTGTTGTGGTCGATGTTGCCGGCGCACGCGACCACGAGGTGGGTCGGGTCGTAGTGCTTCCGGTAGAAACGGCGGATGCGGTCGGCGGTGAGGGCGTTGACCGTGTCCACGGTGCCGAGGACCGGGCGGCCGAGCGCGTTGTCGCCGAACATGGTGTGCGCGAACAGGTCGTGCACACAGTCGCCCGGGTCGTCCTCGGTCATGGCGATCTCTTCGAGGATCGCGCCGCGCTCGACGTCGACGTCCTCCTCGCGAATCAGCGAGCCGGTCAGCATGTCGCAGACGACGTCGATGGCGAGGGGCAGGTCGGTGTCGAGCACGCGCGCGTAGTAGCACGTGTACTCCTTGGCCGTGAACGCGTTCATCTCGCCGCCGACCGCGTCGAGCGCGGAGGAGATGTCGAGCGCGCTGCGGCGGGTCGTGCCCTTGAAGAGCAGGTGCTCCAGGTAGTGCGTGGCGCCGTTGAGGGACGGGGTCTCGTCGCGGGAGCCGACGTGCGCCCAGATGCCGAAGGTCGCGGAGCGGACCGAGGGCAGGGTCTCGGTGACGACGCGCAGGCCTCCCGGGAGGGTGGTCCTGCGGACCGTACGGATGCCGTTCTGCCCCTTGATCAGGGTTTGGGTACGGGCGACGGCCCGCGCCTCCGAAGAGGAGCGGGCCGTCACCTTGGAGCTACGGGACGTCACTGCTCGGCGTCGTCCTTCGCGGTCTCGTCGCCTTCTTCGCCCTCGATCACCGGAACGAGGGAGAGCTTGCCGCGGGAGTCGATCTCGGCGATCTCGACCTGGACCTTCTGGCCCACGCCGAGCACGTCCTCGACGTTCTCCACGCGCTTGCCGCCGGCGAGCTTGCGGATCTGCGAGATGTGCAGCAGACCGTCCTTGCCGGGCAGCAGGGAGACGAACGCACCGAAGGTGGTCGTCTTGACGACCGTACCCAGGTACCGCTCGCCGACCTCGGGCATCGTCGGGTTGGCGATGCCGTTGATCGTGGCGCGGGCGGCCTCGGCGGAGGGGCCGTCGGCGGCACCGATGTAGATCGTGCCGTCGTCCTCGATGGTGATCTCGGCGCCCGTGTCCTCCTGGATCTGGTTGATCATCTTGCCCTTGGGGCCGATGACCTCGCCGATCTTGTCGACCGGGATCTTGACGGTGATGATCCGCGGAGCGTGCGGGCTCATCTCGTCGGGCCGGTCGATGGCCTCCATCATCACGTCGAGGATGTGGAGACGCGCGTCGCGGGCCTGCTTGAGGGCCGCGGCCAGGACGGAGGCCGGGATGCCGTCCAGCTTGGTGTCGAGCTGGAGGGCGGTCACGAACTCCTTGGTGCCGGCGACCTTGAAGTCCATGTCACCGAAGGCGTCCTCCGCACCGAGGATGTCGGTGAGGGTGACGTAGTGCGTCTCGCCGTCGATCTCCTGGGAGATCAGGCCCATGGCGATACCGGCGACCGGGGCCTTCAGCGGCACACCGGCGTTCAGCAGCGACATGGTGGAGGCGCAGACCGAGCCCATGGACGTCGAGCCGTTGGAGCTCAGCGCCTCGGAGACCTGGCGGATCGCGTAGGGGAACTCCTCGCGCGTCGGCAGCACCGGCACGAGCGCGCGCTCGGCGAGGGCGCCGTGGCCGATCTCGCGGCGCTTGGGGGAGCCGACGCGGCCGGTCTCACCTGTGGAGTACGGCGGGAAGTTGTAGTTGTGCATGTAGCGCTTGCGGGTCACCGGGGAGAGGGTGTCCAGCTGCTGCTCCATGCGGAGCATGTTGAGGGTGGTGACGCCCAGGATCTGGGTCTCGCCACGCTCGAACACCGCGGAGCCGTGCACCCGCGGGATGGCCTCGACCTCGGCGGCCAGGGTGCGGATGTCGGTGACACCGCGGCCGTCGATGCGCTTCTTCTCCTTGATCACGCGCTCGCGGACCAGCTGCTTGGTGAGCGAGCGGTACGCGGCGGAGATCTCCTTCTCGCGGCCCTCGAACTCCGGCAGGAGCTTCTCGGCGGCCAGACCTTTGACGCGGTCCAGCTCGGCCTCGCGCTCCTGCTTGCCGGCGATGGTGAGCGCCTGGGCCAGCTCGGGGCGGACGGCCGCGGTCAGGGCCTCGAACACGTCGTCCTGGTAGTCCAGGAAGATCGGGAACTCGGCGGTCGGCTTGGCGGCCTTGGCGGCGAGGTCGGCCTGCGCGCGGCACAGGACCTTGATGAAGGGCTTGGCGGCCTCCAGACCGGCGGCGACGACCTCCTCGGTCGGCGCCTCGGCGCCACCCTCGACCAGCTTGATGGTCTTCTCGGTGGCCTCGGCCTCGACCATCATGATCGCGACGTCGCCGTCCTCCAGGACGCGACCGGCGACCACCATGTCGAAGACGGCGTCCTCGAGCTCGGTGTGCGTCGGGAACGCGACCCACTGGCCGCGGATCAGCGCGACGCGGACGCCGCCGATCGGGCCGGAGAAGGGCAGACCGGCCAGCTGCGTGGACGCGGACGCGGCGTTGATCGCCACGACGTCGTACAGGTGGTCGGGGTTGAGGGCCATGATCGTGGCGACGACCTGGATCTCGTTGCGCAGGCCCTTCTTGAAGGACGGGCGCAGCGGACGGTCGATGAGGCGGCAGGTGAGGATGGCGTCCTCGGACGGCCGGCCCTCACGGCGGAAGAAGCTGCCGGGGATCTTGCCGGCGGCGTACATCCGCTCCTCGACGTCCACCGTCAGCGGGAAGAAGTCGAGCTGGTCCTTGGGGTTCTTGGAGGCGGTGGTGGCCGACAGCACCATGGTGTCGTCGTCCAGGTACGCCACGGCGGACCCGGCGGCCTGCTTGGCCAGGCGGCCGGTCTCGAAGCGGATGGTGCGGGTGCCGAAGGGACCGTTGTCGATGACGGCCTCGGCGTAGTGGGTCTCGTTCTCCACTAGCGTTTTCTCCGTTACTTATCGTCTTTCGTCCCTTGGCTGCCCGTGTGGCAGGGGGACGGTGGCGGAGAAGCGCTCCGTGCGGTGCGGGCCGGTCTTCGATCGAAGCACCCGGGGCTCGCTTCCCCCCGGGGGCCACTACCGAGGACCGGCGGCGGCTAGGTGCGCTCCTCCTCGTTCTGTGCCGTACGTCGTGGTGCTGTGTCGTACGTCGTTCCGTGTCGTGCGTATTGCGTTGTGCTACCACACTACAAAGCGTGAGTGACACTCCGCACGTCTCCGCACTCCTTCACACGCCTCCGCACGTACGACGGAGGGTTCCGTGTGCGCGGCGGGGCCCCGCATACGGCAAAGGGAGCGGCCCCCGAGTCCTTTCGGGAACCGCTCCCCTCACGGCGTCTTACCTGGCGCCCGCCGCACCGCGGCGGATGCCGAGGCGGTCGACCAGCGTACGGAAGCGCTGGATGTCCTTCTTCGCCAGGTACTGGAGAAGGCGGCGACGCTGACCGACGAGGATCAGCAGGCCACGACGGGAGTGGTGGTCGTGCTTGTGGGTCTTGAGGTGCTCCGTCAGGTCGGAGATCCGACGGGAGAGCAGAGCGACCTGGACCTCGGGGGAGCCGGTGTCACCCTCCTTGGTACCGAACTCGCCGATGATCTGCTTCTTCGTAGCGGCGTCGAGCGACACGCGTACTCCTCATAGTCTGTTGAGTGCCACCGAGTGCCCCCGGTCTACGTCTCGGGGGAGCTTCCGTTACTCGGGAGGCGGGGATCCGCTGGGCGCGGCCTCCAGAACGAGCACGGAGCGGTTCCGGGGGTGCGTACACAAACGGCCGTCACTCAGGGTACCAGGCGATGGCGGGCACCTTACGCCCGGTCGGCGAACCGTCCTGGTGGGGCGGCGTCGGCCACTAGGGTGAGCGCCGGGACCGTACCTACCTCGGGAAGGGGTCGCTGCACGATGGCGGAAACGGAAGCGGAGATCAAGGCGCGCAAGGAGCGGGAGCGGGACGAGCTGTACGCCCTCGACATCTCGGGCGTCGAGTGGCACAGCGCGCCGGGCACGGAGGAGCACGAGGAGCGGGTCGAGATCGCGTACCTGCCCGGTGGGGCGGTGGCGATGCGGTCCTCCCTGGACCCGGACACGGTACTGCGCTACACCGAGGCGGAGTGGCGGGCGTTCGTGCTGGGGGCTCGGGACGGGGAGTTCGATCTTAAGCCGATGGCTCATAACGGGGGGTTGGACGTGTAGTGAGCCGCGTATGAGCACGCGCATGAGAAAGGGCGGCACGCACGCGTGCCGCCCTTTTTGCCGTCCTGGCTCCTCACTGTTCATGACCTGCCGTCGGGCTCCTAGCTGGTCATCGCCCGCGCCCGCGCGTACACGTCGAACACGGCCAGTGCCAGCGGGATCAGCGTGAGCAGGACGAAGCTCTCGGCGATCTCCAGGAAACGCCCCCAGAAGGGGGTGACACCGCGCCGGGGGGTGATCAGGGCGATCGCGGTGACCAGGGCGGTGGCGGCGGCAACGGCGGCGGCGAGCCAGACGCTGCGGATGTCGAGGGCCGCGGTGTCGCCCCGGAAGGCGTCGATCAGGTAGTCCCGCGGCGGGTTCAGGGCCAGCCCCAGGCCGAGGAAGACGATGGCGGCGAGGCCCGCGGCCAGGGTGGCGCCGACCTGCGCGGTGTAACGGAACAGGTGCGCCCGCATGAGCATCGCCACGCCGGTCGCGAGGGCCAGCAGCTGGGCCCAGATGTCGCTGGAGAAACCGAGCACGATCGACGCGCCCACCGCGACGAGAGCGCAGCCGCCGACGAGGCCGACGAGGAGTTCGTGGCCGCGCCGGGCCTGGGCGGCCACGCGCTCGGCGTCCACGGGCTCCTGGGGGGCGGGCTCGCCGGTGTCGTAGCCGCCACGCGAGGGGTTGGGCGGTTCGAAGCCGATGGGCAGCCGCGCGAACCGCATGGACAGGCCGGGGAGGAAGGCCAGCGCCACGACGGACAGCGGGGCGCAGACGGCGGCCGTCTCGATGGGCTTCAGCTCGGTGAGGATCGCGATGAAGGTCGTGACCAGGCCGATGGCGGAGGCGAAGACGAAGGCGACGAAGGGTCCGTCGCCGCCCGGCGACACCAGGGTGAGCACCAGGGAGGCGACCAGGACGGTCGTGCAGGCGAGCAGGAACTGAAGTCGCCCGATGCCCTCACCGGCGGAGAGGGACAGCAGCCCCGAACCGGCCACGGCGACGTTCGGCAGGGCACCGAGTCCCAGCGCGACGGCGGAGCCCCGGTCGTCGTACACACGCGCGCGTACGCACGCGATCGTGACGAGCAGGATGCCGCAGACGCCCGCGATGATGCCTTGCAGGCTGTGCATGTCGTGCCGGACCTGGGAGCTCCAGGCCACGAACGCGAGCAGCGCGGGCAGGATGCCGCCCGCGACGAGACCAGCGGCACGGGTGAGGTCGCCGCTCCACAGGGTGCGGTCCTGCGTGACGGCGGCGGCGACCGCCTCGGAGACGTCGTCGAGGACGGCCGGCGGCAGCGACTCGGCGAACGGCCGCAAGGTGAGCAGTTCGCCGTCGAGGATGCGCTGGGCCGTGAAGGACCGGGCGCCGTCCAGGACGGTGCCGTCACGCCGTACGAGGTGGTATCCGACCGGTGCGCCCTCGGCGGGGCTCTGCTGGGACAGGCGCAGGATCTCCGGGTAGAGGTCGGCGACCGGTACGTCGTCGGGCAGCGCGACGTCGATGCGGCTGTCGGGCGCCACGATGGTGACGCGGCAGAAGCCGAATCCCATGCCCGCCCCGGAAGGGGCTCCGGTGCCCGGTCCACCGGTCGCGCCGGCCGGCGCGGAGGCCGTCATGCTCACCTGCTGTTCCCCCTCGTCGGTGGTGGGGCGGCCTACGGTGCCACCGCGCACCTTCCGCCCGTAAAGATGCTGTGTAGGTTGTGCGACGCCCTCCCGCTCCACCGGCCGACCGAGCGGTTACGGCCGGGATGTGCGGGCGGCGCTTGCTTCGAACAGGTGCGGAATGCCCGGGTTTTCCCGGAACGATTCGCAACTGCTCACGCGCTTCACCGGCACCCTACCGCCCGCCGTTGTCAGTGGTTGTCAGTAGGATCGCGGTTCGCGATCGACGTCCGCCTGACACGGGGCGGCGGATGAAACATCTCGGTCCGGCAAGGGAATTGGTGCGTAGTGAGCCACATCGTCGTCAAGCGCCCACCGCGGGCACTGCCGAAGGAAGTGCCCACGGACGAGGTCGTGCTGCAAGCTCCGCCGGAACTGCCGCGCGGCCAGCAGGAAGGCGCACTGATGCAGCTCCTGCCCATGCTGGGCATGGGCGGATCCGTGGTGTTCTTCTTCAACCCGCAGGCCCAGCCCTTCATGAAGATCATGGGCCTGGTGATGGTGGCCTCGACGATCGCCATGGGCATCTCGATGCTCGTCCGCTACCGCCGCGGCAATCAGGGTCAGATGGCCGATCTGCGCCGTGACTACCTCCGTTATCTGTCGCAGACCCGGCGCGCCGCCATGGAGACCGCGAAGGCCCAGCGCGACACCCAGTACTACCTGCACCCTTCGCCGGAGCAACTGTGGGCTCTTGTCGCCGAGGGCAGCCGGGTGTGGGAGCGGCGCACCGCCGACGAGGACTTCGGGCAGGTCCGCGTGGGCCTCGGCCCGCAGGCCCTGGCCACGCCCCTGATCCCGCCCCAGACCGCCCCGGTCGACGAGCTGGAGCCGCTGACCGCCGGCGCCATGCAGCGCTTCCTGGCGACGCACAGCACCCTCGACGACCTGCCGATGGCGGTCTCGCTGCGCGCCTTCTACCACGTGACGATCAGCGGCGAGCCGGGCACCGTGCGCGGCACCGCCCGTGCCGTCACCGCCTCCCTCGCCTCGCTGCACTCCCCCGAGGACCTGGTCATCGCCGTCTTCACCGCCCGTGAGTCGGCGCCCGAGTGGGAGTGGGCCAAGTGGCTGCCGCACGTGCAGGCCCCGGGCATCACCGACGGCGCCGGCAGCCTGCGCCTGATCAGCACCGACCCGGTGGAGCTGGAGGACCGGCTCGCTTCCCGCCTCGAAGGGCGCCCGCGCTTCCACCCCTCCGGGCCGCCGGTTCCCGAACAGCCGCAGCTGGTGGTGGTGCTCGACGGCATCTCCTTGCCGCCCACCTCCTTGCTGGCCAACCCCGAGGGCCTCCAGGGTGTGACGGTCCTGGAGGTCGTACCGGGCGACCTCACCATCGGGCGTGGCGACCTCTCGGTCGTCGTACAGCCGAAGGAACTGCGCCTGGAGTCCGCCCACGGCATGGTCTACGAGGGGACGCCGGACGTCCTTTCGTACGAGGCGGCGGAGGCCCTGGCCCGTCAACTGGCGCCGCTGCGTGTGGCATCGGGCGGCGACGACGACGAACCGCTGCTGGCGAACCTGGAGTTCACGGACCTGCTGAACCTGGGCGACGCCGCCTCGGTCGACCCCAAGCGGACCTGGCGGCCCCGTTCGCAGTCGGAGCGGCTGCGCGTGCCGATCGGCGTCGGCGAGGACGGCCGGCCCGTGATGCTCGACCTCAAGGAAGCCGCGCAGGAGGGCATGGGTCCGCACGGCCTGTGCGTCGGTGCGACCGGTTCCGGCAAGTCCGAGCTGCTGCGCACCCTGGTCCTCGGCCTCGCCGTGACCCACTCCTCCGAGACGCTGAACTTCGTCCTCGCCGACTTCAAGGGCGGTGCCACGTTCGCGGGCATGGCCCAGCTGCCCCACGTGGCGGCCGTGATCACCAACCTGGCGGACGACCTCACCCTCGTCGACCGTATGGGCGACTCGATCCGCGGTGAGCTGAACCGCCGCCAGGAGATGCTCCGCGACGCGGGCAACTACGCCAACATCCACGACTACGAGAAGGCGCGCGCGGCGGGCGCCCCGTTGCAGCCGATCCCGTCCCTCGTCCTGGTGATCGACGAGTTCAGCGAACTGCTGACCGCCAAGCCGGACTTCATCGAGATGTTCGTGCAGATCGGCCGCATCGGCCGTTCGCTGGGCGTGCACCTGCTGCTGGCCTCGCAGCGTCTGGAGGAGGGCCGCCTGAGGGGCCTGGAGACGTATCTCTCCTACCGGATCGGTCTGCGGACGTTCTCGGCGGCCGAGTCCCGCGCCGCGCTCGGCGTACCGGACGCCTACGAGCTGCCGAACGTGCCGGGTTCCGGTTTCCTGAAGTTCGGCACGGACGAGATGGTGCGCTTCAAGGCCGCGTACGTCTCCGGGGTGTACCGCACCAGCTCCCAGCAGGCCGCGGCGCTCGGCGGCCCGCTGCCCGTCGACCGCAGGCCGGTCCTCTTCACGGCGGCCGAGGTCCCGGTGCAGTACGCGCCGATCCCGCAGCAGCGGCAGGAGGAGACGACCGACAAGCGGCAGGACGACGCGCTCGCCGACACCGTCCTCGACGTGATCGTGCGGCGCCTGGAGGCGCAGGGCCCGGCCGCCCACCAGGTGTGGCTGCCCCCGCTGGACAGCCCGCCGTCGCTCGACGCGCTGCTGCCGGGGCTCGCACCGGTGCCGGGTCGCGGCATGACCCAGCCGGGTTACGAGGGCGCGGGCCGGCTCGTCATCCCGGCCGGCCTGATCGACAAGCCGTACGAGCAGCGGCGCGACCCGCTGTGGCTGGACTTCGGTGGCGCGGCCGGCCATATGCAGATCATCGGCGGCCCCCAGTCCGGCAAGTCGACGCTGCTGCGCTCGATCATCGCGTCGTTCGCGCTGACCCACACCCCGTGGGAAGTTCAGTTCTACGGCCTGGACTTCGGCGGTGGCGGTATGGCCTCGGTGGCCGGCCTGCCGCATGTGGGTGGTGTCGCGTCCCGTCTGGACCCGGAGAAGGTCCGGCGCACGGCGGCCGAGGTGTACGGCGTCATGACCCGGCGCGAGGAGTACTTCCGTTCGGCGGGCATCTCCTCCATCGCGGAGTTCCGCACCCGCCGCGCGCGCGGGGACATCTCGGTGACCGACCAGCCCTGGGGTGATGTGTTCCTGGTCATCGACGGCTGGGGCAACTTCCGCACGGACTACGAGGCGCTGGAGCCGCTGGTGCTGGACATCGCCGCGCGCGGCCTGGGCTACGGCATCCACCTCGTCCTCACCGCCTCGCGCTCGATGGAGGTCCGCGCGAACCTCAAGGACCACCTGATGAACCGCCTCGAGCTGCGGCTGGGCGACCCCATGGACTCCGAGATCGACCGCAAGGTCGCGGCGAACGTCCCCACCGGCGTGCCGGGACGCGGTCAGACCCCGCAGAAGCAGCACTTCATGGCGGCGGTTCCGCGCATCGACGGGCTCTCGTCCGACACGGACCTCGCGGAGGCGACGACCGCCCTCGCGGCCGAGGTCACTCGCCACTGGCAGGAGCCGGGAGCGCCGGAAGTGCGCCTGCTGCCCCGCGAGTTCCCGGCGACGCAGCTTCCGCCGGGCGACCGTTTCCCGAACCGCGGCATCTCCTTCGCCCTCGACGAGGACAACCTGGAGCCGGTGTTCGTGGACTTCGAACAGGACCCGTTCTTCCTGGTGTTCGGGGAGAGCGAGTCCGGCAAGTCGAACCTGCTCAAGCTGCTGATCAAGCGCCTGACCGAGCGCTACGACGGCAACACCTGCAAGCTCTTCGTCGTCGACAACCGCCGCTCACTGCTCGGGGTGACCCCGAAGTCGCACCTGGCCGAGTACATCCCCATGTCGAACCAGATGCAGCACCACATGGACGCACTGGCCGACCTGATGCAGCGCCGCACCCCGACCGCCGACGTGACCCCGGAGCAGCTGCGCAACCGCAGCTGGTGGCGGGGCCCCACGGTGTACGTCATCATCGACGACTACGACCTCGTGTCCACGTCGAGCGGCAACCCGCTGGCGGGCCTGACGGAACTGCTGCCGTTCGCCCGGGACGTCGGCGTCCGCTTCATCATCGCGCGCTCCACGGCGGGCGCCGGCCGCGCCGGCTACGAGTCCTTCATGCAGCGCATCAAGGAACTCGGCGCTCAGGGCGTGGTCCTCGCGGGCGACCCGGCCGAAGGCGACCTGCTGGGCGGCGTCCGACCACGGCCGATGCCGGCGGGGCGGGGGGTCTTCGTGTCTCGGAAGCGGGGGAAGCCGATGGTGCAGATCGGGCTGGTGTCGGACGCAACGAACTGACAATGATCGGCACCGCCGATTGGGACGCAATTCCTGTATGTAGTCGGGATTGCCACTCCATCCGTTCCTACGTATTGCTACCTTGACCGGACGTAGACAATCCGTATCGGACAGCGATCATTGCGCAGACGCTGCACGGGGAAATGGATCATCCATGGCATGGGATGAATGGGACCAGCTCAAGGCGGAGGCGCTGACGCGCCAGCAGGATGAGACGACGCACATGCAGCTCAACCAGCTGCCGTCCGATCTTGTTGGCGGCTCGGCAAGGATCCCCAGCCAGACCGGTGACCTCAAGGTCACTCAGCACGACCTGACGAAGATCGGCAGCCAGGCCCACGCTCTGTACAACCAGCTCTGGGACAAGGCCCGGCTGTCGAACACCAGCGTGGACTCGGCGGCGAGCGACCTGACGAAGCAGGGCTTCGCCCTCGGCGCGGGGCTCCAGCACGTGTCGAACAAGTGGGAAACACAGCTGAACTCGCTGTTGGACGCGTGCGCCCAGATCTCCAACCACATGCAGGTCACAAAGAAGATCCACACAGGCGACGATGCCTACATCCAGCGGCAGATGAGCAGCATCGACACCCTGGACGCCGGCTTCGACGAGCATGTCGGGCGTCCGGGGGACCACAACCCGGTCTACGGCTCGTCAGGTTCGCCGAAGAAGAAATGATCTCGACGCATAACGGGGACGCCGACTCATGGATCTTGACGCTCTGCGCTTCGCCAACTTCAAGTTGCTCGACGACGCCGTCGAGGACTGGGGACATATCGTCCGGAATCTGAAGGATCTGGCGGAGGACGCCGAGAAGGGTCTGCACCAGGCCGCGAACAAGGCCGATTGGGCCGGCGAGAACAGCCAGGTCACCAAGGAATTCATCGGAAAGACGGCCGGTGAGTTCCAGGACGCCCACAGCCAGGCGCAGACCATCCACTACATCCTGAGTGACACCGCCGGAGAGCTGAAGGGTTACCAGAAGCAGCTCAGCGCGGCGATCGAGCGAGGGCTGTCCCCGCCTCCGGTGAATCGGCACAGATGGATCACGCAGACGTGTCCCGCTTCCTGATCGCCGTCGGACAGAATCCTGAGGGCTACTCCGCAGTGGAGGTCGGTCAGAAGGCCTACATGGCGAATCTCATGGACTACCACCTGAATCCGGACCTGCCGGCGGACCACCGGTACCACGCAAGCGTGGAGAACACCGTCAAGCAGATCTCCCGGACGTCGGCGGAGATCGGCGGTTCTCTGGCCATCGGGCGCCAGGAGGCCATCTTGGGGCCCGCAAAGGAGAGGGATGACGCTTACAACCACGCTGTCTCTCAGTGGCAGAACGTCGCAAACGGTGTTGTGGGCACTGGTATCGGCGTGGGGACCAGTTTCTTCGCATCGCCACCAGTGGGCGCTGCGGTTGGTGGCACCGCCAGCACCATCAGCGGCGTCGTACTCGGTGAATTGTTCGACGGTGTAGAGGGGAGCGATCTGGAGGACAGTGGTCTCGACTCCGGTCGGCTCTGGGAGGATAGTCTCGAGCGGAACACTGCCCTGGCCCAGCGGGCCGCCGTCGAGGCGGCCAAGGCGCATCACTCCCCGTACGCCGACCAGGTCGGCGGATGGGCGCTGGATGCAACCAAGGACGGCTTCGATGACGCATCCACGAACGGGCGTCATATGGCCGACGACCTTCAAACGGAAATCCCCTAGCCAGGAATTCAACAATGCCGCGTACACGACCCCATTCCTCCATGGCCAGAATCGCCGTCGTCTTGGCCGCCGGTACGGCTCTGGCGGCCTGCTCGTCCGGAAGTTCGCAGGAGAAGCGGGATTACGCCATCCCCTCGTCACTGTGCGGAACTGCCATGTCTCCAGTAGCTCTCGAACCGCTTCTCCCGGCAGGGAGCAAGATCACATCCGTAAAGAGCGGCCCTTCCGGCTTCACCCGTTGCCGACTTGTGGTCGACAGGCAGGTTGCCGTCACCAGCATCATCGATCAACGGCAGTCAGGGACCAGGCTCATGAATGTCGCCTACAGCACCTATGGCATGCGATCCGATAAAATCAAGAAGAAAGAGCAGAATTACGTCATATCTGACTCGCTGGCAGTCGGGCACGTCTCATGCAGCAAACTACAGAAGGAAGGCCACGAGCTCTTCACCGTGATCCGGAAGGAGCATGGCACAGTCGGCGCGACCGCCATGGAGAAGGCCATCACCGAGTTCATCGATGCGGTGTCCACGTCCCGGCAGTGCACCGCATCCCACGCTTGAGCAAGGCGGACGTACTGTATGCCTCCTGCCCACGAGCGGGAGGCGCCACTTTCAGAAGACCGTCAGGGCGTCCACCGAGCTGTCGTGCATGAGAAAGAGCCGATTACCGGCGAGGGCACCCACCATCGGTGACATGGACCGAGTCTGCAGGGACCGCCGGCCCGCCCAAGTCCTGCCGGCCTCCACGGTTCCGACCGTCTCTCCGTCGGTGAGCCGACGGGCCTTGAGTGTCCTGCCGTTCAGGTAGACGGTCTCTGCGTCGGCGGTTGGGGAAACCCCGATGTCGTCGCGTTCGAGGTAGGCCCCCCGCGTCCACGCGGTGCGACCGCCGCTCGTCCGCACGGCGAGAACGCTCCCGTCGCCCGTCGCCATGAGCAACCTAGGTCGTCGTGGGTGAGGGAAGTCGGCATTTGGTTCTCGCACGTCAGTGACTGGGCTACGGCGGCAAGGCGGAGATGCCGCCGCGGGCCACGACGGATACGCCGGTGCCTCTTCTGCCAGTATGGACGCCGACTGGTGGCAGCCGGGGAGGGGAGCCGGCCGGGGTCGAGCAAGGGGTCGGCGCGCGTGGGCCGAGCGAACCCCGCGGTGACGGCCGGTCGGCCACTCCCCACTGAATCGCCTCTGGGTTCAAGTTGGGGTCGATGGGCCGGGTCACGGTACAGGTATCGCAGGACCAGCGAGCGCAGCGCGGGCGGCAGTTCCTCCCGCTCCGGCAAGATGAACCCGGTTGTCGCGTAGGCGAGTGTCGCGAGCGCTCGCACGTCACCCAGCGGGCGTGGTTATCCGCCCTCAGCCTGTTCGGGCGCCAGGCTGCCGGGGTCGATCCAGGGCAGTTCCTGGCGTGCGACGCCGTCGGACGCTTGCGGCCCGTACCGCGCAGAGGTAAATGATCTGGGGGCCGCCCGCGGCAATCAGCACGGCCGATGGACGGAGCCCCACATGGGTCAGGTTCTGCCCGGGCAGCACGGCGAGGTTCTCGGCCAGCGCCACGGCGATCGCCCGGACCGCCCGCTCGGGCAGCGGGCTGCTGCACGGAAGGGCGACGGGCACTGGAAGGGCGGGCAGGCAGGGACGCGCGTGCCACGCCTGCTCGCCGGGCCCGGCAGGCTCTACGGCCGGGAGCACCCAGGGCCCGATGAGATACCGGGACGCGTCGGCCTCAGCCATAAAGTGCTGCGAACTGATCCGCGCCACGTGGCTGCTGAGCAGTACGGTCCGGTCGCCGTCAGCGCTGCGGGGGATGAAGCGAGGTGCAGGGACGCGCGTGTCGGCGGCGCCGCCGAAGTCGAGCCGGGTGACGACCGTGTACCGGCCGATCTGCCGACTCCCCAGGTGGTTCCCCGGTCCTGGTGCCTGGCGCGCGCGATGCATGGTTCCCGCACGTCCCTCTGGCTTCTCCATCTGGATCGGCTCGACGGCTCGGGGACAACAACAGGGTGGACGCCTCCCGCGCGCGCCCACCCTGGAGTTGCTTCGTCGCTTCTGCGAGCGTCGGCCTAGCGGAAGTAGCTGGCCGCCTTCTTGTCGCCTTCCATGTACGTACCGCCGGACTGGGCGACGACGTGGCCGATGCCGGTCAGCGCCTGGTGGATGTCGTTCGCTTCCTTGTCCCAGCGGTTCAGCTTCTCGTGGAAGGTGTCCTGGGCCTGACCCTCCCAGTACTGGAGGCTGCTCACGACCAGCCGGCGCAGCTCCTGCAGGTCCTGCTCGAGCTGGCTCGCCTCGTTGCCGATCTTGGTCGCCGCGACGTCGAGCCCGTCATAAGTGACTGACAGGCCGTCAGCGTTGTTGGCCATACCTGTTACCTCGTCTCGCTGATGTGTATCGGGTGGATGCGCCGGGTGCCCGGCTGAAGTCCTGGGTGCCGCTCGGGTCAGTAGGAGCTGAGCGGAGACACGGTGGGAGCGCCGTCCCGCACGTCGATCTTGTTGACGGCCGCGCGGACCTCGTCTTCCTTGCTGTCCTTGATGTTGCGCGTCGCGGTCATCGCCTCGATGACGTCACCGAGGATGCCGCCGATGGCCTGGAGCGACTGGTTGATCTCGTACTGCTTCGAGTCGAAGGCGGCACGACCGATACCGTGCCACTGGCCCTCCAGGCCGTCGATCACGCCCTGCAGCCCGTGCACCCGCTTCCGGATGCCGTCGTACTTCTCCAGCATCTGCTTCTGCAGGTGGATTACTGCGGCATCTTCGAGCTTCTGCTTGTTCTCGGCCATCTCAGCCCTTTCTCTCTGTCTCGTTGGTCCAACTGTCTCGGCCCACTACCGCACAGTGCGGCGCGGCGGCGGGCGCGTACTGCACGCCCTATCCGAAGAGCACAGGGCTACAGACGGCTGACGACTTCACCTGGCGCGCCGCGCCCGCGCGACGGCCACGCCCCCACCGCCGATCACGACGACGGCGGCTACGGCGCCGAGCACGACCCAGAGGGCGGTGTTGTCGTTCGAGGACTCCGCGCTTGATCCTGCCGCCGAAGTCCCGCCGGTAGAACCCTTTTCGGGGGCTTGTGACGGGGTTGATGCGGAGGAGGAAGGGGCAGACGGGGACGGGGCGGAAGACGTGGAGGACGCCGCGGACTTGGCCAGCAGATCGCCGCCGTTCTCCGCCGCAAGCGGGTCCGCATTGGCCGGGCCCGCGTCGTAGTTCCGGTTCGCCAGAACGAGACGGGGCCGAATGAGCCCATAGCCGGCGTACTTGCTCGGGTCGTTCTTCGCCCAGGTACGGCCGGCGGTGTCGATCAGAGCACGGGTGACCTGGTTGACCGTCCAGTCAGGGTGTGCGGACCAGATCAGCGCGGCGGCGCCCGAGGCGATCGCGGCTGCCGAACTCGTACCGTTCACATCGTCGCAGTAAGAACGGAAGTTGGTGTCGCACCATCCCGGAAAGCCTTGGCCCGGGGCCGAGAGGTCCACGTAGTTACCGGACGACGAGAACTTCGACACCGTGAGGGACTTGTCGACCGATGCAATGCCGATCACGTATGGGAAGGCGGCTGGGTAGCCGATGTTGTCTCCCGACGTCCGACCCTCATTGCCGACCGCTGCGATCAGCAGTTTGCCCTTCGAGGCCGCGTACTTGATGGCTTCTTCCACCTCGGGGAAGGGCGCCGTATTACCGAACGACATGCTGATGATCTTCGCGTCGGTGTCAGCTGCCGCTCTGATCGCGTCCTCGGGTTCGGGAGTCTTTTTCTTCTCTTCCGCCCCACCCTTCAGATCATCGAGTTCTATCCGATACGGAACAATCTTCGCATCCGGGGCCAGGCCCTTCAGACTGCCACCGGCCCCCGTACCCGCGATCAACTCCGCCATGGTCGTCCCGTGACCGCTGTAGTCGACCGTCGAACGGTACGCCACCGACTTCGGGGTCTCACCGGTCAGAACCTGCCCCTTGAGCGACGGCGTGTCCGCGTTCACGCCCGTGTCAATGACAGCGATCTTGACACCCTTACCGGTGCTGACCTTCCACATCCGCTCGGCCTGCATCGGACCCAGGTACCACTGCTTCGCCTGGACATCGTCCGCGACAGCACCCGGAGCAAAGCCCACGGTCACGGCCACCAGGGCACCGACGGCCGCGCCCACAACACGCACTCGTCTACCGCTGCGCGTCCCGTGGAGCGTAGTCCGCTCGGCTCGTCGGCTGATCCCTGACTTCATCGTCTTCCGTATCCTCGCTCGCGGTCAGTTCGCCACCGGCGGCACATCGCGCCGGGGTTTCTCGGGCAGCTGTGTCTCTTCGTCCGCGTCCTCGGCGTTCTCCTTACGGCCGGCACCGCGCACGAGACCGGCACCACCCCGCGTCAAGCCGTTCCGCTCGGCACCCGCAGCCGAGTTCCGTCCGGTCGGCCTGCCCGTCACAGCCTCGGACGTGCCCGCGCCAGTGCGAGAGCTGGTCGAGCCGGCCGACTTCGCGCCGGGCCGCGCCGCAGACTCGGGGGCTCCGAAGACGCCGCGCTGACCGAGCCGACCGGTCGTGGACTGCGAGTTGGCCTGTGCCTCAGCCCCGATGACCGTGCCACGGGGAATCCGCGCCCCGCCCTTCGCCGGACCACCGGTGGCCGTGGGGCGCCCCCCGACGACTCCGTTGGAACGGCCGGCGCCGGTGGTCGGCGTGGCGTTCCCCCGGGGTGCCGCCGTGCCACCGGGCCGCGGCGTACCACCGGTGACCGCACGGCCCATCGGAGACGCAGTACTCCTGCCGGCGGGTTGTCCCGTCGACGTGGCACGCCCCATCTGGTTCATGGGTCCTTGTGCCGTGGCACGTCCAGGGCCCTGGGGGTTGGTCAGCCCGGCCGTGCCCGCACGCCCCTGAGCGAAGGGCGGGGTACGGTACCCAGCCGAACCACTCAGGCTTCGGCCCGACGTCGGATTGGGCAGCGGAACCCGGTAGCCGGCGCCACCCAGCGGGTCGGGCTGACCGCCGCTTGTCGGGGGCGTGCCCGTGACGGGCGGGGTGGGGCCGGTGGTATGCGTAGTCGTAGGCGGAGGCAGCGTGCCGGTGCTGTCGATGTTCGTACCGACGGGCGGCTCCTCAGGGAGCGGGACCGTGTGGTTGTTGTGCGTCGTCGGAACTTGGGGCGGGGTGGTGTCGCCGGTGACGTGGTGGGCGACATTGTCCGCCCCTACCGTAGTTGTGTGATGACCGACGGCGGGTGCCGAGCCAGTACCCGTATTCGAGCCCGTACTGGCTTTCGGACGGTCAGCCCCATACGAGCTGTCGGGCCGCGGATGAGGCACGCCCACGTCGGGCATCGACGTGAAGTTCGGCGTCTTGTCCTTTGCGGGCAGGGCCGCCAGAACCTCTTCCGAGACCGCGTAGTACGACGCCAACCGGTTCATCTGGTTGATCGCCTCTTGACGGTCCTTCTCCACCTGGACGGCGTGGTCGTACTCCGCTTTGTTGGCCGCCTTCTCGGCATCGGTGAACTTGTCGGGCCGCTTCGGGTTTGCCCTGGTGTCACGAGCCGGCATGCCACCACGCACGGCCGCGAGGCCCACGGCGGCGGCGGTGATCTGGTCGCCCGCCGCTCCGGCGAACTCGCTCAGGTGATGGGTGTTCGTGACGAGGTTGTCCCCCCAATCACGGAACTGCTGGCCCGACACTCCGACCCAATGCACCTTGTCGATGTGGGCCTTGAGGTCGTCAGCAGCCTTCTTGATGGCATCGCGAGCATCCCACAGGGCCTTGCCGGAAGACTCAAGGTCCTCCGGGTCGGTCTCCTCGACCAGATCGATCATCTTGTTCAGATCGAGGTCGCGCTTGTCGAAGTCCGTCCTGGCGGCGACAGCCCGCCCGAAAGGAGTCGCTTCGACCACCGAGCGCATCATGCCGTTGAGGAAGCCACCCAGCGGACCGTCCTCGATACCGCGGACGATGTCCGTCGCGGAGTTCTGCTGAGAGACGCGATGCAGATCGTCCTTGTGCTGCTTGTCCGTCATCGTCACGCCTTCGTCTCGGTACCGCTGCTGGCGTGCTGCTTACCGCCCGCGTTGGGCTCAAGCTTCTTGATCTCCGCTTGGATCGCCCAGAACCGTTGACGCTGCTCTTCTTCGAGATTGTCGAAGCCGTTGCGCGCACCATTGACCGCGATACCGATCGCCTCGATCTGCAGGTGCAAGGACTTGGACAGGGTCGTCAGTTCGTGATGGACCCTGGTGTACTGCTTGTACAGACCGTGCGCCTCAGGGAACTCGCTCTCTCCACCCGACGTCAGCGACGTGGCTCTGATCGTCTGGGCTCCGACCTTCGCCGGGTTGCCCGCGGACCCTTCGAGAGCGCTCAGCACCTCGTCCACTTGACCCACGAACTTGCCCAACGCCTCGCCACTGGCCTCCAGGTTCGCCGCCCTGGTCGCCGACACGCCCCCCACCATGTCTGACGGAAGCACGACGCTCCTCCCCGTTTCCCCGTACATCCATCGGCCCGCCCGAACCGGGGGCCGACCAACTGCTCGCCGTACGATCGCAAAGCAAGCCGCGTCTCACAACGCGTTTACCACTCTAGTCAACCCGTCCAACCGGTCCAACCGGTCTACGTATTGACTCAGTTACGACACCGGACCGGGTGGCACACTTTGCCCGATTTGCCATCGTGCGGCAGCGGCTGCCCCCGAGTCGATCTTCATCGAATTTCCACACCCCTCGATCACCGGAACAGCAGGGGCCCGGCGCCCGGCCGGCGGCGCGCGTCATCGGACATAATCGCGTTCCATGACCGTACTGATGCCTGTGCTCATGATCCTGGTCGTGGGAGGGATGTTCGCCCTCGTCATCACCATGATGGTGCGCGCCCAGCGGAACAGGGCTCGCGGCGTGCAGGAGCGAGCCGCGGCGATCGAGATGGCGCGGGAGCGCGGATACGGCTACCAGCAGGCCACGTACGGGCTGATCGACGGGCTCTGCGGCATGGCGCCGCTGCCCGTCAGGGGGCACAACCTGCGGGCGGAGCACTACGTCACCGGCGAGTTCCGGGGTCGCGGCTTCCGCTGCTTCGAGTATGTGACCGGCACCCTCAATGTCCACGACGGCCCGGGGCGGAACCAGCCCGTCTTCTGGACGGTGTTCGCGGTGGCCGCGCCGGGCCCCGGGCCGGAGCTGGTGGTGCGACGGCCGCAGGCGCTCGACGGGATGACGCAGCGTGGCCGTGTCGTGCAGCTCGGCGTGCCGGACTTCGACGAGGCGTTCCGGGTGATCACGGACGACGAGGCGTTCGCCCGCGACGCCCTGACGGGTGAGGTCGCGTCCTTCCTGGCCACGCAACCGCAGGCCGTGCAGGACGCCCCGATCCGGCTGCACGACGCGGAGCTGCTCACCTGGCGTCGCGGCCGGCTGAGCCCGCAGGACTTCGACGAGCGGCTCGACTACCTGTGCGACGTGCTGGACCGGATGCCGCCGCAGGTATGGTCGGCGGTCTGAGACCGCCGACCCCGGCGTCAGGCCGCCTCGTCCGCGCGTACCGAGCGGACGAACTGCTTGAAGTCGTCCAGCACCGCTGCCAGCTGTTCCGGCTTCGCCGTGAGCACCAGCTCGATCACGGCCCGCTGCGACGGACGGTCCATGTCCTCCAGGCCGAGGTAGACCTGGCTCTGCACCAGTTCGAGCGGTTCTCCGTGCAGGGTCGTCGACAGGCGCAGGTTCTGGACGACGCCCGGTGAATCGGTCAACCCCGGGATGTCGGGGGTGCCCACCTCTTCCTGCTTGGTGACCTCCACGGTGCCGGCCGACCCGAGCCGCCGTACCGATTCGTCGGCGATCTGCCGCATGGTGGCGCTGTCGTTGCGCATCCCGCCGGCGATGGTGATGTTCGCCGTGAAGCCGTCGATGGAGGCGGGGTGGAGCGCGACGAAGGCCGCGTTGGGCGCCCCCACCTCGTCCGGCGGCGCCGACCGCCAGCCGTCCGGCAACGAGAACGAGATCTTGACCGGCAACGTGCCCGTCATCGTGAACCCACTTCCTTGCTGAGCCTCATCGCAAGCCTAGAACCACTTGCCGAGCGTGTGGTCGTACGCCGAGCCCGCGGCATCGCCGATCGCGTCCGCGGCGTCACCGACCGTGTCGACGACCTCGCCCGGATCGACGGTGACCTGGAAGCCCACCTTCCCACCGAGCCCAAGGCCGACACCGACCTCGCCGCCCACGTGGTACTTGCCGTCGTCGCCCTTGCCGACATCGGCGCTGGCCGAGGCCCCCGCGCCGGCCCACGCCTCGCCGGTCACACCAGCGCCGATACCACCCACGTCCGCGGCGGCCGACCCCTCGGCCTTCGCGCCGGCGAAGGCCTCCGCGCCCCCGTGCAGGCCGTCCTTGCCGATCGTGGCCTTCGCTTCGGCGTTGGCGCCCGCCAGGGCGCTGCCCTGAGCCTGGAGGCCGAGGATGCCGTACTCGGCTTTGCCGCTGACCTCGGCTTTCGCGAGATAGACGCTGGCCGTCCCCTTCAGCTCCAGGTTCCCGTCGGTGATGCCGGCGACCGCGGACGCGTCATAGCCGAGCAGCGAGACACCCGCGTTGCCGGACAGCTTGACGCCGCCCACCGTGGTCTCGCCCTTGGCATCCGCGGACCAGACATTGGCACCGCCGCTGACCTCGGCGATCTTCACCGACCAGCTGACCTTCTTCGGCGCGTTGGGGTCTTCCGAGGTGGCGTTGGGATCCTGGTAGCCCCATTGCCGCTTCCTCTTGTCGGCAGGGTTGTTCCCGTACTGCCACAGCTCGTCTTCTTTGATGGTGGTCTGGCCGAGCCCGAGGTCCTTGGCGAGCTGCCGCGCCTGGGTCAGCCAGCTCGGGCTGTCCTTGGCGCCGCCGGACAGCTTCTCCAGCTTGGACGACAGCGTTCCGGCCTCGTGCTCCAGCTGGGTGCGTGCGGTGCTGAGCACCTCCTGGGCTCCCGCATGGTCGCCCTTGTCCCACTTCTCTATCGCGTCGGCCGCCTGCCCCTGCGCCCAGTGCAGCACGCTGGTGTACGACTTGATGGCACTGGCCGCACCCGACATGTGGTCCGAGGCGATGTACCAGTTGCCCTTCTCGCCGTTCAGGCTCTTCCAGAACGCGTCGCTGGCCTCTCCGTGCCAGCCGGGGACCTTCACGTCCCGCAGATTGGATCCGACCTTGTCGAACTTGTCCGACCAGTGCTGCATGGTGTCTGCGAGCTCGGTCAGCGCGTGTACATCACCGGGAATGAGCTCCTTGGGGTCCTTCGTCGACCCGAGTGCGGCTGCCACTGCTTTCCCCGCTCTTGCCTTACTTGCCGTGGTTCGTCTTGACGGAGTTGGCCGCGTCGCGGACCCGTCCGTCCGTGTCCGTCAACGTGCCCGATGCCGAGATCAGACCCGCCGCGCGCTGGGCCGTACTGCCACTGAGGATCTGCGCACCCGCCTGCCAGGTCGCGCAGAACGCCACGAACGCCGAGGACGCCGACGAGTGCCCGAACGAGGAACTCCGCCCCGCCGACTCCTCCAGATCGAAACCCTCGGTCGGGCGCAGAGCCTCGACGACGTCTTTGGCGCCCTTTTTGAGAGTCTGTGAATCCGCACCCAGATCAGGATCAGCCACGGCTGTCCACCCCTTCGTCAACTCCAGCCGAATCAGCGCTCATTGACGCACTTAATGATCGGCGCGCGAAGTGTAGCATCGGCCCCTACGCGCATCAGAAGGCGAACGCAGCGATGAACTTTGAAGACCTGCCGCATCCGACGAAACGGCGCAACGTGGTCATCGTCAACGACCGGGAAATACCTCGTCGTTACTTTCTCATGGCCGCCGCCGGTGTCTTCGTTCTCTTCGGCGGCGCTTTCGGCGGGATCGTCTGGGCGAGCTGGTCCGAGGCTCGGGAGGACTCCCGCGGCGACGAGGAGGTGTCCGCCCTCGTCGACCTCGCGCACCGGCGGGGATGGACGTACCGGGCGCGGGTCGCAGGTGGCGCCGATCGCTACGAGGGCGCTGCGCCGTTCCCTGACGTGTCGTCGGGACTGGGCGTCCGGGACCGTGTCGAGGGCCGCTACCGGGGGCGTACAGTCCGCTGTTTCGAGTACCGCGACGTGCGGACCGTCCAGTCGGCGGGACCCGGGCGCTCCCTCACGAAGACGTCGTACTTCGCCGTCTTCTCGGTCACCGCTCCGGACACCGTCCCGCGTTCCGTGCTCCACGAAGCGGACGCCGGTACCCCGCTGCGATTCGTCAGGGGGGAACTCATCACCTGGACCAAGGGCCGGCTCCGGGCACAAGACGTCCTGCCGAAGCTCAATTACCTTTGTGACGTCCTCGACCGCGCGTTTGATTTCCGGTGAGGATTTCCTGGGGGTCAAGTGAAGGGCCGCCCGCGCCGGATGGAGGATTCATGAAGCTTCCTGGGTGCCAGTATGCTTCGGGCGTTCTCTCGTCCTGATAACCCGGAATGGAGCCCCCTCATGGCGATAGCCCGCCCGTCCGTAGCAGCGTGGAGCGTTTCGGCCGTGGCCGCCGGTGTGCTGCTCGTCGGTTGTTCGGGCTCGGTCACCGTGGAGAAGTCCGAGCCGAAGATCTCCGCCGGCAAACTGGCCGACGCGGTCTCCGAGAAGCTCGCCGCCCAGACGGGTCGGCCGAAGCCGGACATCACCTGTCCGGAGGACCTCGCGGGCAAGGTCGGCACCACCACCCGTTGCACGCTCACCGCGGACGACGGCAGCACGCTGGGCGTGACCGTGACCGTGTCCTCGGTGAAGGACAGCCAGATCAACTTCGACATCAAGGCCGACGACAAGGCCTCCCCGCCCGCGAACTGACCCGCGAAGGCAAGCGACGCGGGCGGCGCGGTAGGACGTACGGCGGCGGTGCCTCGGTGGGTACCGCCGCCGCTCCGTGTCTTCCCATGTCGCGGTGACCCGTCGTCAGGAGGTGCGCGGGCCGTCCCGTCTGCGCCTCGCGTCCCGGACCGCCACCGCTGTGCCTGCCAGGCCCGCCACCAGGACCAGGCCGCCCACGACCGTGTACGTCGCCAGGCGGCTGTTGCGTTCCTCGGCCGTCTCGCCGAAGTGCAGGGGGGTGACCGACGGGGCCTCGCCTCTGGCCACGCCGTTCTCGGGTTCCGGGGACTCGACGGGGTGCTCCGGGTCCACCTCCGTGAGTGCCTTCACGGGGTCCACCACACCCCATCCCACCAGCCGGTCGCGCCCCGGGATCGAGCGTTCCGCGGTCTGTTCGATCTGGGCGACGACCTGCTGGGCCGTCCAGCCGGGGTACTTCGCTTTCAACAGGGCGGCCACACCCGCGACATACGGCGCGGAGAAGCTCGTACCGTTGTCCGAGCAGTGGCCGTTGCCCGGAACCGTGGAGATCATGTCGACGCCGGGGGCCGCGACCCCCACGAAGTCTCCCGACTGTGAGAAGGCCGCGCGTTCGTTGTTGCGGTCGGAGGCCGCCACCGCCAGGACGCCCTCGTACGACGCCGGGTACGTGACCTTGACGTTGCCGCCCAGGCCGTCGTTGCCGGCGGAGGCCACGACGACGACCTTGCGGTTCAGGGCGTAGTCCACGGCGTCCTTCAGCTTCGAGTCCTTCGGATCGAGCGCCTCGGCCGTGTCCTGGGAGATGTTGATGACCTCGGCACCCGCCTGGACGGCGTACTTGATGGCAACGGCCAGCGAGTCCGCCGTACCGTCGCCCTCGGCGTCGTTCTGCTTGACGGGGATGATCGTGGCGTCCGGGGCCAGGCCCACGAAGCCCGTGCCCTTCGCCGGGCGGGCCGCGATGATGCCCGCCACGCGCGTGCCGTGGCCGACCGTGTCCGTGGTGCCCGACTTGTTGCCGCGGTCTATCTTCTCGCCCTTGCGGTTCTTCTCGGGCAGCAGGTTCGTGCCCTTGGACGCGTCCACGGCCTTGGTGAGTTGCGGGTTCTTGACGTCCACACCGGTGTCGATCACGGCCACCTGGACGCCCTTGCCGGTGGACTGCGCCCACAACTCGTCCAGGTTGACGCGCTGTAGCGCCCACGGCCGGCCCGTGTACGGCTTGGACGGGAAGGTGCACTGGCCGTCGTCCGCCCGGGCCGGGGAAGCGGGGAGGGCGACCACGGTGGTCGTAGCGGTGAGGGCCACCGCGGCGGCCACGACCACCGCTCGGGCCGCGGCTCCCGATGTCCTTGCCTTCAGCATGAGTCCGTTCTCCTCCGCCCGCCGCTACGAGCCCTGCGGCTGCCGCGCCGCCGCCTCGGACAGGCGCGGGCCCGTCGGCAGGAAGGTCGACCACTCCAGAGGGATGGGCGTGGGCGTCAGCTTCTCGTACCCGAGGCGGGTCTGGGCGATCTTCGCCTCGGCCAGCTCCTCCTTGCGCTTCTTGGCGGAGGTGCCGATGCCCTTGTCGTCGGTGGCGCTGTCGCTGTTGGACTGAAGGGCGTAGCGCAGGCCCGTGTCGGTGACCAGGAAGACGCCGCCGGCCGTGGTCTCCGTGCCCTGGAACTGACGGTAGAGCTGGCCGGACCCGGCGGTGACGTAGGCGCTGGAGGAACCGGTGGGCAGCTGGGCGGGGAAGTCCTTGCCGACCCAGGTGGACAGGGTCGTCCTGCCCTTGGCGCCGACCGACCGCAGCACGTTGCAGACCGTGTTGCGGCCGCTGGTCGCGCTGGAGCCGTCGTTGACCGTCCTCGGCTTGTACGTCGGCCAGTCCTTGCCCTCGTCGAAGGCCGTGCTGTCGGCGACCGCGCCGGGGCTGACCTGCTGCGCCTCACCGGCCTGGCCGACGCCGACGAGCTGACCGCTGTTGAGCAGGAGCGTGGCGGTGAACTCCGAGATACGGGCCACCTTGCCCCGCAGGACGACGTAGTACCGCAGCATCTGTCCGTCGTAGGCCTTGATGACCTCGCCGACCTTGTCGTACTGCGCCGGCATGATCCCGGCGTCGGCCTTCGCGCCGGGCGTGCCCTCGATCGTCGGGATGGCGATCGGGTCGCCCGTGTCCAGGGTGTCGAGCCAGTCCTGGGAGACACGCTGCGGGGCGCGGCCCCGGGTGTCGAGCGCCTTGAGGAGTTCCTTGTCGCCCGAGTCCGCGAGCTTGTACGCCGTGCCCCGCGCGTCGACGACGTACTGGGTCTTGCCGTCCGGACCGACGACGTACATCAGGTCGCCACGGGTGAGCCTGTCGGGCCCCTCCGTCTTGGACCACTCCTTCTTCGCGAGGACGAACGCCGCCTTCTGGATGGCCCGCCCGCCGTCGGCGGGACGCTCGCAGACCGCCCAGCGCTTGGCGGCCTCGGCCTCGTCCGGGGAGGGCAGGCGGTCGGGAGCGTACGGAATGCCGATGGTGGCGCCGTGCGGAGGCTTGCCGCTGTCCAGGATCTTCTCGTCGACGGTGATGACGCTGGCCTTGCTGGGGTCCAGGAGCAGCTTGGCCGAGGCCATGTTGAGGACGGGGTGGAGCTGCTTCTGCCTGCCCGTCTTCAGGACGACGTACCGGGTGGTCGACTTGCTGGCGACGATGACGTGTTCCTCGGGGGTGTCCCACCCCTTGGGTGCCGTGGGGCTGAACATGCCGATCGCGCCGAACACCGCGAGGATCACCACACCGACGACGACGCCGGGGACCAGTGCGCCCAGCGGCTTGGGAGCGCCCTCCTCCGAGCCGGAGGGGGAAGGCTGTAGGAAGGACGCGAGCGTGCGGCGCTTCGCGAAGGTGTAGGCGTTGAGTTCGTCCCGCCGTGATGCCATCTGTGTCCGCTCTCTCCCCGTTGCGGAGCCGTGGGGGACCTGTGAAGATCCGTCCCCCGTCCTCGGTTTGCCTCTGGTGCCTCGACTGTCAGACCCGGCCCCTACTATGCCTGTTGCGTGGACGTGCTGGTGGCACGGGTAGGGTGCTCAGGGCTTGAAGGGACCGGAGCGCAAGGGTTTCGGGAGAGTTCGGGGGTTTTGAAGTGATGGCTTCCGCAACGCGGGCCCGGTCGCGATCGCAATCGGGGTCACGATGGGGTGGCGCGCGCCGGTCGGGTGCCCGCGGCTCTTCCTCCGGGCGGAGCGGCGCCCAGCAGGCGCCCACGCCCTACCAGGGCGCTTTCGCGCCGCGTCTGGAGTCCCGCTCGGGTCGCGGCGGTTCGTTCGCGGTGCAGCGGCTGGTGCTGCTGGAGATCGCGGGCGCGCTCGCGCTGTGCGGCTGGCTCATCGGCACGGTCGCGCTGATCGCCGCCGCCCCCGTCTCCCTGGTGCTCGTGGTGCTCGCCGTCGTACGGCGCCGGGGGCGCTCCCTGCCGGAATGGCTCGGCACCCTGCTGGCCATGCGGGCCCGCATACGGCGGGCCGCGAGCACACCGGTGCCGCCGGGGACCGACTCCGGTCTCGCGCCCGCCGTGGAGTGCGACCCGACCCTGCGCACGTTCAGCTTCAACCGCGGTGACGACCGCGACCAGCGGCCGATCGGCATGGTCGGCGACGGCGGCTTCCTGACCGCGGTGCTCCAGGTGGAGTCGGACGTCGACGCGCTGCGTGCGGAGCGCGGGAGGCGACCGCTGCCTATAGCCCTCGTCCGGGACGTCCTGGAAGTCGACGGCATCCGGCTGGAGTCGGCGCAGATCGTGGTGCACACCCAGCCCGCGCCCGCGCTGCACCTGCCCCAGCAGTCGGTCGTCGTCAGCAACTACGCGCCGTTGCAGGCCCAGACCGGCTCCCCTGCGGTCCGCATCACCTGGATCGCGCTGAAACTCGACCCCGAGCTGTGCCCCGAGGCGGTGGCCGCGCGCGGCGGTGGGCTGCTGGGGGCGCAGAAGTGCCTGGCGCGCTCGGCCGAACACCTGTCGAGCCGGCTGACCGGTGCCGGGTTCCGGGCGAACGTGCTCACCGAGGAGGAGCTGACGGCCGCCATCGCCACCTCCGCGTGCGCCAACCCGATGGTGACGGCCCAGGCCGGGCGGGGGGAGGCGCCGCAGCGGCGGACCGAGGAGTCCAGCCGCAGCTGGCGCTGCGACAACCGCCGGCACACCACCTACTGGGTGCGGCGCTGGCCCCAACTCGGCGGCTCCGGCGGCTCGCTGGCCCAGCTGGTGGCACAGCTGACCGCGGTGCCCGCGCTCGCGACGACCTTCAGCCTGACGCTGGCCAAGGGCGCGCAACAGGACGTGACCGTCACCGGCCATGTGCGGATCACCGGCCGCAGCAAGCAGGAACTGACCGACGCGCGGCGCGATCTGGAGCGTGCGGCGCAGCAGGCACGCACCGGGCTCGCGCGCCTGGACCGTGAACAACTCCCCGGCGTTCTGGCCACCCTGCCGCTCGGAGGTGCCCGCTGATGACCATGACGACCTCACCCGCCCCGTCCGGTCCGGGCCTCGGTGAGCGGCTGCGCACCGGCTTCGGCCTGCTGGGCCCCCGTCACCCGCGGCACACTCTGCCCGCGGAGCAGCTGGACGCGCTGACCCTGCCCATCGGCGACGACGGCGTGGTGGTCGGCGTCAACAACGAGGGGCAGCCTGCCATCCTCGGGGTGAACCGTCCCACGCCGTACGACATCGTGCTCATCGGCGGCCTGTGGACCGCGCAGGTCATGGCGCTGCGCTCCGCCGCCACCGGCGCGCGGGTCGCTGTGGAGACCGGGCGGCCGCAGGCCTGGATGCAGATGGTGCACGCCATGGGCGGCGGGCAGAACGGGTTGTCCGTGTACGACGTCGGGCGGGTGCCGCCGCAGGGCGCCTCCGCCGGTACGCCCGTGCTGGTGGTGCGGGACTGCGGTATGCGGCCCCCGCGCGGCCGGGTGGTGTCCGGGCCCTGGCAGTCGGTGCTGACCCTGCTGCCGTATCTCAGCCCCGTCGCGCCCCGGCTGCTGCGGCAGGCGCGGCTCGCCGGTATCCAGCGGGTCTCGCCGGACGAGGCGGCCGAACTGGGGCGCACGATGGGGCTGTCCCGGACCGAGGTGGAGTCGCTGCCGGGGCTGCCCGACGGCGTCACCCTCTGGTGTACCGACCGTGACCGGCAGTACGTGCTGACGCAACCCACCGACGCCGAGATCGGATTGTTGGGCACACCGCGACGCATGGACTGAACTGCCCTTACCCGTCCCTTTTGTTCAGGGTGTCGTACGCGGCCGCGCGGGGCGGACAGGTGTCTGCGCCCGTGCCGTGGCCTCGTGTGCGGGCGCGGAGAGGTGGGCGGGCCTGCCGAGGTGTGGCTCCTGGTGATTAGGCTGGGAGCGGGCGCGATGGCAGGACCCGTGAACCGGCGTCGGTGTCCCGGGGGGAGAGCCGGTGCATCGGACTGCCCCGAACGACTACGGACGACTCGGTACGACACGACATGGTCGCCCCGGCACGGCATGAGGGTGCTCGACCACACCAGGAGGAACTGTGAGCAGCGATCGGGACGGGATGCGCGGGGGCTGGGACACACCCGGCGATGACCAGCCCGACGCGGAGGCCGTCGAGACCACCGGCGAGTTCACCATCGACTACGCTCCCCCCGCCTGGTACACGCAGAACGCGTCGGGAGCCGGCGGTACGGGTGCCGGTGGCGCCGGCGGTACAGGCGGTACTGGTGGTGCCGGCGGTTTCGCCGGGGCCGGCGGGTCCGCGGCTGCCGGTGACTCGGGCGGTCCGGCGACTCCCGGGCTGCCGTTCCCCACGGGCACGCCGGTTCCGGGTCCGACGCCGCCACCGCCGGTCGCCCCGCCGGTCGTCCCGCCGGTCGTCCCGCCGGTGGGCACGCCGCCACAGGGGACTCCGTTCATTCCGGCGCAGGGGGATTCGTATGGGGCCGGGCAAGGGGCTTCGTACGGTCCGGCGGAGGGGACTCCGTACGGTCCCGCGCAGGGGGTTCCGTATGAGTCGGCGCAGGGCGCGTCGTTCACTCCGCCGCAGGGGGCCGCGTACGTTCCCCCGGCCGGGCCTGCGCAGCCCGCGCCGCCGACCGGTGAGCCCGTCCCGATGCCGCGGCTGCCCGAGGGCTTCGAGCCGCAGCACTCCCAGCCTGCCCCGCCTGCCCAGCCGGAGACGGACAACGGGGATCTGGAGAGCGGGGCGACCATGCGGTTCTCCGCCGTCGCTCTTAAGCGGCAGATGGCGGAGATCGCCGAGCGCGCGGCTGCCGGCGCGGAGTCGGCCGAGTCCGGGGGTGACGGCCCCGGGGATGGTTCTGCTTCGACGGCCTCGGCTACCGCGGGCGCGGCTCTGACGGAGGATGACGGCACGGGGGTCGCCTCCGGTTCGGAGGGCTCCTCCGGTGCCGAGGGCACGGCCGATGCGGACAGCTCCGGCGGTTCGGAAGGCTCCGGCGGTTCGGAAGGTTCTGCCGGTGCCTCAGGTGCGTCCGGTGCCGAAGGATCCGGCGATGCCGAGGGCGGCGAGGACCGCGCCGAGGAATCCGGTGGAGAGGCTGTCGCGCAGGACGGCTCGATGGCGGAGGCCACCGTTTCGGAGGGTTCCGCGTCCGACGGGATCGCCGATGAGAAGGCTGCGGCGGAGGAGAGCGTCCCGGAGCAGGCCGCCGCCGACGAGGGTGGCGCCGACAAGAGTGGCGCCGACGAGGGCGCGGCCGACGCCATGCGCGCCGACGTCTCGGAGGGCCCCTCCGACTCTGCGCACGCCGACGCGTCGGAGCCCTCGGACGCCGAGACGGCACGCGCGGCGGCCCAGGGCAGCGCGCCTCAGCCGGGTGCACGGGAAGACAGCGCATCGGGTGACCGTGCCACGGGCAACGGTCCGTCGGACAACGTGGCCCAGCAGACCGGTGCCGCCCACCCCGGTACGCCGGAGTCCGGCGCCCAGCAGGCCGACGCCGCCGAGCCCGCCCCCGGACAGCCCGGCGGATACGGCTTCCCCCAACCCGGCACACCAGACGCCGCCGCTGCGCAGCCAGGCGCACCCCAGCCCACCCCCGAACAGCCCGGCGGATACGGCTTCCCGCAGCCCACCGCTGCCGCCCACCCCGGCGCCCAGCCCAACGCGGCCCAGCCCGCCCCCGGCGCCCCGCACGCCGCCGTACCGTCCGCTCCCCCGGCCCCGCAGGGCGCGCCGCCTGGCTGGACGCCGCCGCCCGCTCCGCAGCACGGGCTGCCTCCGCTGCCGCCCTCGTACCAGCCCGCCGCCCCGGCCCCCGCAGGGCAGTGGCCCGCACAGCCCGGGCAGCAGCCGGCCGCCCCACAGCAGCCCGGGCCGGTGCCCGGTCAGCAGCCGCAGCCGACCGGCTACCAGGGTCCTGCCGGTGCACCCGGTCAGCAGCCGCAACCGGCGAGCGGCCAGGGACCCGCCGGCACGCCCGGTCAGCAGCCGCCGTTCCAGCCGCAGGCCCCCCAGCCCGCGCCCGCCGCGTGGAACCAGCCGAACCAAGCCAACCAGGCGGGCCAGCCGGGTGCGCCCAGCGCACCGGCACCCGGCCCGCAGGCGGTCCGCAACGGCCCCGCTCCCGGCCCCACTCCCCCGACCCCGAGCGGCTACGGCTTCCCCCACCCCGGCGCCCCGACGCCCGGTACCCCGAACCCGTCAGGCCAGCCCGGTGCCCCGGTGGCCAACGCTCCCAACCCGTCAGCCCAGCCCGGCGCCCCGACACCCGGCACCCCCAACCCCTCGGCCCCGCCCACCGGTTACGGCTTCCCGCAACCCCCGGCGTCCCAGCCGCACCCCAACGGCCCCACCCCGCCGAGCGGTTACGGCTTCCCGCAGTCAGGCGCGCCCAACCCTTCCGCGCAGCCCGGCGGTTACGGCTTCCCTCAGCCGGGGCAGCCCAACGCCCCCGTCCAGCCGGGTGGTTACGGCTTCCCGCAGCCGCCTCAGAACCCGGACGGCACCCCCGGCGCCCCGCACGCCCCGGTCGACCCCCGTTCCGGTGCCGCGTGGCCGCAGCCCGTGCAGCATGATCAGCGACAGCCGACCAACCCCGGTGCCGCGCCGCTCGGTTACACCGCCGCCGTGGAGCTGTCCTCGGACCGGCTGCTCAACAACAAGAAGCAGAAGGCGAAGAGCGGGCGGCCCGCTGCGGCCGGCGGCCGGTTCAAGCTGGGCGGCAAGAAGGAGGAGGCCGAGCGGCAGCGCAAGCTGGAGCTGATCCGTACGCCGGTGCTGTCCTGCTACCGGATCGCGGTCATCAGCCTCAAGGGCGGCGTCGGCAAGACGACCACGACGACCGCGCTCGGCTCGACCCTCGCCACCGAGCGGCAGGACAAGATCCTCGCCATCGACGCCAACCCGGACGCCGGTACGCTCGGGCGGCGGGTGCGCCGGGAGACCGGGGCCACCATCCGTGACCTCGTCCAGGCCATCCCGTACCTCAACTCGTACATGGACATCCGGCGGTTCACCTCCCAGGCGCCCTCCGGTCTGGAGATCATCGCCAACGACGTGGACCCGGCCGTCTCGACCACGTTCAACGACGAGGACTACCGGCGCGCCATCGACGTGCTCGGCCGCCAGTACCCGGTCATCCTGACCGACTCGGGCACCGGTCTGCTGTACAGCGCCATGCGCGGGGTGCTCGACCTCGCCGACCAGCTCATCATCATCTCCACGCCGTCCGTGGACGGAGCGAGCAGCGCCAGTACGACGCTGGACTGGCTGTCCGCGCACGGGTACGCCGACCTGGTCTCCCGGTCCCTCACCGTGATCTCCGGGGTCCGCGAGACCGGCAAGATGATCAAGGTCGAGGACATCGTGGCGCACTTCGAGACCCGGACCCGCGGGGTCATCGTCGTGCCCTTCGACGAGCATCTGGCCGCCGGTGCCGAGGTCGACCTCGACATGATGCGGCCGAAGACGCGCGAGGCGTACTTCAACCTCGCCGCGATGGTCGCCGAGGACTTCACCCGTCACCAGCAGGCGCACGGGCTGTGGACGAGCGACGGCAACCCGCCCCCGGTGGCCGCCCCGCCCATGCCGGGAGGGCCGATGCCGGGCCAGCCCATGCCGGGACAGCCCATGCCCGGGCAGCCCATGCCGGGACAGCTGTACGGCGCCGAGCAGCCGTATCCGCAGGTCCCCGGTCAGCCGTACGCCCCGGCGCAGCAGCCGTACCCGCCTCAGCAGGGCCAGCAGCAGCCGTATCCGGGGGCACCGCAGCAACCGGGCTACCCGCAGCACGGACAGCCCCAGCCCCAGCCCACGTCACAGCCCCAGGCTCAGCCTCAGCCGCAGCCGCAGCCGCAGCCGGGACAGCAGCCGCAGCAGCCCCCGCAGGCTCCCTCCGCCCCGCCCCAGCAGTAGAGGCCACGACAAAGGGCGGCCGGTGCTCCCCGCACCGGCCGCCCTTCTCTCTGCAACGAGTCCCGCTGGACCGAGCGGTTACTCCTCCGCCGCCACGATCTCCCGGCACCGCTTCACATCCGCGGCCATCTGCTCCAGCAGGGCCTCCAGTGACTCGAACTTCGCCTGCCCGCGCACGTACGCGAGGAAGTCGACGGCGACGTGCAGGCCGTACAGGTCGAGGCCGACGCGGTCGATCGCGTACGCCTCCACCGTGCGCTCGGTGCCGTCGAACTGCGGGTTCGTGCCGACGGAGATCGCGGCCGGCATGACCTCGCCCTGGGCGTGCAGATAACCGGCGTACACGCCGTCGGCGGGGATGGCGGTGTGCGGGAGCGTCTCGACGTTGGCCGTCGGAAAGCCCAGTTCCCGGCCGCGCTGGGCACCGCGGACGACGACGCCCTCCACCCGGTGCGGGCGGCCCAGGATCTCGCGGGCGCCCGCGACATCGCCCTCGGCGACCAGGCGGCGGGTCAGCGTGGAGGAGAACGGCTCGCCGCCGCCCGCCTCACCGGTGACGTACAGGTCGACGACCTCGACCTCGAAGTCGTAGATCTTGCCCTGCTCGGTGAGGAACTCGACGTTCCCGGCCGCCTTGTGACCGAAGCGGAAGTTGGGGCCCTCCACGACCGCCTTGGCGCGCAGCTTGTCCACCAGGACCTTCACCACGAACTCGGCGGGCGAGAGCTTCGAGAACTCGGTGGTGAAGGGAAGGATGAGGACCGCGTCGACGCCCAGCTCGGCCATGAGTTCGGCACGGCGGTGGTGCGGGGCGAGCAGCGGCGGGTGGCTGCCCGGGCGGACGACCTCGCTGGGGTGCGGGTCGAACGTGACCACGACGGCCGGGACGCCCAGCTCGCGGGCCCGGTCGACGGCGTGCTTGATGATCAGCTGGTGGCCGCGGTGGACGCCGTCGTAGGAACCGATGGTGACGACGCTGCGCCCCCAGTCCTGGGGGATGTCCTCCAAGCCACGCCAGCGCTGCACTGTGACCGCTCCTCGAACCCTTGTCCGTGTCTACCTTGACCTCGTCGTGCAGGTCTAAGGGTGCCATGCCGGGTGCCTCGCGCCAGCATCGGCATGGGGGCTGTGACGGGGCGCACGTTCCCGCCGCAGCTCAGGCCGGTACGCGGGCGCCCGCCAGGTTCTCGATCATGCGGCGGGTGCTGGGACCGACCACCGCCGCCCAGTCGTCCGGGGCCTCGGTCAGCCAGCGGGCCATGCGGGCGGCGAAGCCGGGCGTGTGCCGGCCGAGGTCGACCAGGGCGCGGTCGAACCGGGTGGCGCCCTCGGGTGTGCGGACCAGGAGCAGTCCGGTGCGGTGCACCAGGCCGCGGGCCTCCTCCTCCCGGCCGCCGCCGTGGTCCGCGGCCGCGTGCAGGACGGCGATCAGGACGGACGGGTCCTCTTCCCGGGCGAGCAGGAACTCCAGCAGCTCGCGGCGGAGCGGACGGGAGGCGGGCGTGCCGGGGGCGGCGAGGACGGTGGCGAGGGCCGCCCGGAGCGGTTCGGGGCCGCCGTCGAGCAGGCCGGTGACGAGGGGCAGCAGGACCGGGCGGGCGGTGGGGCCCTGTTCGAGGCGGCGGTCGACATGGCCGGCGACCTGTCCGGCGGTCTCCGGGTGCGGGCGCACCGACTCCCGGACGAGGGCGGCGACCCGGCGGGCCAGGGCCGGGGTGGTGACCTCGGTGAGGCCGCGCAGGACCGCTCCGGTGTCCGGGCCACCGGCGCCCGGGGCGCGCAGGCGGGCACGGAAGGCCTCCAGGACCGGTTCCGGGTGCGTGGTCAGGGCCGTGACGAGGGCGCTGGGCGGGAACTGCGGGTCGCCGTCGGCGAAATGGCGGAGGGCCGCGGGCAGGTGCCGGTCGCGGGTGCGCGGGTCGCGGACCAGGAGGGCCAGCGCGGCGCCGTGCAGGGTGCGGTCGGCGGGGCGGGCGAGCAGGGTGAGGGCGGCGTAGCGCAGTAGCTCGCGGTCGGCGTCGGAGCGGGCGTGGGGGGCCGCGCGCAGGGCGAAGGCCACGGCCGCGATCCTGCGGGCGGGGCGCTCGTCGTGCGCCCAGCGGTCGACCGCCCGGCAGAGGGCCGACGGCTCCTCCTCGGCGAGGACGGCGAGCAGTTCGTCGGCACGCCGGTGCGCGCAGGCAACCAGCACCTCGGTGAGATCGTCCAGGGCGCCGTGCCGGTGGGTGTGCAGCAGCGCCTGCGCGGCGGTGGCCACGGTGGCGTGCGGGGTCGCGGGCAGCGGCTGCTCGTCGGCGAACCAGTGGGTGAGCAGGGGTTGTACGACGGTGGGGGCGGCGGCGAGCAGTCCGGCGACGGCGTCCAGGTACCGGTCGCCTGCCGCGGGCGGCGCCGGGTCCGCCAGGACGAGGCGGCGCAACAGGTCCAGGCGCTCGGGGTCGGGGACGGGAAGGGCGGTCCAGAAGGCGGGGCGGAAGTCGGCCGGTACGGGCCGCTGGGCGCCGCGCCAGACGACGACCCGGTCGGCGAGCAGGCGCAGCACCTCGATGTACGGCGTCGCGTCCGGGACCTGGAGCAGGGTCCGGGCGAGCAGCCGGGCGGCCCACCAGGAGCCGGTGTCACGGTCCAGCGCGTCGACCAACTCTCGCAGACGGAGAGCGAGTTGCCTGGGACCTTGCTGGCGGCCCAGGAGCAGCAGGGCCTGCACGACGGGTCCGACGCGGTGGTACGGCACCGGCACGGGACGGGACGTGCTCGGCTCGCCGGCGCGGTGCACCAGGGCCCGCAGCGCCGCGTCCAGGTCGAGGTGGGTGCCCTGGATCCAGTCGGCCAGCTCCTCGTGGGCGAAGCGGTAACCGGTGCCGGCCGGCACGAGGAGGCCCTCGGTGAGCACGGCGGAGGCCCAGCCGGTGCCGCCGCCGAGCCGGGCGGGGGCCGGGCCCCAGGGGAACACCGCCTCGAACGACTCCCGGTCCAGCTCTCCCTGCCCCGGCCCGAGGCTGCGCCGGGCGGCCTCGTGCACCTGCCGGGCCACCCGCGCCGCGAGCCGCCGCACGGCCGTACCGCGCAGACCGCCGGCGGCGGCGAGGCGGACCGCGATGCGCAGGCACATCAGGTCGAGGTGGGCGGCGAACACGTCGTGCCGGTCGACGGGCCCGGCGACCAGCGGGTCGGGTACGGCGGCCCACACCTTGGACAGCAGCCGAAGCACCAGCGGATGCCGCGCGTCCCGCTCACCGAGCACACCCTCAGGAATCCCATACCGCGCCCGAGCCCACCGCGCCTCACCGACCGTGAGCTCCCCGATCCGCAGACAGGGGGGAAGCGGGTCGGTGGCGGGGGTGCGGGGGGCTGCGCCGGAGAGGGACTCGCCGGGGGCAGAGGAGGCGTGGGGTGGGGTGGCGGCGGTGGCGGGGGTGCGGTCCGGTACAGGGCTGTCCGCCGGGGAGGCAAGGCCGGCCGGAGAGTGGTGCGGCTCGGGGCTGCCCGCCGGGAAGACAACGGCGGCCGGAGAGTGGTGCGGCTCGGGGCTGCCCGCCGGGAAGACAACGGCGGCCGGAGAGTGGTGCGGCTCGGGGCTGCCCGCCGGGAAGACAACGCCGGCCGGAGAGTGGTGCGGCTCAGGGCTGCCCGCCGGGAAGACAACGCCGGCCGGAGGGCGGTGCCGCTGGGGGCTGTCCGCCGGGGAGGCGGGGCTGGGCAGGGGAACCTGCGGTTCGGCGCCGTCGGCCGACGCACCGGGCGAGGGCGCGCGGTCGGCGACAGCGTGCAGCGGCTCGGCCGGCCCGGCTGACGCTGGGGGCGAAGGCGGAGGGTCGGCCGGGGTGCTGTGCAGTGGCTCACCGCCGCCCGCCGGGGTCCCGGGATCGGCCTGCGCGCGCGGACACCCGCCACCACCCGCCGAGGCCCTGGAATCGGCCTGGGTGAACAGAAACTCGCCACCGCCCAGCGAGGCCCCGGCATCGGCCTGCGTGCGCACAAACCCGCCACCGCCCACCGGAGCCCCAGGATCAGCCTGCGCGCGCGGACACTCGCCACCGCCCACCGGAGCCCCGGAAGCAGTTCCCAGCGGCTCGCCACCGCCCACCGGAGCCCCGGAAGCAGTTCCCAGCGGCTCGCCACCCTCCGCCGGGACCTCGAGGCCGGGCGGCATGGATGATGGGTTTCCTGGGGTGCCCGGCACGTGGAGGAGGGCCTGTGGGAAGGCCTTGCCGGTGTGTTCCCAGTGTTCCTCTCGGCAGGCCAGCACCAGACGTGCCCCTGTTTCGCGCAGCCAGGCGGCCGTGCCCTCGGTCCAGGTGGGCAGGCGGTGGGCGAGGGCGGGGGGCATCTCCTCGGGGCCGTCCAGGAGGAGCAGCAGCGGACGGCCGGCCCGCGCGGCGAGGCGGGCCACGTGGTCGGGTGTGACGTCGCCGAGGTCTTCGGGTCGGGCGGAGCGGGACGCGGCGATGATCCGGGCGGCACGCGCCAGGGCGCGGCGGGCCGCGTCGGCCACCGAGTCGTCGGTGGCCTTCAGGTCGGCACCGCGCAGCCACAGCGTCGGGGCCGGCCGCTCACCCCGGGCGCGGCGGGCGGCGAGCGCCGCGAGTTCCGTCGTACGACCGCTGCCCGGCGCGCCGACGAGGCCGAGCACGGGCCGGTCGCCGACGGTGAAGGCCGCCAACTCCCGGGCGATGTCGGCGCGTTCGACCGGTTCGACGGCGCACGGGGGGCCGTCCTGGCCCACCGAGGTCGTGGTCAGCTGGAGGACGCCGGCGAGGTTGAGGTCGGCGCCGTACGCGGGCACGGTGGCCGCGTTGCGGGCAAGCAGGCCGGCGAGGGCGCCGTCGGCGGGCCGCAGAGGCACCGCGAAGCCCGCGTCGCGCTCGCCGCTGTGCAGGGCGGTGCCGAGGACGCCGACGACCGCTCCGGTGCGCGCGTCGAGCACCGGTCCACCGGCCGCGCCGCCGCCCAGCCGGAGCGCGTCCCGGCCGGCCGTGCCGATGGCCAGCTCCAGCACGTCGTCCAGGAGGTGGAAGCGGTCCGTGGCGGTGTACGTCACCTGCGTGGCGGCCAGCACCCGCGCCTCGCGCCAGCAGCCGGCGGCGACCCGTACGTAGGTGCCGGCGTCGATCCGCTCCCGCGCGGTCACCGGCAGCGGCTCCGCGCCGAGGCCCTCGGTGCGCACCAGGGCGAGGTCCAGGCCGGGCAGTGCGGTGACCGCGTCGGCGTCGACCACGCAGGTGCGGTCGCCGGAGGCGTGCAGCACCAGCCGGGGCAGGCCGTCGACGGCCTCGTGGCTGGTGAGCAGGGTGCCCTCGTGATCGGCGAGGAAGCCGAGTCCGCGCGGGCGGCCGGCCAGGTCCCGGATGCGGACGAGGGCGGCGTCGAAGCGAGCGGTGTCGGCGCCTACGCCCGCCTCGTCGGACCGGGTGGCGGCACGGGCCCTCTCCTCCGGACCCGCTCCCCCGCCCGTACCAGGCCCATCGCCCGCAGGCTCCTCGTACGCGCACCTTCCGGACGGCCGTTCCTCATACGCGCGATCCCCGCCCGCGCGATCCCCCTCGCCACGCTCCCCGCACCCGTACCCCCGGTGCCCGCTTCCGTCCCGCGGGCCCCGTTCCGTCATGGTCGTACCTCCCCGCCCGTCCCCGTGCCCTGGTTCCGACGGTAGGCGCGGGATGATCGGCGGGACAGATCGCGTGGTGAACGCGCCCCCTTCCGCTCCCCCGCTTCACTCCGAGCGCCTGCCCGGACGGGTGAATTGGCGGAGGTTGCTGGATAACCCTAGGGGTGGGGGAACCGAGGGGGGACCGTGGAGTGGCGGCAGGGCCGACCCGTGGCCGGCCGCCGCTCCACGGCAGACAGCCGATCCGTGCGGGCCCGGCGTCACAGCTCAAGGGCTCAATGGCTCCAGGGCTCAAGGCCTGAAGGGCTCAGGGCCTCAGCCGAAGACCGCCAGGCTCTTCGCCTTGCCCCGGTGTTCCTCGACCAGCGCGAGGAAACGGCCCTCGGGGTCGAAGACGGCCACAGGACCGGCGCCCGCGTACACGTCGGGGATCTCCAGCCGGACGCCGTTCAGCAGCAGCCGGGACCGCTTGTCGTCGACCTCCCAGCGCGGGAACGCCGCGGCGGCGGCCTCGGCGACCGGCATCACGGTCAGCTCCTGCTGGAGCTGGTCCAGCGTCTTCGCCGCGTCCAGCTTGTACGGCCCGACGCGCGTGCGGCGCAGCGCGGTGAGGTGGCCGCCGACTCCGAGGTCGGCGCCCAGGTCACGGGCGAGGGCGCGGATGTAGGTGCCGGAGGAGCAGACCACCGACACCACCAGGTCGAGCACGGGCGTACCGTCCTCGGCGACCGCGTCCCGGACGTCGTACACCGCGAAGGAGGAGATGGTCACCGGCCGGGCGGGGATCTCGAAGTCCTCGCCCTCGCGGGCCCGCTTGTACGACCGTACGCCGTCGATCTTGATGGCGCTGACCTTGGACGGCACCTGCATGATGTCGCCGGTCAGCTTGGCGATGCCGGCGTCGATGGCGTCCCGGGTCACCTTGGAGGCGTCGGTGGACGAGGTGATCTCGCCCTCGGCGTCGTCGGTGAGGGTGCTCTGGCCCAGGCGGACGGTGCCCAGGTACTCCTTCTCGGTGAGCGCGAGGTGCCCGAGGAGCTTGGTGGCGCGCTCGACCCCGAGGATCAGGACGCCGGTCGCCATCGGGTCGAGGGTGCCGGCGTGGCCGACGCGGCGGGTCCTGGCGATTCCGCGCATCTTGGCGACCACGTCGTGCGAAGTGAAGCCCGACGGCTTGTCGACGATGACGAGGCCGTCGGGCGTGGTGTGCTTCTGGGTCATTCGGTGGCGTCGCCGTCCGTGTCGGTGTCCTCGTCCGCCGGCTTGCGGTACGGGTCGGCGCCGCCGGCGTACGTGGCGCCCGTGGCCGCCTCGCGCACCTTCTCGTCGGACTGCCGGGCCTTGTCGAGGAGGTCCTCGATGTTCCGGGCGGTGTCCGGCAGGGCGTCCGCCACGAAGGTCAGGGTGGGCGTGAACTTCACCCCGGCGGCGCGGCCCACCTCGGAGCGCAGGATGCCCTTGGCGCTCTCCAGGCCCGCGGCGGCGGCCTGCCGCTCCTCCTCGTCGCCGTAGACCGTGTAGAAGACGGTCGCCTCCCGGAGGTCGCCCGTGACCCGGGTGTCCGTGATGGTGACGTGTGAGCCGAGCCGCGGGTCCTTGATCCCGCGCTGTAGCTTCTGGGCCACCACCTCCCGGATGAGGTCCGCCAGCCTTTTAGCCCGCGCGTTGTCGGCCACTGGTCCGTCTCCCGTTCTTTCTCTTGCTTGCGTTTCGTGGTCAGTCGTCGTCGCCGTGGAAGCGCCGTCGCACGGACAGCAGCTCCACCTCGGGGCGGCCGGCGACCAGCCGCTCACACCGGTCCAGTACGTCGGTGAGGTGCGCCGCGTCGCCGGAGACCGCGGCGAGGCCGATGATCGCCCGCCGATGGAGGTTCATATGGTCCACCTCGGCCGCGCTCACGGCGTACTTCCGCTGGAGTTCGGCGACGATCGGGCGGACGACGGAGCGCTTCTCCTTCAGCGAGTGGACGTCGCCGAGGAGGAGGTCGAAGGACAGAGTCCCCACGTACATGTGTGCAACCGGTTCACCCGCCGGTACGGGATCGATGGCCCCGGGTCCGTGTGGCCGGGGACATCAAGAACCGTACCGCGTGCCTGCCGGTGGCTCGACAGGGTTTCGGCGCCGTGCGCCGCGGACCGCCTGGGGGTTCCGCCCTCAGACCCCAGCGATTCAGCCGACCGATTCGGGCGGGTGGGTGGGCAAAAAACGGCGCGCTGGCCGGCGGAACCGCAGTCCCGCCGGCCAGCACGAACCACAGGCGTTACGCCCGCGGCTTCTCCCGCATCTCGTACGTCGCGATGACGTCGTCGACCTTGATGTCGTTGAAGTTTCCGAGGTTGATACCGCCCTCGTAGCCTTCGCGGATCTCGGTGACGTCGTCCTTGAAGCGACGCAGGCCCTCGATGGTGAGGTTCTCCGCGACCACCTTGCCGTCTCGGATGAGGCGGGCCTTGGTGTTGCGGCGCACCTCGCCGGAGCGGATGAGGACACCGGCGATGTTGCCCAGCTTGGACGACTTGAAGACCTCGCGGATCTCCGCCGTGCCCAGCTCGACCTCTTCGAACTCCGGCTTGAGCATGCCCTTGAGGGCTGCCTCGATCTCCTCGATCGCCTGGTAGATGACCGAGTAGTACCGGACGTCCACACCCTCGCGCTCGGCCATCTGCGCCGCGCGGCCGGCCGCACGGACGTTGAAGCCGATCACGATGGCGTCGGAGCCCATCGCCAGGTCGATGTCGGACTCCGTGACCGCACCGACGCCGCGGTGCAGGACGCGGATGTCGACCTCTTCGCCGACGTCCAGCTGGAGCAGCGAGGACTCCAGGGCCTCGACCGAACCAGAAGCGTCACCCTTGATGATCAGGTTCAGCTGCTGGACCTCGCCGGCCTTCAGCACCTTGTCCAGGTCCTCCAGGGACACGCGACGCGTGCGCTTGGCGAAGGCCGCGTTGCGCTCGCGGGCGGCGCGCTTCTCGGCGATCTGACGGGCCGTACGGTCCTCGTCGACCACCAGGAAGTTGTCGCCCGCACCCGGGACGTTGGTCAGGCCCAGGACCTGGACCGGCGTCGACGGGCCGGCCTCGGCGACGTTGTTGCCGTTGTCGTCGAGCATGGCGCGCACGCGACCGTAGGCGTCGCCCACGACCATCGTGTCGCCGACCCGCAGCGTGCCTCGCTGGACGAGGACCGTCGCCACGGCACCACGGCCGCGGTCGAGACGGGACTCGATCGAGATGCCCTGCGCGTCCTGGTTCGGGTTGGCCCGCAGGTCGAGCGAGGCGTCGGCCGTGAGGATCACGGCCTCCAGCAGCGAGTCGATGTGCAGACCCTGCTTGGCGGAGATGTCGACGAACATGGTGTCGCCGCCGTACTCCTCGGCCACCAGGCCGTACTCGGTCAGCTGACCGCGCACCTTGGTCGGGTCGGCACCCTCGACGTCGATCTTGTTGACCGCGACCACGATCGGCACGTCGGCCGCCTTGGCGTGGTTGAGCGCCTCGACCGTCTGCGGCATGACGCCGTCGTTGGCCGCGACGACCAGGATCGCGATGTCGGTCGACTTCGCACCACGGGCACGCATGGCGGTGAACGCCTCGTGACCCGGGGTGTCGATGAAGGTGATCTTGCGCTCTTCGTCGTTGACCTGGGTCGCGACCTGGTAGGCACCGATGTGCTGGGTGATGCCACCGGCCTCGCCCGCGATGACGTTCGTCTTGCGGATGGCGTCGAGCAGTCGGGTCTTACCGTGGTCGACGTGACCCATGACGGTGACGACCGGCGGGCGGACCACCAGGTCCTCCTCGTCGCCCTCGTCCTCGCCGAACTCGATGTCGAAGGACTCGAGCAGCTCGCGGTCCTCCTCCTCCGGGCTGACGATCTGAACCGTGTAGTTCATCTCGTCGGCGAGGAGCTGGAGGGTCTCGTCGGAGACGGACTGCGTCGCCGTGACCATCTCGCCGAGGTTCATCATGACCGCGACGAGGGACGCCGGGTTGGCGTTGATCTTCTCCGCGAAGTCGGTGAGCGACGCGCCGCGGGAGAGACGGATGGTCTCGCCGTTGCCACGCGGCAGCATCACGCCGCCGACGCTCGGGGCCTGCATGGCCTCGTACTCCTGGCGCCTCTGCCGCTTCGACTTGCGGCCTCGACGCGCGGGACCGCCGGGACGGCCGAAGGCGCCCTGCGTGCCACCGCGGCCACCGGGACCGCCGGGACGGCCACCGAAGCCGGGACGGCCACCGCCGCCACCGCCGGGACCACCCGGACGACCGGCGAAGCCACCGCCACCGCCGCCGCCACCGGGGCGACCGGCGAAGCCACCGCCGCCGCCACCGCCACCGGGACGACCGGCGAAGCCGCCGCCGCCCGGACGACCGCCGCCGCCACCGGGACGACCGCCGGCACCGGGACCGCGGCCGCCGGGGCCACCGCCGCCGGGACGCGGGCCGGCAGCGGGACGCTGCGGCATCATGCCGGGGTTCGGGCGCGGACCGGCCGGGCCGGGACGCGGACCGCCCTGCGGGCGGGGCATGCCGGCCGGCGACGGCCGGGAACCGCCGGGAGCCTGCGGACGCGGACCGCCGCCCTGGGCGCCGGGCGCCTGCGGACGGGGACCGGCGCCGGGGGCACCGCCGGGGCCGGGACGCGGACCGCCCTGCGGGCGCGGGGCCTGCGGACGGGCCATTCCGGCGTTGCCGCCGGAGGTGAAGGGGTTGTTGCCCGGACGCGGACCGGCCGGACGGGAACCGGGACGCGCGCCCTGGCCACCGGCGCGGGAACCGCCCTGGCCCGGACGGGCCGACTGACCCTGACCGGAGGCCGGACGAGCGCCACCGGGCTTCGGGGCACCGGGACGGGCGCCGGGACGCGGACCCTGGGCGGCCGGAGCCTGCGGGGTCTGCGCGGCCGGGGCGGCCGGCGGAGCGGTGAACTCCGGGGCGGCCGGGGCCGGGCGCGGCGCGGGCTTGGGACCCGGCACCGGGCGCGGGCCCGGGGCCGGTGCCTGTGCGGGCGCCGAGGGAGCCGACGGGGCGGCCGGCTGCTGGGCAGCGGGCGCCGTCGGCGGCTTGGGGGCAGCCGGCCTCGGGGCCGGGGCAGCCGGACGTGCCGCCTGCGCCGGGGAGGGCGCGGCGGGCTTGGGGGAAGCCTTGCGCGGGGCGGACTTGCCGGCGGACTTGCCGTTGCCACCGCCCTGGAAGGCGTCGGTCAGCTTGCGTACAACCGGCGCTTCGATGGTCGAAGACGCCGAACGGACGAATTCACCGAGTTCCTGGAGCTTGGCCATGACGACCTTGCTCTCGACACCGAACTCCTTGGCGAGTTCGTAGACCCGGACCTTAGCCACTTCGCTCCTTTGAGGTCCGGGTTGAAGCCGGACCGTCGCTAGTTCATGGGCGTACTCATCGCGTACTCATCGAGTGCTCATCGCAATCTCGACCTGCTTTCGACTCGCGAGGTACCAGACCGCACGGGGTTCCGTGCGGCTTGTCTTACGGCGTTGCCTGCTCGGCAACTGTTGTCTGCTCGACGTATCGACGCAACGCCTTTGTGTCGAGCGGTCCCGGGACGCGCAGTGCCCGCGGGAACGCCCGGCGGCGTACCGCCTGGTCGAGACAGACCAGGGCGGGGTGCACATACGCACCCCGGCCGGGCAGCGTACCGCGAGGATCGGGGACGCAGGCGTCCTCGATCTTCACGATCCGCAGGAGATCGTTCTTGGCCGCCCGCTCCCGGCACCCCACACAGGTGCGTTCAGGGCATACTCGGGCGTGCGTCCGGCCAGACACAGCTAAGTCTACCTCCCCGTACCGACCTCACCCCTTTGGGGCAAGAATCGAACGGCTGTTGTCGTGATCTCAGCGCCGGGCGGCTTGGATCTATTCCCCGGCCCCGGGATCTACTCCCCGGCCTGCTCGGTGTCGGGCCGGATGTCGATCCGCCAGCCGGTCAGCCGGGCCGCGAGGCGGGCGTTCTGGCCCTCCTTGCCGATCGCCAGCGACAGCTGGTAGTCCGGCACGGTCACCCGGGCGGAGCGCGCGGCCATGTCCACGACCTCCACCTTGCTCACCCGAGCGGGTGACAGCGCGTTCGCGACCATCTCCGCCGGGTCGTCCGACCAGTCGACGATGTCGATCTTCTCGCCGTTCAGCTCGCCCATCACGTTGCGCACCCGACCGCCCATGGGGCCGATGCAGGCACCCTTGGCGTTCAGGCCCGACCGGGTGGACCGTACGGCGATCTTCGTGCGGTGACCGGCCTCACGGGCGATCGCGGCGATCTCCACCGAACCGTCGGCGATCTCCGGCACCTCCAGGGCGAAGAGTTTCTTCACCAGGTTCGGGTGCGTACGGGAGAGGGTGACGGACGGCCCGCGCACGCCCTTGGCCACCCGGACGACGTACGACCTCAGGCGCATGCCGTGCGGGTACGTCTCGCCGGGCACCTGCTCCTGCACCGGCAGGATGGCCTCCAGCCTGCCGATGTCCACGAGCACGTTCTTCGGGTCGCGGCCCTGCTGCACCACACCGGTGACGATGTCGCCCTCGCGGCCGGCGTACTCGCCGAGCGTCGCGTCGTCCTCGGCGTCGCGCAGCCGCTGGAGGATCACCTGCTTGGCGGTGGTGGCGGCGATGCGGCCGAAACCGGACGGGGTGTCGTCGAACTCGCGGGGCTCCTGCCCCTCGGCGAGGTCCTCGGGGTCCTCCTTCGCCCACACGGTCACATGCCCGGTATCCCGGTTGAGCTCCACGCGCGCGTGTCGGCGGCTTCCCTCGGTGCGGTGGTAGGCGATGAGGAGGGCCGACTCGATCGCCTCGACCAGCAGGTCGAAGGAGATCTCCTTCTCCCGAACCAAGCCCCGCAGGGCGCTCATGTCGATGTCCACGGCTACGCCTCCTCCTCTTCCTTCATGTCCTTCTCGCCGGCCGGGCCGGCACTGTCCTTGCGGTTGAACTCGACCTGCACGCGCGCCTTGGCGATCTCCGGGAAGCCGAGCCTGCGGGCGGTGGCCTTTCGGCCCTTCACCCCGGGCACCTCGACGTCGATGCCCTCGTCGTCGACCTTCAGAATCCGCGCGACCAGCTCGCCGCCCTCCGTGAGCTGGAACCTCACGAGCCGGTCGGTGGCGCGCACGAAGTGCCGGTGCTCGGTGAGGAGGCGCTCCGCGCCGGGGGTTCCGACCTCCAGGTCGTACGCCGCGTCACCCATCGCGTTCGTCTCGTCCAGCTTCGCCGAGAGCGCACGGCTCACATCGGCGATGGCGTCCAGATCCGCCCCGGTGTCGGAGTCGACCACCACACGCAGCACCCGCTTGCGTCCGACCGAGTCCACGGCGATCTCTTCGAGATCCAGCCCCTGGGAGGTGACGAGCGGTTCGAGCAGCTCTCGCAGCCTCTCGCTCTGGGTGGTGCTCATCCGGGTGACTCCTCGGCCGCGTGTGCTGTTGTGGGATGGGTCGCGTGTCTGATCAAAGGGTACTGCCTCCGACGGGGGCCGGTTCGCACGCGGCCACGCGGCGCAGCCGTCCGTCGATGCGGCCTCGCGCCCCTTGGGTGGGTCCACGAGCCGGTGACACTGGTGCGCGGGTACCGTGATCAACGGCGGGCCGGCGTTCCCGCCCGTGTGTTCGTACGAGCCCCGAGGACGTCAGCCGTGCCGTACCCCCCACCCTCGCGCGTGCCTTCGGGGCCGCGCAGAAGAACCCTGCTCGCCTCGGCCGCCGGCGGCGCCCTGCTGGTGGGCTGCTCGCCCGGGCCGGAGTCCGGCGACGACGGTCCGTCGGCCACGGAGCGGGCACGCGCGCGAGCCGCGCGGGACAGCCGGGGACTGCTGGCGCGGTACGACGCCGTGCTCGCCGCGCATCCCGGGCTGGCGGGGCGGCTGAGTCCGCTGCGGGCCCAGGTCGCCGCCCACGCGGCGGCCTTCGAGGACGGTGCGGCGGCCACGGCTTCCGCCACGGCCACGGCCTCCGCCGCTCTCGTCCCGGCCGCCGGGAAGGACGCCGTCGCCGGGCTGGCCGCCGCCGAGCGCGCCCTCGCCGACCGGCGCGCCGAGGATCTGCTGGAGGTACCGGGCGAGCTGGCCCGGCTGCTGGCGTCGGCCGCTGCGGCCGGAGCCGCGCACGCCTACCTGCTGACGGGGGGAGCCAGGTGAGCGACGGGACCGAGCGGGCCGCGAAGGCCGAGCTGACCGCCTTGCAGGCCGCGCTGGCGGCGGAGCACGCGGCGGTGTACGGGTACGGCGTCGTGGGCGGCCGGATCGGCGAGCGACGCCGGACGGAGGCGCGGGCGGCGTACGACGCCCACCGCGCGCGCCGGGACGTGCTGGTGCGCGCCGTGCGTGACCTGGGCGGCGCACCGGTGGCCGCGAGCGCCGCGTACGCGCTGCCGTTCCCGGTCGAGGACGGGGCGGGCGCGCTGCGGCTGGCGGCACGGCTGGAGGAGCGGGTGGCCGGGGTGTACTCGGACCTGGTGCGGGCCACGACCGGCGCGCGGCGGGCCGACGCGGCCGGGGCGCTGCGGGAGGCCGCGGTGCGGGCGGTCCGCTGGAGCGGGGAGAGCGTAGCCTTCCCTGGTCTGGCCGAGCGGTCCGCCGAACGGACGGGCGCGGCCGGCCCGGCACCGTCGCCGTCCGGGTCGGCGACGCGTTGACCGCCGGCGGGGCGGGCCGGGACCGGGCCGCTCCACGGGGCGGCAGGACAGGTCCGTGAAGACACGGCCGTAGGACGGCACCCGGCGGGATCAGGACGGGAGACTCGGGCGGAGACCTGGACGGGACCGGCGGCACACGACACGAAGGGAACGACTCGCGCATGGCTTTCGAACCGCCGCAGCGCCTGGTGCGGGCGCTCGGTGAGACGGCACCGGCCGGGGACGACTGGCTGGCGCGGCTGCCCGGGGCGGCCGAGCGGGCCGTCGCCCGGCGCGAGTTGACCGTCGAGCGGGTGCAGGTGCCGGGCGGGCGCAGCAGCCTGGTGGTGCTGGTACGGCGGGCGGACGGCACCCCGGCCGTGCTGAAGCTGGCCCCGCCCCGGGCGCGCCCGGAGAGCGAGCGGGCGGCGCTGGCGCACTGGGGCGGGCTGGGCGCCGTACAGCTGCTGGAGACCGAGACAGAGGCGGAGGACGGGGCGCTGCTGCTGGAGCGGCTGCACCCGGATGTGTCGGTGCGGTCGCTGCCGGAGGCGAAGGCGCTGCTGGAGGCGGCGGGGACGCTGCGCAGGCTGTGGGTCGAGCCGCCGGCCGGGCATGTCTTCGAGACCGTCGCCGGGCGGACCGGGCGCCAGGCGACGGCGATGCGGGCGAGCGCAGGGACCGATCCGGAGGCCGCCCCGCTGGTGGAGTCGGCGCTCGCCGCCCGCGAGGAGCTGCTGGCGGCGCCACCCGAGCAGCTGCTGCTGCACGGCACGTTCCGGCAGAGCAAGGTGCTCTCCGGCGAGCGGATGCCCTGGCTCGCGGTGGGTCCGGACCCGGTGGTCGGCGAGAGCGCCTTCGATCTGGCGCGGCTGGTGCGGGACCGGGTGGAGGACCTGATCGCGGCGCCGTCCGGGCCGTCCACCACCCGGCGCAGGATCAAGCGGCTCGCCGAGTCACTGGAGGTCGACCAGGAACGGCTGCGGGGCTGGACCCTGTTCCGGGCGGTGGAGTCCGGCGTACGGGCGCGCCGGGTCGGCCGCGAGAAGGACGCGGAACTCCTGCTGGAGTTCGCGAGCTGGATCTAGCTGAGCGCGGTCACGGCGGAGTGGCCGTAGGGCGTGGCCGTCAGAGCGCACTCCTCGGTGACCATCGCCGTGGCCGGCCGCGTCCGGGGGCGGCTGTCCGCCCCCGGACTCCCGGACGCCCCGGGCGGAGCCCGGAAGGTCCCGTCCCGCCTGCTTACCGCGCGGTCAGGCGGGCGATCGCGTCCTCGACCGTCAGTTCCTCGCGCTCGCCGGTCTTGCGGTCCTTCAGCTCCAGGACGCCCTCGCCGGCGCGGCGGCCGGCGACCAGGATCTGCGGGACGCCGATCAGCTCGGCGTCGGTGAACTTCACGCCCGGGGAGACCCCGGCCCGGTCGTCGACCAGGACGCGGACGCCCGCGGCGGCGAGCTTCTCGGCGACGTCGAGGGCCACCTCGGTCTGGAGCGCCTTGCCGGCGGCGACGACGTGCACGTCGGCCGGGGCGACCTCCTTGGGCCAGACCAGGCCGTGCTCGTCGGCGCTCTGCTCGGCGATGGCCGCGACCGCGCGGGAGACGCCGATGCCGTAGGAGCCCATGGTGACGCGGACCGGCTTGCCGTTCTGGCCGAGGACGTCCAGCTTGAGGGCGTCGGTGTACTTGCGGCCCAGCTGGAAGATGTGGCCGATCTCGATGGCGCGGTCCAGCTTCAGGCCGGTGCCGCACTTGGGGCAGGGGTCGCCCTCCTGCACGACCACGACGTCCACGTACTCGTCGACCTCGAAGTCCCGGCCGGCGACGACGTTCTTGGCGTGCGTGTGCTCCTTGTTGGCGCCGGTGATCCAGGCGGTGCCGGGGGCCACGCGCGGGTCGGCGATGTACTTCACCTTCTCGCCCAGGCCCTGCGGGCCGACGTAGCCACGGACCAGGTCGGCGCGCTCGGCGAAGTCCGCCTCGGTGACCATCTCGACGGCGGCCGGGGCGAAGTGGGCCTCGACCTTGCCCAGGTCCACCTCGCGGTCCCCGGGCACGCCGACGGCGACGATCTCGCCGTCCACCTTGACCAGCAGGTTCTTCAGCGTGGCGGAGGCCGGGACGCCGAGCGAGGCGGCCAGCGTCTCGATGGTGGGGGTGTCGGGGGTCGGGATGTCCTCGGCGGCGGGTACGTCGGAGGCGTCCACCGGCTTCAGCTCGTACGTGATCGCCTCGGTGTTGGCGGCGAAGTCGCAGTTCGGGCAGTCGGCGAAGGTGTCCTCGCCGGCCTCGGCCGGGGCGAGGAACTCCTCGGACCTGGAGCCGCCCATGGCGCCGGCGGTGGCCGCGACGATGCGGTAGTCGAGGCCGAGGCGCGCGAAGACACGCTGGTAGGCCTCGCGGTGCAGGGCGTAGGACCGGCCGAGACCCTCGTCGTCCAGGTCGAAGGAGTACGAGTCCTTCATCAGGAACTCGCGGCCGCGCAGGATGCCGGCGCGGGGGCGTGCCTCGTCACGGAACTTGGTCTGGATCTGGTAGAGGACCACCGGCAGGTCCTTGTAGGACGTGCACTGGTCCTTGACCAGGAGGGTGAAGATCTCCTCGTGGGTGGGGCCGAGGAGGTAGTCGCCGCCCTTGCGGTCCTTGAGCCGGAACAGCTCCTGGCCGTACTCGTCCCAGCGGCCGGTGGCCTCGTAGGGCTCGCGCGGCAGCAGGGCGGGCAGCGTGACCTCCTGGGCGCCGATGGCGTCCATCTCCTCGCGGACGACGCGCTCGACGTTGGCGAGGACCTTCTTGCCCAGGGGCAGCCAGCTCCAGATGCCGGCGGCCGTGCGGCGGACGTAACCGGCGCGGACGAGGAGCTTGTGGCTGAGGACCTCCGCGTCCGCCGGGTCGTCGCGCAGCGTCTTCGCCATCAACTGGGACATGCGCTGGACCGGTGCGTTGGCCATGGTTCTCGTACTCCTGCCGGAAAAGGTTGATGGCAAGGAGGTTAGCCGGGCCGCCTGTGCTGGTGGAAATCGGTTATCGCCGAGCAAGCGGCAGGGGGGCGCCCATCACGGCGTACGGCCGTGGTGCGCTCGGGAAGTGGACCCGGCGGGCGAGGTCGACATAGCCGAGGGAGTGGTAGAGGCCGCGGGCGGGGCTGTCGGTGTCGATCGCGGAGAGGATCGAGCGGGGTTCGTCGGCGGTGTCGGTGATGGTGGTGATCAGGCGCCGGCCGATGCCACGGTTCTGGTGGTCGGGGTGGACGTGCAGTTCGGTGATGACGAAGGAGTCGTCCAGCCAGAAGTCGTTGCCGCCCGCGCGCAGGTAGGGCTCGACGACGGTGGACCACCAGTGGGTACGGCTGTTGGGCATGCCGTAGACGAACCCGACGAGCCGGCCGCGGACGGTGGCACCGAAGGCCCGCGCGCCCTGGTACTGCATGTGCCGCTGGACGATCTGGCGGCGTACGGCGACTTCGTCCGGGCCGAGCCCGAAGGCGACGGCTTGGACGGCCAGGGCCTCGTCCACGTGGGCAGCGAGGTCCAGGGGGCCGATCACGAGGTCCATGCCGGGAGCGTACAGGGCGGTCAGAAGAGCACGCTCATGAAGGCTCCCACCTCGTGGAAGCCCACTCTGCGGTACGTCCTGCGGGCAGCGGTGTTGAAGTCGTTCACGTACAGGCTGACCACGGGGGCCACGTCGGCCAGGGCATAGCGCAGTACGGCCGCCATGCCGGGGGCCGCCAGTCCCCTGCCCCGGTACTCGGGGGCCACCCACACGCCCTGGATCTGGCAGGCATGGGGGGTCGCCGCGCCGATCTCCGCCTTGAACACGACCCGGCCCTGGTCGTCGACGCGGGCGAAGGAGCGGCCGGACCCGACGAGTTCGGCGACCCGGGCCTGGTAGAGCAGGCCGCCGTCGCCGGCCAGCGGGGAGACGCCGACCTCCTCGGTGAACATCGCCACGCACGCCGGCATGATCGTCTCCATCTCGTCCTTGCGGACGCGGCGGACGTACGGGTCCGGGGCGATGCCGGCCGGCATGCGGTCGGTGACCATCAGCGGCTGGTGGGCGCGGACCTCGCGGGCCGGGCCCCAGTGCGGCTCCAGCAGCCGCCACAGCGCGGCGGTGGCTTCGGCGGGGCCGACGATGGAGGAGCAGCGGCGGCCGGCCCGCCGGGCGCGGTCGGCGAAGGCGCGGACGGCGCGCGGGGTGGCGCAGATCGGGACGAGGTTGGCGCCCGCGTAGCACAGGGACGTGAGCATGCCGTCCTCGTACCAGCCCCACATCTCGCCGCCGAGCCGCCAGGGGTCGAGGCCCGCGACCTGGACCCGCGAGGTCACGAAGGCGTTCGCGACCGGCTCGCGGTCCAGGACGGCGAGCGCGGCGTCCAGGTCGCTCGGTTCGAGCACTCGTGAGGTGGTCTGGGTCAACACGTGCGGGGCCTCACCCTGGGGGTCTGCTGATCTCCGCACTATAGCTGCGCTGCTTCGCCGTGCGCCTGCCAGCCCGGGGGGCTTCGGGGCGTTGGCGAGTGCGGCCCGGTCAGGGGCCTTTCGCGCCCACGCGGCGGAGCCGCACATCGACCACAGCCCCGCGCCCCTGGCGGGGCGCTGCCCCCGACCGGCGCTGGAAAAGTCAGCCGGCCACCGACACCGACGGTTCGCCGGAGGCGACGCCCTCGGCCTCCATCTGCTCCGCCAGCTTCATGGCCTCCTCGATGAGGGTTTCCACGATCTTGGACTCGGGGACGGTCTTGATGACCTCGCCCTTGACGAAGATCTGGCCCTTGCCGTTGCCGGAGGCGACGCCGAGGTCGGCCTCGCGGGCCTCGCCCGGGCCGTTGACGACGCAGCCCATGACGGCGACGCGGAGCGGGACCTCCATGCCGGTCAGGCCGGCGGTGACCTCTTCGGCGAGCTTGTAGACGTCGACCTGGGCGCGGCCGCAGGACGGGCAGGAGACGATCTCCAGGCCACGCTGGCGCAGGCCGAGCGACTGAAGGATCTGGAGGCCGACCTTGACCTCCTCGACCGGCGGGGCCGACAGGGAGACCCGGATCGTGTCGCCGATCCCCTGGGAGAGCAGGGCGCCGAAGGCGACGGCCGACTTGATCGTGCCCTGGAAGGCGGGGCCGGCCTCGGTGACGCCGAGGTGGAGGGGGTAGTCGCACTGTTCGGCGAGCTGCCGGTAGGCCTCGATCATCACGACCGGGTCGTTGTGCTTGACGGAGATCTTGATGTCGCGGAAGTCGTGCTCCTCGAAGAGGGACGCCTCCCACAGGGCCGACTCGACCAGGGCCTCGGGGGTGGCCTTGCCGTACTTCTGGAGCAGGCGCTTGTCCAGGGAGCCGGCGTTGACGCCGATGCGGATCGGGGTGCCGTGGTCCTTGGCGGCCCGCGCGATCTCCTTGACCTTGTCGTCGAACTGCTTGATGTTGCCGGGGTTGACGCGGACGGCGGCGCAGCCGGCCTCGATGGCGGCGAAGACGTACTTGGGCTGGAAGTGGATGTCCGCGATCACCGGGATCTGGGACTTCTTCGCGATGGTGGCGAGGGCGTCGGCGTCGTCCTGGGTGGGGCAGGCCACGCGGACGATCTGGCAGCCGGAGGCGGTCAGCTCGGCGATCTGCTGGAGGGTGGCGCCGATGTCGGACGTGCGGGTCGTGGTCATCGACTGGACCGAGACGGGCGCGTCTCCGCCGACCGCCACGCTTCCGACCTGGATCTGCCGGCTCTTCCGGCGCTCGGCGAGCTTGGTCGGAACGGACGGCATGCCGAGAGAAATCGCAGTCATCTGCTGTGCAACCCCAAGTCGTGGATCAAGGTCCGGTCCCGTGCAACGGCGGGCTCCAGGCTTTGAGATTACGGCACCGGGCCCCGCGTCAGCACATCCCACCCGTAAACCCACCCGATGGAATGCGGCCCGGAACCTGACGGGTCCGGGCCGCGTCGAACAACGGGTGGCTAGGAGATTTTCACCGGGTTGACCACGTCGGCGATCAGCACCAGGACGGTGAAGCAGACGAAGATCCCGGCCACCACGTACGCCACCGGCATCAGCTTGGCGACGTCGAACGGTCCGGGGTCGGGCCGGCGCAGCACCCGGGCCAGGTTGCGCCGCAGCGACTCCCACAGGGCGCCCGCGATGTGCCCGCCGTCGAGCGGGAGCAGCGGGAGCATGTTGAACAGGAACAGGGAGAGGTTGAAGCCGGCCAGCACGAACACGAACATGGCCAGCTGCTGGGAGGCCGGGATGTCCAGGGTGGCGATCTCGCCGGTGACCCGGGCGGCGCCGACGATGCCCATCGGGGAGTCCGGCTCGCGCGGGCCGTCGCCGAAGGCCGCGTCCCACAGGGCCGGGATCTTGCCGGGCAGGGCGACGAGGGAGTCCACGGCGTCGCCGACCCGGTCGCCCATCCAGGTCACGGACTCGCCGAAGTCCTGTTTGACGACGCCGGTGGCGGGGCTGAAGCCGAGGAAGCCGGCCTTGACGTAGCCGTTGACGTAGTTGCCGCTGGAGTCCTTCTTGGCGACCTGGTTCGTGGCGATCTTCGCGTGCAGGGTCACTTCCCGGCCGTCGCGGTCGACGACGAAGGCGACGTTCTTCCCGGCGCTGTCCCGGATGAGGTCCGAGAGCGTGTTCCAGTCCTTGGTCGGCTTGCCGTCGAAGGAGACGATCTTGTCGCCCGCCTTCATGCCGGCCGCCTTGGCGGGGGACGACGGGTCGGACTTCTCGCAGCTGTCGCGGTGCTGGCTCTGCGCGATGACGCAGGGCGAGACGGATTCCACGACGGTGGTTTCCTTCTGGATGCCGAAGCCCATCAGCACGGTGAGGAAGAGGGCGATGGCGAGCACCAGGTTCATGAAGGGGCCCGCGAACATGACGATGACCCGCTTCCACGGCTTGCGCGTGTAGAACATGCGCGTCTCGTCACCCGGCTCGAGTTCCTCGAAGGCCGCCGAGCGGGCGTCCTCGATCATGCCGCGCCACGGGGAGGTGGAGCGGGCGGTGACCCGGCCCTGGTCGTCGGGCGGGAACATCCCGATCATGCGGATGTAGCCGCCGAGCGGGATCGCCTTGATGCCGTACTCGGTCTCGCCCTTCCTGCGCGACCAGATGGTCGGGCCGAAGCCGACCATGTACTGCGGCACGCGGATGCCGAAGAGCTTGGCCGTGGACAGGTGCCCCAGCTCGTGCCACGCGATCGAGACGAGCAGGCCCACCGCGAAGACCACTATGCCGAGGATGAACATCAAGGTCGTCATGCACGCGCCTCCGCGGTTGCCGTCGTGGCTGTGAGTTCGCGGGCCCGGGCCCTCGCCCAGGTCTCCGCTTCGAGGACGTCCGACACCGTGAGTGAGGTTCCCGTGACCGGGGTGCCGTGCTCCTCCACCACCCGGGTGACGGTATCCATGATCCCGTTGAAGGGCAGCGCGCCGCTCAGGAAGGCCGCGACGCACTCCTCGTTGGCGGCATTGAACACCGCTGGGGCCGTGCCCGCGAGCTGCCCCACGTGCCGGGCGAGGTTCACCGAGGGGAAGGCCTCGTCGTCCAGCGGGAAGAACTCCCAGGTGGAGGCCTTGCTCCAGTCGAACGCGGGGGCCGCGTCCGGGACACGTTCGGGCCAGCCCAGACCGATGGCGATGGGCCCCCGCATGTCGGGGGGCGTCGCCTGGGCGATCGTGGATCCGTCGGTGAACTCGACCATCGAGTGCACATACGACTGCGGGTGCACGACCACCTCAATGCGGTCGAACGGAATGTCGTAGAGGAGGTGGGCCTCGATGACCTCCAGTCCCTTGTTGACCAGGGTCGCGGAGTTGACGGTGATGACCGGACCCATCGCCCAGGTGGGGTGGGCGAGGGCGTCCTCGACGGTGACGTGCGCCAGTTCGTCCCTGGTCCGGCCGCGGAAGGGGCCGCCGGAGGCGGTGACGACGAGCTTGCGGACGTCGGCCCGGGTGCCAGCGGCGAGCGCCTGGAAGAGGGCCGCGTGCTCGGAGTCCACCGGGATGATCTGGCCGGGCTTCGCGAGCGCGGTGACCAGCGGGCCGCCGACGATCAGCGACTCCTTGTTGGCGAGCGCGAGGGTGCGGCCCGCCTCCAGGGCGGCCAGGGTCGGGGCGAGGCCGATGGAGCCGGTGATGCCGTTGAGCACGGTGTGGCAGCCGGAGGCGGCGACCTGGGTGGCCGCGTCGGGCCCGGCGAGGATCTCGGGCAGGGGCTCCGCACCGGCGTACTCCGCGGCGAGCGCCTCGCGCAGCGCGGGTACGACGTCCTCGCGGGCGACCGCCACGGTCCGCACCCGCAGCCGGCGGGCCTGCTCGGCGAGGAGGGCCACCCGGCCGCCGTTCGCGGAGAGGGCGGTGACCCGGAAGCGGTCGGGGTTGCGCAGCACGAGGTCGATGGCCTGGGTGCCGATGGATCCGGTGGAGCCGAGGATCACCACGTCCTTGGGACCGTCCCCGGGGACGGGGTCGTAGACGAGGTGCGGGTCGGCGAGGGGGGCCGGACGGGCGGGACTGTCGGTCATTCCCCCATTGTGGCGGCAGGCGGTGACGGCCCGGACAGCGCGTCCCTCGCGCGGGTGCGTTCGGCGCCAGTGTGAAGCCTACGTGAAGATCATGTGATAACACTTCAGTCCGGGCCGGTCGCCGACCGGCCCCGCAACGACTTCGCGGACGACATCCTGGGGGGATCTCTCCATGCGTACTGTGCGCATACGCGCCGCCCTGCCCGCCCTCGCCGGCGCGGCCCTGCTCACCGGCACCCTGCTCAGCACCCCGGCCGAGGCGGCCGGGGGCGTGAAGATCCACCATGTGTGGTTCGACAGCCCCGGCTCGGACAACCGCTCGAACAAGAGCCTGAACGCCGAGTGGGTGCAGCTGAAGAACACCAGCGGCTCGGCCGTCTCGCTCAAGGGATGGGTGCTGAAGGACGCCTCCAACCACAAGTACGTCTTCGGGAACGTCAGGATCGGCGCCGGGAAGTACCTGAAGGTGCGCACCGGCAGCGGCTCGGACACCGCGTCGGACAAGTACCAGGACCGCCGCGCCTACGTCTGGAACAACGACAAGGACACGGCCACGCTGACCAAGGCGAGCGGCAGCAAGGTCGACACCTGCTCCTGGACGACGCGGGACCCGAGCGACACGTACTGCTAGCTCCCGAAGGGACGGCGGGCGTTCTCGCGGGCCGGGGGTCCGGGGGTCGCGTCGGCGATCCACGGCCCCTCGCCCGAGGGGTCGAGGATGCCCTCCTCCAGCCAGGTGTAGGCCCCGCCGAGGACATGCTTGACCACCTTGCGGTCCAGGTCGTCGGTGTTGGTCCACAGCCGGTCGAAGAGTTCGTCCACCCGGATGCGGGCCTGACGGCAGAAGGCGTCGGCGAGCTGGTAGGCCTCCCGGCCGTGCTCGCCCTCGCGCCACAGCCGCTCGGCGCGTACACAGGCCGCGCTCATCGCGAACAGTTCGGCGCCGATGTCCACGATCCGGCCGAGGAAGCCCTGCTTGGTCTCCATCCGGCCCTGCCAGCGGGACATGGCGTAGAAGGTGGAGCGGGCGAGCTTGCGGGCCGTGCGCTCGACGTAGCGCAGATGCCCCGAGAGGTCGATGCCGTGCTTGAACTCGCCGTACGCCGTCGGAAGTTGGCCCGGTCCGGCGACCAGCTTCGGCAGCCACTTGGCGTAGAAGACGCCCGCGCCCACCCCCGCCTTCGCCTTGGCGGACAGCGGTTTGTCGGGGTCGATGAGGTCACCGGCGACCGACAGGTGCGCGTCCACGGCCTCCCGTGCGATCAGCAGGTGCATGATCTCCGTCGAGCCCTCGAAGATGCGGTTGATGCGCAGGTCGCGCAGGATCTGCTCGGCCGGGACCGCCCGCTCGCCGCGCGCCCGCAGCGACTCGGCCGTCTCGTAGCCGCGCCCGCCCCGGATCTGGACCAGCTCGTCGGCCATCTTCCAGGCCATCTCGGAGCCGTAGAGCTTGGCGAGGGCGGCCTCGATGCGGATGTCGTTGCGGTCCTCGTCGGCCATCTGGGAGGACAGGTCGAGCACGGCCTCCAGCGCGAACGTCGTCGCCGCGATGAAGCTGATCTTGGAGCCGACCGCCTCGTGCAGCGCGACCGGCTTGCCCCACTGCTCGCGCTCCGCCGCCCACTCACGGGCGATCTTCAGGCACCACTTGCCGGCTCCGGCGCACATCGCGGGCAGCGACAGCCGGCCGGTGTTCAGTGTGGTGAGAGCGATCTTCAGCCCGGCACCCTCGGGGCCGATGCGGTTGCCCGCCGGGACCCGGACCTGGTGGAAGCGGGTGACGCCGTTCTCGATGCCGCGCAGCCCCATGAAGGCGTTGCGGTTCTCCACGGTGACGCCCTCGGAGGCCGCCTCCACGACGAACGCGGTGATGCCGCCCTTGTGCCCCTCGGACTTCGGCACGCGCGCCATGACGACGAGCAGGTCGGCGACCACCCCGTTGGTGGTCCACAGTTTCACCCCGTCGAGCACGTAGTCGTCGCCGTCGGGTACGGCGGTGGTGGCGAGGCGGGCCGGGTCGGAGCCGACGTCCGGCTCGGTGAGCAGGAACGCGGAGATGTCCGTGCGGGCGCAGCGGGGCAGGAAGGCGTCCTTCTGTTCCTGGGTGCCGAACAGCTTCAGCGGCTGCGGTACGCCGATCGACTGATGCGCGGAGAGCAGCGCGCCGACGGCGGGGCTGACGGAGCCGACCAGGGCGAGGGCCTTGTTGTAGTACAGCTGGGTGAGGCCGAGACCGTCGTACTTGGGGTCGATCTTCATACCGAGGGCGCCGAGTTCCTTCAGGCCCGCCACGACCTCGTCGGGGATGCGGGCCTCGCGCTCGATCCGGGCGGAGTCGATCGCCGTCTCGCAGAACGCGCGCAGCTTCCCCAGGAACTCCTCGCCGCGCTGGACGGACTCGTCGTCGGGCAGCGGGTGGGGGTGGATGAGGTCGAGCCGGAAGCGCCCGAGGAACAGCTCCTTGGCGAAGCTGGGCTTGTGCCAGTCCTGCTGCCGGGCGGCCTCCGCCACCTGGCGGGCCTCGCGCTCGGTGACAGTGGTGCGTGGGGTGGTGGTGGCGGACATTCAGGCTCACCTCGCCGCGAAGGGGGATGACTGGGACCGTTCGTTACCGACCAGTGCTACTGGATCGTTGGTACCCGAAACGGGCCGACCCCACCACCCCTCGCGCGTCCGAACGGCCGAAAGCCCTGCCGGAGCGCCGGGGCGCGGGTGTGTACTGCGGTCGGGGCGCGACCCGCAAGCTCCCGGGAAATACTGTCGAAGCGCTTCGACGCGCTATGGACACCCCGGCCCGCCTGAAGCTAGTGTCAATCTCACCCTCACCCACCTTGTCGTCAATGCGCAGTGTCGAAGCGCTTCACAAAGCTTGGAGAGCTGGATGGTCACCCTCGCCGAGGTCGCTCAGCACGCCGGAGTCTCGGCGAGCACGGTGAGCTATGTCCTCAGCGGCAAGCGGTCCATCTCCGCGACCACCCGGCAGCGGGTCGAGCAGAGCATCCGGGAGCTGGGCTACCACCCGAACGCGGGTGCCCGCGCCCTCGCCGGCAAACGGTCCAACATCATCGCGCTGATGGTCCCCCTGCGCACCGACATGTACGTGCCGGTGATGATGGAGATCGCCATCGCGGTGGCCACCACGGCCCGGACGCACGGGTACGACGTCCTGCTGCTCACCGGCGAGGAGGGCCCCGACGCGGTGCGCCGGGTCACCGGCAGCGGTCTCGCCGACGCGATGATCCTGATGGACGTCGAGCTGGAGGACGAACGGCTGCCGCTGCTGCGGGGTGGGGGCGCCCCCGCCGGGGTGAAGCCGAGAGCGGGGGAGGACCAGCCCTCGGTCCTCATCGGTCTGCCCGCCGACACCACCGGCCTGACCTGCGTGGACCTGGACTGGAGTGCGACCGGCGCGCTGTGCGTGGAGCATCTGGCGGAACTCGGGCACCGTGACATCGCTGTCATAGGCGAGGCCCCGGCGGTGTACGAACGGCACACCGGCTTCGCCGAGCGCACCCTCGACGGACTGCGCTCCCGCGCCCGGGAGACCGGCGTTCGGGTGCTGCACCGGCCGTGCGAGGGCGGGTACGACGCCCTGGCCCTCACCCTGGCCCGGATCTTCGACGAGCGGCCGGGGACGACCGGGTTCGTGGTGCAGAACGAGTCCGCGGTGGAACCGCTGCTCGCGCTGCTGCGCCAGCAGGGCCGGGCCGTGCCCGAGGACGTGTCCGTGGTCGCGATCTGCCCGGACCAGGTCGCCGTCCAGGCCTCGGTGCGGCTCACCTCGGTCGCCATCCCCGCCCAGGAGATGGGCCGGCACGCCGTGGAGCACCTGGTGGCCAAGCTGGACGGCCGGGGCGGCGACGAGGTCGAGCTGCTCGCACCCGAGCTGACGGTCCGGGCGAGTTCGGGCCCGGCACCGGCCGCGCCCTGACACCCACCGGTCACGGCCCGCCCGGGACACACCCCTGCCGCTCTCCCGCTCTCCTGTCCGCACGCTCTGCCCGCTGTCCCTGCCCGCACCTGCGCCAGTTGCCCCGTCCGCCCGCCCCCGCCCACTGCCCTGCCTGCACCTTCTGCCCGCTGTCCCTGCCTGCACTCCCTGCCTCAGGAGCATGCTGATGTCCAGCCGGGGCTGCACCCTGCTGTGGAACAGCCCGGCCCTGCGGGACGGGGCGGAGCTGCCGGTCACCGAGTAGCCCGGAGGGGCCGGCCCCCGCGAGGGAGCCGGCCCGTCGGCTCAACTGCTGCTGACGGTCAGGTTGTCGGTGGTGAAGTCCAGGCCGCCGGACGACGAGGTGATCTCGTAGCCGAACTGCACGTCGCCGATGGTGACGTTGCCGAACCAGCCCTTCGTGTCCTTGATCCACTTCAGGATCGGCAGGATGTTCACCGTGCCGGAGCTGGAGTTGGAGCTGCGGATGAAGGAGAAGACGTCGTTGGAGCCGTTGTTGCCCTTGTAGACGGTCCAGGTGGCGCCGCCGAGGGTGACCGTGCCCTGCGAGGTGCCGAGCGGGCCGACGGCACCGGTCTTGTTGACCCAGAGCATGACCTCGTAGTCGTACGCCGTGTCCCAGATGTCGTACGACGTGTTGTACGCGCCGGACGCCGGGACGGTGACGTTGTAGCTGCTGGTGAGAGACGTCAGGGAGGTGATCGGCTTGTTGATCACCTTCTTGGCGTTGGGGTAGGACTTGATCCCGCCGGTGTCGGGGTGGTTCGCCCAGACGCCCCAGTTGGTGCCGGAGTTGGCCCAGACGCACTGGCTGCCGGCGCCGGAGCCCCAGATGTTGTTGTAGAGGGTGTAGCCGTTCAGCGTGGTGTTGCCCCACTGGTCGCAGGAGTTCCAGACGGCGGCGGACGCGGGCGCCGAGGCGAGGCCGACGGTGGCGCCGAGGGCGGGGGCCAGCAGGGCCTTGGCGACCCGGCTCAGCGTGCTTGTTGCCATGGTGTCCCTTCCATGGGTGGGGGGAGTTTCTCCGGTCACCGCGCCCCCAGGACGAGGACGCGGTCTTCTCCGGCGACGAGGTCGAGCGGCTCGGCGCCGCGGGAAGTCCGCAGTTCGACGCGGTGGGTGCGGCCCGGTCGTACGACGGCCCGGGCGCCGTCCGGTCCCCAGCCGATGTCGATCTCCGCGCCGAACCGGGTACGGATGCCCCGCAGTTCGCCGCGCGGCCAGCTGTCCGGGACGGCGGGCAGCAGGACGAGCCGGTCCGGGGTGGACTGGACGAGCATCTCGATCAGCACGCCGGGCAGGGTGTGCGCGGCGTCCGCGTTGTAGACGTTCCGCCGCGGATAGTGGGCGCTCATCAGGGAGGCGTGGAAGAAGTCGCCGTCCAGGACCCGGCGCAGGGCCCGGGCGGCGCGCCCCGCGTCCCCGAGCCGGGCGGCGAGCAGGGCGTGCTGCAGATGGCCGTGGGCGGAGTCGTTCTCGGGGCCGCGCAGTTCGAGCGCCCGGTGGGCGGCGGCGGCCAGGCGGGGGGTGTCGTACGGGGTGATCTCCTCCAGCGGCCAGCGGCCGTGGAGATGGCTGAGGTGGCGGTGGTCGTAGGAGTCGTCGAGTCCGGGCCAGGCCCATTCGGCGAGGGCGCCGTCGCGGTTGATCCGGTGCGCGGGCAGCCGGTCCGCCAACGCCCGCCATCTCTCACCGAGTCGGGGATGACAGCGGGCGGCGGTGAGCAGGGTGTGGCGGGCGGCGGAGAGGTCCATGGCCGCGTTGATCGCGCCCCAGCTGCCGTTCGCGGGGCGGTTCTCGGGCGAGTAGGAGGGCACGACGACGAGGTGGCCGTCGCGGTCGGTGCGGGTGAGGAAGTCCTCGTAGAAGAGGGCCGCCTCGGCGAGGGCGGCGGCGGTGCGCGGGTCCCGCTCGCCACGGATCTCGTCATGGTCGACCAGCGGTTTCAGCAGCCAGTCGGCGCCGGCGGTCCACAGGTGCAGCGGGTACTCACGGCTGAAGTGGTACGTCAGCCCGGACTCGCCGTCGGTGTGCGAGGGCGCGACGGCGCCCCGGGTGCCGAAGATCGCGCGGGCGTTGGCCCGCCAGTCCGGCAGCTGCCGCTCGACCAGCGCGGCCAGCGCCTCGGTGACCTCGGGCAGGGCGGCGGCGGGCGCGGAAGCGGTCTGGAGGTTGAGGTTGGCGTTCGTGGTGAACGCACCCGACCAGGCGGTGTTCCAGTCGCCGGTCCACAGTCCGGTGAGCCGGGGCGGGAGCAGGCCGCTGCTGGAGAGCAGGTGGTAGCGGCCGGCGGCGAACAGCCGCTCCAGCAGGGCCGGGCTGTGCGGGCGTTTCAGCAGCTCGGAGCCGGGCAGGGCGCGCTCGGCCGGGTCGGCGCCGAGATCGAGACCCACCCGCAGGTAGGCGGTGCGGTGCCGGTCCAGATGGCGGGCGAGGAGGCTGTCGTACGGCTGCTCGGTGCCGTCGAGCAGGTCCTGGAGCAGCCGGGTTTCGGCGATCACGTCCGCCTCGCCGGTGTGCCGGCGTACCCGGGTGAGCAGCAGCACCGAGCGGGCGCCGGTGACGCGGACGCCCGGCGGGACGAGTTCGGTCCGGCCGCCGGAGACCGCGACGAGGGTCACGCCGGTGTAGGCGCGGTCGCTGTCCGGGTAGCGGGCGCGCAGGCTCAGCAGGGCGCCCTCGGGGGTGAGCAGCGCGCCGTGGCCGACCCGCAGCCCGGCCGGGGCGCCGGGCAGCCGGTGGTCCAGGCGGACGTCGAGGTCGCCCCCGGTGACCTCGTGCACGATCACGTCGTCGGCGCGGGAGACGAAGACGCGGCTGCCGGCGTCGGAGCGGACGGCCGTGACCTCGCCGCTGGTGAAGTCGACGGCCCGCCGGAGGCCGCCGTGTGCGCTGCCCGCCGGTCTGCGCAGCCGGATCCGGAAGGCGGGATGGAAGGGCTGCACCCACTGGAGCGGGCGGCCGTCCGTGAAACCCTCGGCGGCGGTCAGGTCACCGGCGAGCAACCGCGCCTGCACCGCCGGGAGTTCGGCGGCCAGCCGGGGCGGCCGGGCGTGCTCGGCGCCGTTGGGGCGGACCAGGGTGTGATGGGTGACGAGGACCCGCTCATCGTTCGGGTCGCCGAACACAAGGGCGCCGTGATGGCCGTTGCCGCTCAGGAAGGCGTCCTCCCAGCGGGCCGCCGGGGCCGGCTCCCAGGTGCCGTGGACCGGTGTGTGGCTCATGACCGCAGCACCGCCACGCCGTAGCGGCCGAGGGTGACCGCGTCCGTGACGTCCGTACCGCCGAGCAGTTCGTGACGGGCCCCGGGGACCTGGACGGTGACCGGCTCCCGCCCGTGGTTCAGCAGGAACAGCAGCTCGCCCCGGCGCACCGCCTCCACACCCGCCGGGAGCCCGTCCAGTACCGGATCGACCCCCGCCTCGGCGGCGATGCCGGCCAGCAGGGAGCGCAGGGCGTCCGGCTCGGGCAGCGTGGACAGGTACCAGGCGCGGCCCCGGTGCAGTACGGCGGGCAGCCCGTCCAGCTCACCGCCCCGGTACGGCACGGTCTCGGCGGCTCCGGGCTCCGGCTCGATCTCCTCCGACCACAGGGTCCCGCGGAAGCCCTCGCAGGCCACGGTCTCCCCCGCCTCCAGCGGCCACCACTCGTGCAGGGTACGGATGCCGAACAGCTCGCGCAGCCGGGCGTCCATGCCGCCGGCCCGGACCCGGTCGTCCTCGTCGGCGACCCCGGTGAGGAACCCGCAGACGAGGGCGCCGCCGCCCCGCACGTACGCGAGGAGGTTGGTGACGGCGGCGTCGGTGAGCAGGTACAGCTGCGGGGCGACGACGAGCCGGTAGCCGGACAGATCGTGTTCCGGGTGGGCGAAGTCCGTGGTGAGGTGGGACTCCCACAGGGCCCGGTGCCAGGCGGTCAGCACCTCCGGCAGGTCCACGAGCGTCGACAGCCGCCCCTCGTGGTCACCGGCCCACCAGGAGTGCCAGTCGTGCAGGACGGCCGCCTCCGCGGTGATCCGGCCACCCGTCACCTCGGCCGAGATCTGTTCGAGTTCGGCGCCGAGCTGCTTGATCTCCTGATACGTGCGCCCCTCCTCTCCCGCGTGTCCGACCATCCCGGAGTGGAACTTCTCGGCGCCCTGCCGGGACTGGCGCCACTGGAAGTAGCAGACGGCGTCGGCGCCCCGGGCGACGGCCTGGAAGGACCACAGGCGGTTGAGGCCGCGCGGCTTGGGGTGGTTCACCCCCCGCCAGTTGACCGGCCCGGCGGCCTGCTCCATCAGCATCCAGGGCCCGCGCGCCTGCGAACGGGTGAGGTCCTGCACGAGGGCGCCGCGCTGCGCGCCCAGCGGATCGCGCGGATCGGGGTAGAGGTCGACGGAGACGACGTCCTCCTCCTCGGCCCAGCGCCAGGCGTCCTGCCCGGTCCACAGCGGCATGAAGTTGGTGGTGACCGGGATGTGCGGGGTGTGCCTGCGGACGATGTCCCGCTCGGCGGTGCAGCACTCCAGGAGCATGTCGGAGGTGAAGCGCCGGAAGTCCAGCACCTGGCCCGGGTTCTTCAGATAGTGGGCGTGGCGCGGGGGCAGGATGCCGTCCCAGGTGTCGTAGCCCTGGCTCCAGAAGGCGGTTCCCCACGCGGAGTTGAGGGCGTCCAGGGTGCCGTACCTCGCGCGCAGCCAGCGGCGGAACGCGGCGGCGGCCTCGTCGCCGTGGTCGAAGGTGCAGTACTCGTTGTTGATGTGCCACAGGGTGAGGCCCGGGTGGCTGCCGTAGCGGGCGGCCAGGTCCTCGGTGATGGCGGCGGCGTACCGGCGGTAGGTGGCGCTGGAGTGCGAGAAGTGCTGCCGGCCGCCCCACCACTCGATCCGCCCGTCGGCGTCCCGGGGCAGGGTGTCCGGGTGCAGCCGGCCCATCCAGGGCGGAGGCGAGGACGTGGGCGTCGCGAGGACGACCCCGATGCCGTGGTCGTGCAGGAGGTCCATCAGCCGGTCCAGCCAGCCGAACTCCCGCGCTCCGGGTTCGGGTTCGAGCTTCGACCAGGAGAAGACGCCGAGCGTGACGGAGTTGACCCGGGCGTCCTTCATCAGCCGGACGTCGTCCTGCCAGGTCTCTTCCGGCCACTGCTCGGGGTTGTAGTCGCCGCCGAAGAGGAGGCGGCCCCGGGTGACGTCGTCGAGGGTCGGCTTCACGCGGGCTCCCTGTGCTGAATGCGGCTCCTTCCGTAGGCGCCCGGTCACCCCTTCACCGCCCCCGTCAGCATCCCCTTCCGGAAGTGCTTCTGGACGAACGGCGACAGCACGGCGACCGGCAGCAGGGCGAGCACCATCACCGCCATCTGGACGGCCAGCGGCGACAGCTGCCCGGTGTTGATCTGGGCCGACAGCCCCACCGGCCGTTCCTGCTTCTGCACCAGCTGGATCATCACGTTCTGCAACGGCATCATCTTCTGGTCGGTCAGGTAGATCGACGCGTTGAACCAGGCACTCCAGTACCCGACCGCGTAGAACAGCGTGATCACCGCCAGCACGGCCCGGGACAGCGGCAGCACGATCCGCCACAGGATCCGCCAGTCCCCCGCCCCGTCGATCCGCGCGCTGTCGACGAGTTCGGGCGAGATGCCCATGAAGAACCCGCGCAGGACGAGGATGTTGAAGACGCTGACGGCGCTCGGCAGGATCAGGGCGAGGTAGGTGTCGGTGAGGCCGAGCGCCTGCACCAGCAGGTACGTGGGAATGAGCCCGGCTCCGAAGAACATCGTCGCGAGCAGGGTCATCAGGATCCACCGGTGCCCGAGTGACCCCCGGCGCGAGAGGCCGTACGCGCACAGCACGGACACCGTCATGCTGAACACCGTGCCGACGAACGTCACCCCGACGCTGACCAGCGCGGCCCGTTGGACCTGGCCGCCGCTGAGCAGTTCCTGGTAGGCGACGAAGGTGATGCCCTTGGGGATCACCACGAGCCCGCCGGTGTCGTCGATGACCTTCTTCGGGGACAGGCTGGTGACGATCACGATCCACAGCGGGAAGAGCACGGCGAAGCAGGCGATCCCGAGGACCAGCCCCTTCCCGGCGAGCCCGGCCTTCGCCGGCTCCTCCTCCCAGGACGGCCGGGGCGGGGCCGCCCACCGGCTCCGCTTCTCCCGCCGCTCCCGTTCCACGAGAGGCCGGTCGGCCACGGCGCTCATTTCTCGTACACCCCCTGCTCGCCCATGAGGTGGGCCACCTTGTTCGCCACGAGGACGAGGGTCAGTCCGACGACGCCCTTGATCAGGCCGGCCGCCGCCGCGTAGCTGAAGTCCTGGTTGCGGATGCCGTTCCACCACACGTAGGTGTCGAGCACCTCGGAGGCGTCCGGGCCGACCGCCTGCCGCTGGAGCAGGAACTGCTCGAAGCCGACGGTGAGGGCGTCGCCGACGCGCAGCACGAGCAGCAGGGCGATCACCGGCCGCAGCGCGGGCAGCGTGATGTGCCACATGCGGCGCCGGCGCCCGGCGCCGTCCATCGCGGCGGCCTCGTACAGGTCGGTGGAGACGGCGGCGAGCGCGGCGAGGAAGACGATGATGCCCCAGCCCGCGTCCTTCCAGACCATCTGGGCGGTCACCAGGTACTTGAAGACCGAGGGGTCGGTCATGATGTCGAAGCCGGAGTGCCCGTGTTCGCGCAGGGTCTGCGCGAGGACGCCGGCGCCGCCGAAGATCTGCTGGAAGACGGTGACGACCAGCACCCAGGAGAAGAAGTGCGGCAGATACATGACCGCCTGGGCGACCGCGCGCACCCGGGGCCGGATCACGCTGTTGATGAGCAGGGCCAGCGCGATCGGGATCGGGAAGTACAGCACGAGCTGGAGGAAGAACAGGACGAACGTGTTCTGTACGGCGTGCCAGAACTCCTGGTCCCCGAAGACCCGTTGGAACTGCTCGAAGCCGACCCAGGGGCTCTGGAAGACGGCGACGAAGCCGTTGTCGCTGAGATAGGGGTCGTAGTCCTGGAAGGCGACGACGTTGCCGAGGATCGGGATGTAGTTGAAGACCAGGAGCAGCAGGACCACGGGCAGGGTCATCAGGATCAGGGTGCGGTCGCGCCGGAATCTGATCCTCAGGCTGAGCTTCCGGCCGCGCTCCCGGCGCCCGGTGCCACCGCCGGACGCCACCGGGGCCCCTTCCCCCGTCGTCGCCCCGGCCCTGCTGCGGGGCACGGTGCTGGTCACTTCGCCGAGCCGGCGGAGTCGAGCAGCTTGCGGTACCAGTCGCGCAGGTCGTCGCCGCCCTGCTTCTTCCAGTCGGAGACCGCCTGCTGCACGTCACTGATCTTCTTCCGGCCGCGTACGACGTCGTCCTCCAGCTGCTCGAAGTCGTCGGCGAGGTTGGACCAGCGGCTCGGTTCGGTGATCGTGAGGCCGTAGAAGGAGGACTTCTTGGTGAAGGCGCCCATGCGCTGCTGCCACTCGACCATGCCCCGGGTGACCTCGGGGAGGTCGGGGTGGGCGACGTACGCGGCGGGCTTGCCGGTGTAGTCGAAGGCGCCGAGGACCTCGTTGACGCCCTTGGTGGTCTTGGTGGGCACGCCCCTGTTCAGGGTGAAGTCGGTGCCCTCGACGCCATATTCGGCGAGCAGGCGCTCCTTCGTGCCGTACGGGGCGGCACAGAAGTTGGCGATGGCGAGGAAGTCCTTGATCTTCTGCTCGGACGCCTTCTTGCTGACGAAGGTGAAGATGTTGGAGGGCTGGACCGCCCACAGCAGCGGGTCGCCGCCGTCGTGGGTGAAGACGTCCATCGCGCCCATCTCGAAGTCCGGGTTCTGGGTGCGCTGTTCGGAGGTCTTGCCGAACCAGTCGGACAGGTCCTGGTTGTAGACGAGGAGCTTGCCGGCGGTGAACCGGACACCGGCCGGGTTGGCGGTCTTGCCGGCCTTGTCGTCGGGGTGGACCACGCCGGCCGCGAACAGCTTGCGGGCCCACTCCAGGGCTTCCAGGTACTCCTCGGTCTCGATCCGGTTGATCAGCTTGCCGCCCTGGAGGTTCCACCACAGCGCCTTGTCGCTGCCGTTGAGGACGCCGAAGGCGTTGAAGGCGGTCCACTTCATGTCGGCGCAGGCCCACACCCCGCCCTTGGCGTCGGTGGCCTCCTTGGCCCAGGCGAGGAACTCGTCGGTTGACTTGGGCAGTTGCCAGCCCTTCTTGTCGAAGACGTCCTTGCGGTAGAAGGGCGCGATGTTGGTGACGTAGGGGGCGGGCAGCGGGACCGCCCGCAGCTGTCCGCCGAAGATGGAGCGCTGCCAGGCGTCGGTGGGTACGGCGGCGAGGTTGGGGTAGTCCTTGACCTTGTCCCCGGACAGGTAGGGGCCGAGGTCGGCGAACTTGGCGTTGATGGCGCTGGGGATCTTGCCCATCAGGTTCCAGCCGGGGACGACCACGACGTCCGGGATGTCGCTGGAGGCGAGGACCGCGCCGAGCTTCTCGTCGTAGGTGTTGCCGTCCTGGTTCTGCCAGCTGGTCCGGACGCCGATGGCCTCGTTCATGGCCCGGTAGTACGGGTTGTCGTTGTCCGGCGGGGTGCCCCACAGCGGGGCCATGACGGTGAGTTCGCCGCCGCTGCCGAGCTTCTTCGGCACGGAGGTCTTCAGCTGGTCCAGGGCGACGGCCTTGGTGAAGCCGGCCGCCGAGCCGTTCTTCGCGGGGAGGTCGGGGGCGACGACGCTCGACGCCACGTACACGGGGAGGATCTTCTGCGCCGCCTTGCCGGAGGTGGTGCCTTCCTTGCGGCCCTCCTGCCCGCCGCCGCAGGCGGTGAGCAGCGGCATCCCGCCGGCCACGGCCGCGGCGGCGACCGCGGTGGAGGCGAGGAAGCTCCTCCTGCTGGGGGAGCTTCTCCGGCTGGGCGCGGAGGATGCGGGGGCGGCGTTCGGCGTCATTGCGTCAACCCTTCATGGCGCACCAGGACACCCGGCGGTGGCCGTCGGCTGCGGTGTCTTCAGTGGATCCGGCTGAGCGGAAGTGCGTTTGCCGTGCAAGGCAGTCGAAGCGCTTCGAAGTTGCTGCGAGGTTAAGTGAACCCGTGGGGGCGCACAAGGGTCGTTCCCAAGATTCCTCCGATCTCCCCGCGCCGCTACGGGAGTTGGCCGTGCCTTGCCGCGCCGGTGGAAAGTCGGCCTTGTTTCGGCCCGGCACTTGACACCTTAACTTCGGCCGCCCGAGCATCGAAGCGCTTCGAAAGGGCCGTCTCGCTCCATCCGCAAGGGGAACCACTCGTGACCGTTGACTCGCCGTCCACGCCGCCTTTCCGCGATCCGCACCTGCCGTTCGCGAAGCGCGTCGACGACCTGCTGGCGCGGCTCGGCCTGGACGAGAAGATCTCCTTCCTGCACCAGTTCACGCCCGCCGTGGAGCGGCTCGGCATCGCCGCCTGGCGGACCGGTCAGGAGGCCCTGCACGGTGTGGCCTGGATGGGCCCGGCGACGGTGTTCCCGCAGGCGGTCGGCCTCGGCGCGACCTGGAACCCGGAGCTGGTGCGGCGGGTCGGCGAGGCGGTGTCCAGGGAGGCCCGGGCGATGCGCGCCCGCGACGACCGGGTCGGCCTCAACGTCTGGTCCCCCACGGTCAACCTGCTGCGCCACCCGCTGTGGGGCCGTAACGAGGAGGGCTACTCGGAGGACCCGAAGCTCACGTCGGCCATCGCCACGGCGTACACCCGGGGCCTGCGCGGCGAGCATCCTCTGTACTGGCGTACCGCCCCCGTGCTGAAGCACTGGCTCGCGCACAACAACGAGACGGACCGGGCCACTTCGTCGGCCTCCGTGCGCCCGCGCGTCCTGCACGAGTACGACCTGCGCGCCTTCGAGGAGACGGTCGAGGCGGGCGCGGTGGCCGGAGTGATGCCCGCCTACAACCTGGTCAACGGCCGCCCCAACCACGTCTCCCCGTACCTGCGCGAGCACCTGCGCACCTGGACCGACGAAGAGCTGCTGGTCTGCTCGGACGCGGGCGCGCCCTCCAACCTGGTCGACGCCGAGCACTACTTCGACACCCACGAGGAGGCCACCGCGGCGGCCCTGCTGGCCGGCGTGGACAGCTTCACCGACCACGGCACGGACGCCTCCCGGATCACCGCGCGGATCAAGGGGGCCGTGGAGCGAGGCCTGTTGACGGAGGCGGACCTCGACACCGCGGTCCGCCGCCAGCTCTCCGTCCGCTTCCGGCTCGGCGAGTTCGACCCGCGCCACGACCCGCACGCGGCCACCGGCGCGTTCGACACCCCCGCCCACCGGGAGCTGGCGCGGGAGGCCGCCGAGCAGGCGATCGTCCTGCTGAAGAACGACGACGACCTGCTGCCGCTCGCCCCCGACACCCGGATCGCGGTCGTCGGCCCGCTCGCCGACGAGTGCAAACTCGACTGGTACAGCGGCAGCCTCATCCACCGCTCCACTCCCCTGGAAGGCCTGTACGAGCGGTTCGGTGCCGAGCGCGTGGAGTTCGCGGAGGGCGTGGACCGCGTCCGGCTGCGGACGGCGGCGGGCGCCTTCCTGTCCGTGCCGCCGGCCGAGGCCCCCGACCGGGCGCGCGGCACCGAGGGCGCGCTGGACCCCGCGCTGCTCTCCGGCCGCACCGACCTGCCGCCGCTGACCACGGACGCGACCGGCACCGAGTTCGCGCTGGCCGACTGGGGCGAGGGCGTGCTGACGCTGCGCGCCCCCGACGGCCGCTATCTCTCCGTCGCCGAGGACGGCTACCTGCGCGCCTCCGCCGACCAGCCCGGCGGCTGGGTCGTCCAGGAGACGTTCCGTCTGGAACCGCACCGCGGCGGTCACCTCCTCAAGCACCTGGGCACGGGTCGTCATGTGCGGGTCGCCGCCGACGGGGTGAAGGTTGCCGACACGGGCGACGTCTTCGAGGTCGTCACGGCCGAGCGGGGCGAGGAGGCCGTGGCCCGGGCGGCGGGCGAGGCGGACGTCGTCCTGGTGGTGGCGGGCAACGACCCGCACATCAACGGCCGCGAGACCGAGGACCGTACGACCCTGCTGCTGCCGGAGCACCAGCTACGGCTGCTGCGCGCGGCCCGCGCCGCCAACCCGCGCACGGTGCTGGTGCTGGTGTCGGCGTACCCGTACGCGGTGGACACGGCCCGGCTGCCGGCCGTGCTCTGGACGGCACACGGCGGCCAGGCGGCGGGCACGGCCCTGGCCCGGGTGCTGGCCGGCGACGTCTCCCCGGCCGGCCGCCTGCCCCAGACCTGGTACGCCGCCGACGCCGACCTGCCCGACCTGCTGGACTACGACGTGATCGGCAGCCGCCAGACCTATCTCTACTTCGAGGGCACGCCGCTCTTCCCGTTCGGCCACGGCCTGTCGTACGCGTCCTTCGCCTACGCCGACCTGGCGGCCGGGGTGGAGGCGGGCTCGGTACGGATCGGCTGCACGGTCACCCACACCGGGGACCGGACGGCCGATGAGGTGGTCCAGCTGTACGGCCGGGCGGTGGACCCGTCGGTGCCCCGCCCACGCCGCGAGCTGCTGGCGCACCGCCGGATCACGCTCACCCCCGGCCGCACGGCTTCCGTGTCCTTCGACGTCCCGCTGTCCGCGCTGGAGTTCTGGGACGTGGCCGAGGGCGGGTGGCGCCTGGAAGAGGGGCCGTACGAACTCCTGCTGGGCGCGTCCAGCGAGGACGTACGCCTGCGGACGACCGTCCACGTCGACGGACGGCCGCCGGCCCCGCGCCCGGTGCTCGAACGGGGCCTGTCCGGCGCCGACTTCGACGAGCAGTCCGGCGTCGCGATCGTGGACCGGACGAAGACGGCGGGCGACGCGGTGACCCCGGCCCACGACGGGACGGCCGAACTGGTCTACCGGGCCTGCGACTTCGGCACGGGAGTGCGCGAGGTGACCGCACAGGTGGCGGGCGAGGGCACCGTGGAACTCGCCCTGGACGGCGGCCCGATGCTGGCGGCGCTCACCCTGGACACGCCCACGGACGGCCCGTACGCCTACACCACCCTCACCGCCGGGCTGGTCGCCGACGGCGTCCACGACGTCCGCCTCAGGCTGCGCGGCCCGCTGCGGCTCGCGCACGTCGGCTTCTCCGGTTGAGGGTCCGGAGAAGCGCGACACCAGGAAGGGGCCCGGCACCGGAAGGCAGCGGTGCCGGGCCCAGTGGAGGCAGACGTGCCCCGTCACCGCTAGCGGACCACGATGATCACGATGGCTCCGTTCCCGAACCGATGATCGAAGCGGTGATCGAAGCGGTGATCGAAGCGGTGATCGAAGCGATGGTCGAAGCGATGGTCGAAGCAGCGCCAGCCGTGGTGGCCCCGGCACCAGTCGTCTGTGACCTGGGTGGGCACGGCAGGGGCTGCCGCCGAGGCTGTGCCTGCTGCACCGATCGCGGCGCCGCCGGCCATCAGCAGGCCGGCCGTGGACGCCGCGAAGAGGCGCCTCGCGCGTGATGCTCGCATGATGGCCCTCCTTCTTCCCTCAGGGTGCGGCCCTACATTCCATACGTCCGCGGAGCCTTTCCGGATTGCCTCGGCGAGAGGGAAACGGAAACGGCCGCAGCCCCCGCACAGTGGGCTGCGGCCGTTTCCGTTTCCGACCTGTCCGTGGCAGGTCAGAGCGCGAGACCGGTGAGGACCAGCACGCGCTCGTAGGTGTAGTCCTCCATCGCGAACCGCACGCCTTCGCGGCCCACACCGGACTGCTTGGCGCCGCCGTACGGCATCTGGTCGGCGCGGTAGGACGGGACGTCGCCGATCACCACACCGCCGACCTCCAGGGCGCGGTGGGCACGGAAGGCGGCCTGGAGGTCGTGGGTGAACACGCCCGCCTGGAGGCCGTACTTGGAGTCGTTGACCGCGGCGAACGCCTCGGCCTCGCCGTCGACCTTCTGCACGGTGAGGACGGGCCCGAAGACCTCCTCGCAGGAGAGGGTCACACCGGCCGGTACGTCGGTGAGCACGGTCGGCGCGTAGGAGGCGCCGTCGCGGTCACCGCCGGTGAGCAGGGCGGCGCCGGCCTCGACCGCCTCCTTCACCCAGGACTCGACGCGCTGGGCGGCGTCCTCGCTGACCAGCGGGCCGACGTCGGTCTTCGGGTCGGACGGGTCACCGGTGACCTGGGCCTCGACGGCGGCGACGATGCGCGGCAGCAGCCGGTCGTACACGGAGGCGTCGGCGATCACGCGCTGCACCGAGATGCAGGACTGGCCGCCCTGGTAGTTGGAGAAGGTCGCGATGCGGGTAGCGGCCCAGTCCAGGTCGGCGTCGGAGGCGTAGTCGCCGAGGACGACCGCGGCTCCGTTGCCGCCCAGCTCCAGCGTGCAGTGCTTGCGCGGCACCGAGTCCATGATCGCGTAACCGACCTTCTCGGAACCGGTGAAGGAGATGACCGGCAGGCGCTCGTCCTGGACCAGGGCGGGCATCTTGTCGTTCGGCACCGGAAGGATGCTCCACGACCCGGCGGGCAGGTCCGTCTCGGCGAGCAGGTCACCGATGATCAGGCCGGACAGCGGGGTGGCCGGGGCCGGCTTCAGGATGATCGGGGCGCCGGCGGCGATCGCCGGGGCGACCTTGTGGGCGCACAGGTTCAGCGGGAAGTTGAACGGCGCGATGCCGAGCACGACACCCTTCGGGAAGCGGCGGGTGAGCGCGAGCCGGCCCTGGCCGCCGGCGTCGGTGTCGAGCCGCTGGGCCTCGCCGCCGTTGAACCGCCGGGCCTCCTCGGCCGCGAACCGGAACACGGAGACGGCACGGCCGACCTCGCCCCGGGCCCACTTGATCGGCTTGCCGTTCTCGGCGGAGATCAGCTGGGCGATCTCCTCAGTGCGCTCGGCCAGCCGCTTGCTGACGTGGTCGAGAGCGGCGGCGCGGACGTGCGCCGGGGTGGCGGCGAAGTCCTCGCGGACGGCGTACGCGGCGGCCACGGCCTCCTCGACCTGGGCGTCGGTCGGCACGCTGACCTTGCCGACGAGCCGGCCGTCCCACGGGGAGGTGACGTCGAAGGTGTCCTCGCCGGTGGCCTGGCGGCCGGCGAGCCAGAAGGCATGGGTGGAAGTCATGTACGAGTCCCGGCCCTTCCGCGTTGGGGGTGTGCTGCTTGGCTTGCGTGGTCCACGGTAGGCCGGGGGCGGCCGGGGGGCGTTTGTCCGAGTCGTAGCAGTACGCAGACCCGGCACTACTGATTGGACTACTCGGCGCTCCGCACTACTCCGTGGACGTCGCCTTCAGGGCGAGCCACAGCTCCATCCGCACGTCCGGATCGTCCAGACTGCGCCCCAGGATCTCCTCCACCCGCCGCATCCGGTACCGCAGCGTGTGCCGGTGCACCCCCAGGTCGGCCGCCGCCGCGTCCCACTGCCCGTGCCGGGACAGCCACGCCCGCAACGAGGCGACCAGGTCCCCCCGTCCGGTCGCGTCGTGCTCGTGCAACGCCCGCAGCAAGCCGTCGGCGAACGCCTTCACCGCGTCGTCGGCCAGCAGTGGAAGGACCGACCCGGCGGCCAGCTGCTCGTGCTCCACGAACACCCGCCCCCGCCGCCGCGCCACCGACAGCGCCTGCTCGGCCTGCTTGTACGCCGCCGCCGCCGCGATCGGCCCGGCGGGCGCGGAAAGGCCGACGACCAGCGCGTCCTCCTCCGCACGCCCCTGCTCGGCCACCGCCCGGTCAGCCTCTCGCGCCGCCGCGTGATCGGCACACGCGGCCACCGCCGCGCCCCCGTCGGCGGCCAGCACCACCAGCCGCTCCCCCTCGGGCACGACCAGCACGGCCTCCCCGGCCCGCGCCGCCGCGCTCTCCACGGTCTCCGCGAGTTCGCCCAGCGGTTCGCCCGCCGGGCCGGACCCGGACTCGGCGACGATCATTCGGAACGGGGCGTCCAGCAGCTCGCCGTACAGGTCACCGGCGACGGCCCGGGCGTGGTCCGGCTCGCCCGCGAGGAGCATGCGCAGCACCGCCGTACCGACGCGCTGCTCGGCCGCGTGCAGGGAACGCGAGCGTTCGGTGGTGAGGGTGAGCAGGGCGATGGCGGAGTGCACGGCGTACCGTTCGGCGGTGCCGAGCGCGGCGGCCGTCCCCACGGCGAGCGCGGCACGCGGACGGCGGCCGGTGCCGAGGCTGTGCAGCTCCACCCGGTCCTCGTGCTCGGGTCCGCCGACGACCGAGGACGCGGGCGCGGGCCGCTCCCGCAGCCGCTCGACCTCGGCGGTGATCCGGGCGGCGCGGCGGCCGGCCCACTCCGGCGCGGCGGCGACGACGGCACCCGAGGCGTCGTACAGCGCGGCCCAGCCGTCGACCTGGGCGGCGAGCGCGCTGAGCACCCCCTCCGGGCCGGTGTTCAGCGCCTGCTTGGTCAGTTCACGCTGGGCGGCGAAGCCCGCGGTGACCGCCCGGTACTGGTCGGCGGCGATGGCGGCCGAGACCGCCTTGCTGATGGCGAGGAAGGGGGTGCGGCGGGGAACCTCCAGCAGCGGCAGCCCCTCCTGCGCGCAGGCGTCGACGAGGGCGTCGGGAATCTCCTCGTAGTTCACGCCGACGGCGAACCCGAGCCCGACGACACCGGCGCCGACCAGCCGCCGCACATACCGCCGCATGGCCTCCGGGTCCTCCGCGTCCAGCTTGAGCGCGGTGATCAGCAGCAGCTCGCCACCCTCCATGTAGGGCACGGGGTCGGCCAGCTCGCTGACGTGCGCCCAGCGGACGGGCACGTCCAGGCGGTCCTCGCCCGCGCGCACGGTGAGCTTGAGCGCGGAGTGGTGGACGAGCGAGGCGAGAGTCGGGGGCATGGGGCCTTCACGGTGAGGGAGATCCGTCGATCCCGGTGATCTTTTGGCCGCCGTGTATGAACGGCCTAGCCCGATTCTGCCTCACCGTACGACCCCACGCTGGCCCCTCAGTCCCGCAGATCCACCAGCAACGGCGGCGCGTGCTCCCCCTCCACGGTGGTCAACGACAACACGGCATGCCCCGGCGGCACGCCATGAGCCAACTCGGAAGCCGACCACCGCTCCCGCTCGACCTGCCGCACGGTGACGGCGCGGGCGGTGGGCGCCTGCCCGGTGATGACCCGGCGCAGCATGTGCACGGCCTTGCCGGCCGGAGTCTCGGCGATGATCTGCCGGTCGGTGACGTCCCGGGTCTCGGTCCACTCCTTGCCCCACACCTCGGCGAAGTCCTGTCCGTCCCAGGGGGTGAGCCCGGACAGCGCCATCCGGCAGCCCGTGGCGCCCAGCAGCGGACCGCGCAGCGGCCGGGGTACGTCGTCCAGGGTGCGCAGCGTGAGCACCGTGCCGGCGTTGGCGCTGCGCAGCCGCTGGATGCCGCGCACGGCCTCCGGCGTGACGACCCCGGTGGCGTCGTCGAGCAGCAGGCAGGCGAAGAGCGACCGGTCCTCCCGTACCGTCACGGAGGCCGTGAACTGGGCGAGCACCAGCCGGGCCAGAATCCGGGAGGCGTCGGCGTGGCCGCGCTGGGGCAGGTCGATGCGGACCCGGACCGGGTGGTCGAGGGCCTTGAGGGAGAAGGGCCGGCTCTGTCCCAAGGTGTCGAAGAAGGCGGCGAAGGCGGGCCGGTCGAGCAGGGCGATCCGGTCGGCGAGGACCGTGCCGACGTCGCCCGGGTGGGCCATCTGCCGCTCCCGGGCGTCGAGTTCCCTGAGCAGGGACGCGTGCCCGGTGTCGGTCAGGCCCTTGCGCAGCGCGGCCAGCGGGCCGGGGGCTCCGTCGAGCAGCTGCCGCAGCTCCGGTACGGAGGGGAAGCGGTCGTGGACGGCGCGGAACGGGCCCAGCAGCTGGGCGAGGACGGTGGTGGAGCGGCGGCTGTCGCTGCCCGGGTGCGGGTCCGCGAGGTCGCCGACGAGGGCCTCGGCGAGTATGGCGGCGGCCTCGTCGGGGTCGGTGGTGCCGCCGTAGAGGTCGAGGTCGTACACGGATTCCGGGTGGCCGACGCGGACGACGACGTCGTAGGCCTCGGCCGGGCCGAGCCCGGCGCCCGCCGCGCCGACCACCACGACCGAGGCACGGCCTGCGAGGGCGTGAAGGCACAGGGACTCGGCGAGCGGGCGCACAACGCCACCGGTCTTCCCGGAGCCGGCCGGGCCGACGGCGAGCAGGGAGGTGCCGAGCAGGTCGGGGCCGAGGGCGAGGCCGGCGCCGCGGTAGTGGTAGGGGTTGCGGGGGTCGTCGGCCGTGGTGCCCAGCCGGACCTGGCCGGTGAGCAGGTCGTGCCGGGCGTGCCGGACGGGCAGGTCGCGTTCGCCGGAAGGGTGCAGGCAGGCGGCGGCGCCGTCCTTCAGTACGGCGCCGGTGAAGGTGGCCAGGCTGTGCCGGCCCGACCGTACGCCCTGCCAGGCCCTGGTGATCCGCGCGTGATCCACATCCCGCATGAGCCCGGCCTTCGCCTCGGCGGCAAGCCGCTCAGCAGCCTCATAGGCCCCGGCCTGCCGCAGCTGGGGCCATTCGGCGGGGTCTTGTTCGGGGGTGGGTGGCGTGTCGGCGGTGGGGGCGGCGCCGCGGCCCGCCGGCCCGGCCGTGCGCAGTGCGGGCACGGCGGCGCGTAGAAGGGGAGCGCCGTAGCGGCGCCAGAGCTCGCCCCAGTGGCCGATCTTTCCGAACAGCGCAAAGATCGCACCGAACACCAGCCACGTGTACAGCCACGATGCGACTCCGCCCATTTGGCCGGCTTCGCCCTTCACCCAGGAGTCCGGCGCGAGCACGTACCACGGCCACTGCCAGAAGTCACCGAGATAGCCGTTCCACAGCAGAGAACACAGCAGCCACCCGCACAGGAGCGCGATCACGGCTCCCCCCAGCAATTGCCGCGTGGGTGTCTCCGTCGGTTCGACCTCCGGCCGTGGCCGATAACGGAGTCGCCAGATTCCGGGCGCCGCCGGCGGCCTGGGTGCACGCAGCCACGTCAGGAAGGCCGACCCGTCGGGCATCGGCGGCACCCCGGGTGGCATGGGTGGCACCCCCGCCCCCTCCGGCGCCGCCATAGGGCGCGGTACCGGGTTCGCGTGCGTGCCGCGTGTGTCCCGCGTCCCGTCGCTGTCCATCGACCTTGCCCCCTGACCAGCCGTTCCGTCCGTCATCAGCGAGTCAATCTAACGCCCCGGCATGGGGAGTTCACCGCTTACGTGGCCGTAAGAGGCCGTACCCGCCCGGCCGGGCTATGTCCACGGCGGACAACGGGAGCCGCTGACAACGCCCACATGGAGCATGCCCACCCTCCGCAACCGGTCTTAACCTGCGAGAAAAGAAGGTATGCGTCCGAAAACGCACCGCCCGGAACCGCCCGGGACCGCCCGGTACGCAAGATCATCAGGGAGCCCCCATGACCGCACTTCCGCAGGAGCGCCGCGTCGTCACCGCCATCCCCGGCCCGAAGTCGCAGGAGCTTCAGGCCCGCCGTACCGCCGCGGTCGCCCAGGGCGTGGGCTCCGTGCTGCCCGTGTTCACCGCGCGTGCCGGCGGCGGCATCATCGAGGACGTCGACGGCAACCGGCTCATCGACTTCGGGTCCGGTATCGCCGTGACGAGCGTCGGCGCCTCCGCCGAGGCCGTCGTGCGGCGCGCGAGCGCCCAGCTCGCCGACTTCACCCACACCTGTTTCATGGTCACCCCGTACGAGGGCTACGTGGAGGTCGCGGAGGCGCTCGCCGAGCTGACCCCGGGTGACCACGCCAAGAAGTCGGCGCTGTTCAACTCCGGCGCCGAGGCCGTCGAGAACGCCGTCAAGATCGCCCGCGCCTACACCAAGCGGCAGGCCGTGGTCGTGTTCGACCACGGGTACCACGGGCGGACCAACCTGACCATGGCGCTGACTGCGAAGAACATGCCGTACAAGCACGGCTTCGGGCCGTTCGCGCCCGAGGTGTACCGCGTGCCCGTCGCCTACGCGTACCGCTGGCCGACCGGCCCGGAGAACGCCGGGCCGGAGGCCGCCGCGCAGGCCATCGACCAGATCACCAAGCAGGTCGGACCGGACAACGTCGCCGCGATCATCATCGAGCCGGTCCTCGGCGAGGGCGGCTTCATCGAGCCCGCCAAGGGCTTCCTCCCGGCGATCCGGCAGTTCGCCGCCGACAACGGGATCGTCTTCGTCGCCGATGAGATCCAGAGCGGCTTCTGCCGGACCGGTCAGTGGTTCGCGTGCGAGGACGAGGGGATCGTCCCGGACCTGATCACGACCGCCAAGGGCATCGCGGGCGGTCTTCCGCTCGCTGCCGTGACCGGGCGCGCCGAGATCATGGACGCCGCGCACGCCGGTGGCCTCGGTGGTACGTACGGCGGTAACCCGGTCGCGTGCGCCGGTGCGCTCGGCGCCATCGAGACGATGAAGGAGCAGGACCTCAACGGCAAGGCCAAGCGCATCGAGGAGGTCATGAAGGGCCGCCTCACCGCGATGGCCGAGAAGTTCGACATCATCGGTGACGTGCGTGGGCGTGGTGCCATGATCGCCATCGAGCTGGTCAAGGACCGGGCCACCAAGCAGCCGAACCCGGAGGCCACCGCAGCGCTCGCCAAGGCCTGCCACGCCGAGGGTCTGCTGGTCCTGACCTGCGGCACCTACGGCAACGTGCTCCGCTTCCTGCCCCCGCTGGTCATCGGCGAGGACCTGCTGAACGAGGGCCTCGACATCATCGAGCAGGCGTTCGCCCGCATCTGACCCCGCGCATCCGAGCGGTGGGTCCGCACCTCTGGAGGTGCCTGCGGCAGGCCGTGTGAAGAAGGTGTGCGGGGTGGATGACGGGAGCGGATTCCGTCTGCCCAAGCGCCGCCGCCTGCCGTAGGTTCTCTCCAGATGAGAGATACACCCGCCCACAGGGGACTGCGGGCGGACACCGGGCCGGGGCCTCCCCAGCTTCGACCTGGTCGTGCCCTCGCGCACACAACCGGCGCCTGACGGCTCCGGGATCTCCTCACCGATCGGACGGTCGCCGCCCCAAACCCCCCGGGGCGTGCGACGTTCCGATCCGGACGGCCGCCTCGGAACCACCCCCCCTGTTCCGGGGCGGCCGACCTCCTTCCCCGTGGCTGTCTGCCAAGCTGGGCCCCATGCTGCTCCTGGTCCTCCCGGCGGTCGTCTTCGCCTTCGTCACCTGGCAGGTCGTCGCCGACGGGCCGCTGCTCCGGCTGGACGCGGACGCCAGCGGGGCGCTCGTCCACCCGGACCGGTTCTCCCAGCTGCTCTCCGACCTCGGCAACGTCCAGGTCGCCCTCCCCGTCCTCGCCGTGGCCCTCGGGTACGCGGCCTGGCGGGGCCGGGCCGCCGGGGCGGAGCGGTGGTGGCTGCCGCCGCTGGCCGCGGCCGTGCTGATGGCGCTGGTCCCGGCGATCGTCGTACCGCTGAAGGAGTGGACGGCCCGGCCGGGGACACCGGTGGTGCCCCCGGGGACCGGCTACTTCCCTTCCGGTCATACGGCGACGGCGGCGGTCGCGTACGGCTCGGCGACCCTGCTCCTGCTGCCGTGGCTCCGCTCCCCCGCCGCCCGCCGCGCCCTGGTCACCGGGTGCGCGGCCCTCGTCCTCGGGGTGTCGTACGGCCTGGTCCGCCACGGCTGGCACTGGCCGCTGGACGTGGTGGCCAGCTGGTGTCTGGGCACGGTGCTGCTGGCCGCCCTGTCCCTCGTGGTCAGCCGAAGTACGCGTCGAAGTTCTTCTGGAACTCCCAGTTCGCGTAGCGGTCCCAGTTCACCGACCACGTCATCAGGCCCCGGAGAGCGGGCCAGGTCCCGTGGGTGGCGTACGAGCCGCAGTTCGTCCTCTTCGTCAGGCAGTCCAGGGTCCTGGTGACCTCGGACGGGGAGACGTAGCCGTTGCCCGCGTTGGTCGACGCCGGCATGCCGATCGCGACCTGGTCGGGGCGCAGCGGCGGGAAGACGTTGTTCGGGTCGCCGGCGACCGGGAAGCCGGTGAGCAGCATGTCGGTCATGGCGATGTGGAAGTCGGCGCCGCCCATGGAGTGGTACTGGTTGTCCAGGCCCATGATCGGGCCGGAGTTGTAGTCCTGGACGTGCAGCAGGGTCAGGTCGTCACGGAGGGCGTGAATGACCGGGAGGTAGGCGCCGCAGCGCGGGTCCTGGCCGCCCCACTTGCCGGTTCCGTAGTACTGGTAGCCGTTCTGGACGAAGAAGGTCTCCGGGGCCATCGTGAGGACGAACTTCGCGCCGTACCTGGCCTTCAGGGTCTTCAGGGCCGAGATGAGGTTGACGATCACGGGCGTGGTCGGGTTCTTGAAGTCCGTGTCGTTCGCGTTCAGGGACAGCGAGTGGCCCTCGAAGTCGATGTCCAGGCCGTCGAGGCCGTAGGTGTCGATGATCTTCGAGACGGAGGAGACGAAGGTGTCGCGGGCCGCGGTCGTGGTCAGCTGGACCTGGCCGTTCTGGCCGCCGATCGAGATCAGCACCTTCTTGCCGGCGGCCTGCTTGGCCTTGATGGCCGCCTTGAAGTCGGCGTCGCTCTCCACGTTCGGGCACTCGGTGACCGGGCAGCGGTTGAACCGGATGTCCCCGGAGGTGACCGAGGTGGGCTCGCCGAAGGCCAGGTCGATGACGTCCCAGCTGTCGGGGACGTCGGCGAGGCGGGTGTATCCGGCGCCGTTGGCGAAGCTGGCGTGCAGGTAGCCGACGAGGGCGTGGGCGGGCAGGTCGGACGAGTCGCCGCCACCGCCGCCGGCGCTGGTCGTCGCGGTCACGACCGCGGACTTCGCGGACTCCCCGGCGTCGTTCACCGCGGTGACCTGGAAGCTGTACGCCGTCGAGGCCGCGAGGCCCAAGACGGTGGCCGAGGTGCCGGTCGCCGTCTGGACCCTGGTGCCGTCGCGGTAGACCGCGTAGCCGGTCGCGCCGGTCACCGCGGACCAGGACAGGCCGACGGAGGACGAGGTCACGGAGGTGGTCTTCAGGCCGGTCGGCGCGGCGGGCGGCTGTGCGGTGCCGCTGCCGCCGGGGCCGACCAGGGTGAGGTCGTCGGCGTAGTAGGCGCCGGTGCCGTACCAGCCGTGGGTGTAGATCGTGACCTTGGTGGTGGCCGCCCCGGTGCGGAAGGTGGTGCTCAGCTTCTGCCAGTCGGGGGCGGACTGGGTCCAGGTGGAGACGTCGGTGGTGCCGGTGCCGCTCGCGCCGAGGTAGACGTAGGAGCCGCGGACGTAACCGGACAGGGTGTACTGCGCGTTCGGCTGGACGGTCACCGTCTGGGAGCACTGGGCGTTGTCGCTGCCGGCCGGGGTGGCCTGGAGCGCGGAACTTCCGCTGTGCACGGGTGAGTCGACCGTCGTGCCGGCGGTGCAGGTCCAGCCGGTCAGGCCGGACTCGAAGCCGCCGTTGACGGCGACGTCCGCGTCGGCCGCACGGGCGGCCGACGAGAGCGCGGTGATGCCGGGTACGGCCAGCAGTGCGGCCGTGAGCGCGGCTAGGACGGATCTGGGGCGTCTGGCGCGGTCCACAAAGGCCTCCGTGGGTGGGGGAGTTGGAGGGGCGGAGCGCACACAACTTGGTCCAGACCAATCCTGTTGTCAAGGTGTCAGGGAGCTACCCGTTCCCCCTCCCCCTCGCCGGACCCGCCGCCGCCTCGTGCATCGCCAGTTCCAGCAGCGCCGGGTCAGTCAGCGTGCCCGAGCCGTCCGGCGGCACCAGCCAGCGCACGCCCCGGGTCGCCCGGCCCGGATACGGCACGACGATCCAGGTGCCTGCCCCGGCGGTCCGGACACCGGTGCCGAGCCAGCGGGCCGCGGTGCCCGGGGGTACGAGGAACCCGACCCGGTTGTCGCCGAAGTCGACGAGCACCGGGCCGAGTCGGTCGAGGATCCGGGTCAGTACGTCCAGGGTCGGATAGCCGAGGTCGCCCGGCAGGATCAGGACGTCCCACGCCTTGCCGGCGGGCAACAGGGCGACCCCGAGGGGGTTGCGCTCCCACTCCCGGCGACAGGCCTCGGGGTCCGGTGCGACGGATGCCAGCCACTCGACCGCCGTCTTCGCCCCAGTCATGAGAAGGCCTCCCTCTCTCGCGTGGACGCGGATGCGTCACGAGGGAGAGGGAGGTCCTCCGGGGAGCATTACGCGGGTTCCGGCGACTTGTCGCAGCGACCCCGGCCGCACCAGCAAGAGGGTGCGCTGTAGCCGCCCTCGGCGCGCCCGCCGCGACGTCGGCGCCGGCGGCGCCGTCGACGCCGTCGACGCCGGACGTCACCCTCTCCGGGGCCTCGCTCGCGGCGAACGGCACGGTGATGTTCCAGCGGAATGTGACGGCTCGAACGCATCCCGTCATCCCCGGAGGGACCGTCTACGTCGAGACGACCGTCGCCTCCCCGTGCGGCGGCGGCAACAACGGGTACGCCCGTGCCTACGACCACACGACGCGGACCTGGTCACCCAGGCTGCCCGTTCCCGTGTGCGTCCGCTTCGACTAGCTGTCGAAGCCCAGTCCCAGGCGGTCCATCGTCCGCAGCCACAGGTTCCGGCGGCCTCCGTGGGCGTCCGCGCGGGCCAGGGACCACTTGGTGAGGGCGATGCCCGTCCAGGCGAAGGGCTCCGGCGGGAACGGCAGCGGCTTCTTGCGGACCATCTCCAGTTCGGTGCGCTCGGTGCGCTCCCCCGCAAGCAGGTCGAGCATCACGTCCGCGCCGAACCGGGTCGCGCCGACACCTAGGCCCGTGTAGCCCGCCGCGTAGGCCACGCGGCCCTGGTGGGCGGTGCCGAAGAACGCCGAGAAGCGGGAGCAGGTGTCGATCGCGCCGCCCCAGGCGTGGGTGAAGCGGACGCCCTCCAGCTGCGGGAAGCACGTGAAGAAGTGGCCCGCGAGCTTGGCGTAGGTCTCGGGCCGGTCTTCGTACTCGGCACGGACCCGGCCGCCGTAGGGGTAGATCGCGTCGTAGCCGCCCCACAGGATGCGGTTGTCGGCGGACAGCCGGAAGTAGTGGAACCGGTTCGCCGAATCCCCGAGGCCCTGTCTGTTCTTCCAGCCGATCGAGGCGAGCCGGTCGGCGGTCAGCGGCTCGGTCATCAGCGCGTAGTCGTAGACCGGGACGGTGTACGACCGCACGCGGCGCAGCAGGCTCGGGAAGATGTTCGTGCCGAGCGCGACCTTGCGGGCGCGGACGGCGCCGTACGGGGTGCGTACGGCCATCCCGGCACCGTAGCTCTTCAGGGTCAGGGCGGGCGTGTGCTCGTACACCCGCACCCCGAGCTTCAGGCAGGCCTTCTTCAGGCCCCAGGCCAGCTTCGCCGGGTGCAGCATGGCCACGCCCCGGCGGTCCCACAGGCCGGCCTCGAAGGTGGGCGAGTTCACCTGCTCGCGCACGGCGTCGGCGTCCAGGAACTCGATGCCGTCCGCGAGCCCCTTCTCCTCCAGCTCCCGGTGCCAGTCGCGCAGTTCCCACGCCTGGTAGGTCTCGGTGGCGACGTCGATCTCGCCGGTGCGTTCGAAGTCGCAGTCGATGCCGTGCCGGGCGATGGCGGCCTCGATCTCGTCGAGGTTGCGCCGGCCCAGCTCCTCCAGTGTGTGGATCTCGTCGGGCCAGCGGGCCAGGCCGTTGGGCAGGCCGTGGGTGAGGGAGGCGGCGCAGAAGCCGCCGTTGCGGCCGGAGGCGGCCCAGCCCACCTCGCGGCCTTCCAGCAGCACCACATCGCGCCCCGGGTCGCGCTCCTTGGCGCCCAGCGCGGTCCACAGCCCGCTGTAGCCGCCGCCGACGACCAGCAGGTCGCAGGTCTCGGTGCCGGTGAGGGCGGGCTCGGCGGGTGGCTTGCCGGGGTCTTCCAGCCAGTACGGGACCGGCTGGGCTTCGGAGAGAGAGGCGATCCAGTTGTCTTTGCCACGGCTCATGGCGCTTGGGGCCATGATTTCAACTCCCTACAGAGAACATTCCTGAAAAGGGCTACGCCCTTTGCCTGTTCCGGCGGTTGGTGATGACCATCGAGGTCAGGACGAACAGCACGGCGACGAGGAACATGGCCGTACCGATCACGTTGATCTGCACGGGCGTTCCGCGCTGTGCCGATCCCCACACGAACATGGGGAAGGTGACGGTCGAACCGGCGTTGAAATTGGTGATGATGAAATCGTCGAAGGAGAGCGCGAACGACAGCAGCGCGCCCGCGGCGATTCCCGGTGCCGCGATGGGCAGGGTGACCCGCAGGAAGGTCTGCACGGGACCGGCGTACAGGTCCCGGGCGGCCTCCTCGAGACGCGGGTCCATCGACATCACGCGCGCCTTGACCGCGGTGACGACGAAGCTCAGGCAGAACATGATGTGGGCGATGAGGATCGTCCAGAAGCCCAGCTGGGCGCCCATGTTGAGGAACAGGGTGAGCAGCGAGGCGGCCATGACGACCTCGGGCATCGCCATCGGCAGGAAGATCAGCGAGTTGACGGCGCCGCGCGCGCGGAAGCGGTAGCGGACCAGCGCGAAGGAGATCATCGTGCCGAGAACGGTGGCGCCGACCGTCGCCCAGAGGGCGATCTGGAGGCTGAGGGACAGCGAGCCGCACATGTCGGCGACGCCGCACGGGTCCTTCCAGGCGTCCGTGGAGAACCGCTGCCATTCGTAGTTGAAGCGCCCCTTCGGTTTGTTGAAGGAGAACACGGTGACGATGACGTTCGGCAGCAGGAGATAGGCGAGCGTCAGCAGTCCCGCGATGACGACGAGATGGCGCTTGAGCCAGGTGACGAAGGGCATTTAGACCAGATCCTCCGTCCCGGAGCGGCGGATGTAGAGCGTGACCATGGCCAGGATCGCGGCCATGAGGATGAAGGAGAGGGCCGCGGCCGTCGGATAGTCCAGGATGCGCAGGAACTGCGTCTGGATGACGTTGCCGATCATGCGGGTGTCGGTGGAGCCGAGGAGTTCGGCGTTGACGTAGTCACCGGCCGCCGGGATGAAGGTCAGCAGCGTCCCGGAGACCACGCCCGGCATGGACAGCGGGAAGGTGACCTTGCGGAAGGTGGTCCACGGCTTGGCGTACAGGTCGCCGGCCGCCTCGTGCAGCCGCCCGTCGATCCGCTCCAGCGAGGTGTACAGCGGCAGGATCATGAACGGCAGGAAGTTGTACGTCAGGCCGCAGACGACCGCGAGCGGGGTGGCGAGGACCCGGTCGCCGGCCGTCCAGCCGAGCCAGCTGGTGAGGTCCAGGATGTGCAGCGAGTTCAGCGTGTGCACGACCACGCCGTTGTCCGCGAGGATCGTCTTCCAGGCCAGGGTGCGGATGAGGAAGCTGGTGAAGAAGGGCGCGATCACCAGGACCATGATCAGGTTGCGCCAGCGGCCCGCGCGGAAGGCGATGAGATAGGCCAGCGGATAGCCGAGCAGCAGACACAGCACGGTCGCGGCGGCGGCGTAGAAGACGGAGCGCAGGAACTGCGGCCAGTACGCGGACAGGGCGTCCCAGTAGGTCGCGAAGTGCCAGGTGACCTTGTAGCCCTCCTCCAGGGAGCCCTGCTGCACGGAGGTGGAGGCCTGGTAGAGCATCGGCAGCGCGAAGAAGACGATCAGCCACAGCACGCCGGGCAGCAGCAGCCAGTACGGCGTGAACCGGCCGCGCCTGCGCGGGGGCTTCTTCTCGGGGGTCGCGGGGGCGAGAGGCGGGGGCGCCTCGGTGAGCGTGGACATCAGGCGGCGACCTCTTCCTCGGTGCCCGCGTCGATGTCCTGAGCCGCGTCCAGGCCGAAGGTGTGGGCTGGGCTCCAGTGCAGGACCACGTCGGCGCCGGGGACGAGCCGGCCGTCGCGCTCGACGTTCTGCACGTACACCGCCAGCTCGTCGCAGACGGGGCTGTCGATGACGTACTGCGTGGAGACGCCGATGAAGCTGGCGTCGGCGATCTTGCCGGTGAGGCGGTTGCGGCCCTGAGGGATCTCCCCCGCGTCGTCGGCGTGCGTGAGGGAGATCTTCTCGGGCCGGATGCCGACCAGCACCTTGCCGCCGGCCGTCGTCGGGGCGGAACAGCGCGCCTCGGGCAGCACCAGCTTGCCGCCGCCCGCCTTGAGCACGATGTCGTCGCCGTTCTTCGTGTCGACCTCGGCCTCGATGAGGTTGGAGGTGCCGAGGAAGTTCGCGACGAAGGTGCTCTGCGGGTTCTCGTACAGGTCGGCCGGCGAGCCGAGCTGCTCGACCCGGCCCGCGTTCATCACGGCGACCGTGTCGGCCATGGTCATGGCCTCCTCCTGGTCGTGCGTGACGTGGATGAACGTGATGCCGACCTCGGTCTGGATGCGCTTCAGCTCCAGCTGCATCTGGCGGCGCAGCTTCAGGTCCAGGGCGCCGAGCGGCTCGTCCAGCAGGAGCACCTTGGGGTGGTTGATCAGCGCGCGGGCCACGGCGACGCGCTGCTGCTGGCCGCCGGAGAGCTGGTGCGGCTTCTTGCGCGCCTGCTCGCCCAGCTGGACCAGCTCCAGCATGTCCTCCACCTGCTTCTTCACGCTCTTGATGCCGCGCCGGCGCAGACCGAAGGCGACGTTCTCGAAGATGTCGAGGTGCGGGAAGAGGGCGTAGGACTGGAAGACCGTGTTCACCGGCCGCTTGTACGGCGGCAGGTGCGTGACGTCCTGGTCGCCGAGCCGGACCGTGCCCGTCGTGGGCTCCTCCAGGCCGGCGATCATGCGCAGGGTGGTGGTCTTGCCGCAGCCGGAGGCGCCGAGCAGGGCGAAGAAGGAGCCCTCGGGCACGGTCAGGTCCAGCGGATGCACGGCGGTGAAGGAGCCGTAGGTCTTGGAGATGCCGGAGAGGCGGACGTCGCCGCTGTTGTCTGTCGTCTTCATCCTCGTCACGCCCCTGTGAGCTTCGCGAACTTACCTTCGTAGGCCGTCTCTTCCTTCTGGCTCAGGGAGCGGAAGGCGTGGGACTTCGCCTGCATGGCCTTGTCGGGGACGATCAGCGGGTTGTCCGCCGCGCCCTTGTCGATCTTGGAAAGGTAGGGCTTCACCCCGTCGACCGGCGTGACGTAGTTGATGTAGGCGGCGAGCGCGGCGGCCTGCTCGGGCTCGTAGTAGAAGTCCATGAGCCGCTCGGCGTTCGTCTTGTGCCGCGCCCTGTTCGGGACGCACATGTTGTCGGTCGACGTCATGTAGCCGCTGTCGGGGATGACGAAGTCGACGTCCGGGCTGTCCGCCTTGAGCTGGACCACGTCCCCGGCCCAGGCGACGCAGGCCGCGAAGTCGCCCTTGGTCAGGTCGGAGGTGTAGTCGTTGCCGGTGAAGCGGCGGATCTGGCCCTTGTCGACGGCCTTCTGGAGGCGGGCGATCACCGCGTCGAAGTCGTCGTCGGTGAACTTCGCCGGGTCCTTGCCCATGTCCAGCAGGGTCATGCCGATGGAGTCCCGCATCTCCGACAGGAAGCCCACCCGCCCCTTGAGCTTCGGGTTGTCGAGCAGGTCGGAGACCGACTTCACCTCGATGCCGTCGAGCGCCTTCTTGTTGTAGGCGATCACGGTGGAGATGCCCTGCCAGGGGTACGAGTACGCCCGCCCGGGGTCCCAGTCCGGGTTGCGGAACTGGGCCGAGAGGTTCGTGTAGGCGTGCGGAAGGTTGGACGGGTCGAGTTTCTGCACCCAGCCGAGGCGGATGAGCCGGGCGGCCAGCCAGTCGGTGAGGACGATGATGTCGCGGCCGGTGTCCTGGCCCGCGGCGAGCTGAGGCTTGATCTTGCCGAAGAACTCGTTGTTGTCGTTGATGTCCTCGGTGTACCGGACCGTGATCCCGGTCCGGCGGTGGAAGGTCTCCAGGGTGGGGTGGTGCTTGCCGCTGTCGTCGACGTCGATGTACTCGGTCCAGTTGGAGAAGTTCACCACCTTCTCCGCGGCCGAGTGGTCCTGGGCGGAGGTGCCGCCCTGGGTCTTGCCCGCCGCGGGGATCCCGCAGCCGCTCAGCGCCCCGAGGCCGCCGGCGGCGAGCGCGCCGCCCGCGGACGCCCGCAGCAGCGACCGGCGGGTCAGGGCGGCCCTGCCGTTACGGAGGCTGCGCCGCATGGCGGCCACTTGGGGCGGGGTGAGGCGGTCGGGCTCGTACTGCTCCATGCGCGTGGTGCCCTTTCGGGAGGATCGGCCTGGTCGGTGGCCTGGTCGTCGCTAGCGGTCCCCGAAGATCGTGCGGTGCCAGTCCTTCCTGGCGACCGCGGTGTTGTCGAACATTACGTGCTTGACCTGCGTGTATTCCTCGAAGGAGTACGCCGACATGTCCTTGCCGAAGCCGGAGGCCTTGTAGCCGCCGTGCGGCATCTCGCTGATGATCGGGATGTGGTCGTTGATCCAGACACAGCCCGCCTTGATCTCGCGGGTGGCCCGGTTCGCGCGGTAGACGTCGCTGCTCCACGCGGAGGCGGCGAGGCCGTACGGGGTGTCGTTGGCCAGCCGGATGCCCTCATCATCACTGTCGAACGACAGTACGACCAGTACCGGACCGAAGATCTCCGACTGGACGATCTCGCTGTCCTGGGCCGCGTCGGCGATCAGGGTGGGCCGGTAGTAGGCGCCGTCCTTCAGGTCGCCCTGGGGGGCCTCGCCGCCGGTCACCACGCGCGCGTAGGCACGCGCGCGGTCCACGAAGGCGGCGACCCGGTCGCGCTGGACGTGCGAGATCAGCGGGCCGAGGTCGGTGCCGGGCGCGAACGGGTCGCCGAGCCGCACGGTCTCCATCAGCGCGGCCGTCCGCTCCACGAACGCCTCGTACAGCGGGCGCTGCACGTACGCGCGCGTGGCGGCCGTGCAGTCCTGCCCGGTGTTGATGAGCGCGCCGGCGACCGCGCCGTGCACGGCGGCCTCCAGGTCGGCGTCGTCGAAGACGACGAAGGGCGCCTTGCCGCCCAGCTCCAGATGCAGCCGCTTGACGGTGGCGGTGGCGATCTCGGCGACGCGCTTGCCGACGGCGGTGGAGCCGGTGAAGGAGGTCATGGCCACGTCGGGGTGCCCGACCAGATGCTCACCGGCCTCCTTCCCGGTCCCGGTGACGATGTTGATCACCCCGTCCGGGATGCCCGCGTCCGTGGCGGCCCGGGCGAAGAGCAGCGAGGTCAGCGGGGTCAGCTCGGCGGGCTTCAGCACGATGGTGTTGCCGGCGGCGATGGCCGGGAGGATCTTCCAGGCGGCCATCTGGAGCGGGTAGTTCCAGGGTGCGATGGAGCCGACGACACCGATGGGCTCGCGCCGGATGTACGACGTGTGGTCGCCGGAGTACTCACCGGCGGACTGCCCCTGGAGATGCCGGGCCGCGCCCGCGAAGAACGCGGTGTTGTCGATCGTCCCCGGTACGTCGAACTCACGGGTGAGCTTGAGCGGCTTGCCGCACTGGAGGGACTCCGCGCGGGCGAACTCCTCGGCGCGGTCGGCGAGCACGGCGGCGAACCGGTGCAGCGCGTCCGAGCGCTCGCCCGGGGTGGCGGCGGCCCAGCCGGGGAAGGCCGCGCGCGCGGCGGCGACGGCCGCGTCGACGTCGTCGGTGCCGGCCAGCTCGTACGTGTACACCTCGGCGCCGGTGGCCGGGTCGACCACGGAGTGGGTACGACCCGAGGTTCCCTTTGCGGGCCGGCCGGCGATGAACTGCGCGCCGTCCGCGAAGCGGTCCTGTGCGGGGAATCGTTCCGGGGTGGCGGTGCCCGGGTTGTGCATGTCGCTCTCCTCCGCCGTGCGCCCGTCCCGAGGGGCGGGGGGCGTAGCTCCAGCTCGATTTGAGTGCCGATCCTGACAGAGGGACAGGACGCCAACAAGTGATTCCGTTGTTGCCTTTTGGTTACGCGACGGAATCTGTCGACCAGGTGTCGAGTCGGGGCTGAAAAGGGCGGACGGAGTGTCAGTGGTGCGTGCCACACTCGCGTGCATGGGGAAGGTCGACGGGCTGGACGCCCTGATCAGGGAAGTCCGGGCGGGGTCCCGGATCAGGTATCTGCACTTCTGGGGGCACCGGCCGCAGCCGGACGGCCGGATCGGCCCGAGCTGTCTGAGCCAGTGGTGGCCGTCACCGTTCGTGGTGGACGGCGTGCGGTACGCGACGGCAGAGCACTGGATGATGGCGGGCAAGGCCCGGCTGTTCGGGGACGCGGAGGCGGAGCGCCGGGTGCTGGCCGCGGAGCATCCCGCCGAGGCGAAGAAGGCGGGCCGGCTGGTCCGGGACTTCGACGAGGCGGTGTGGGCGCGGGAACGCTTCCGGCTGGTGGTCGAGGGCAACGTGCACAAGTTCGCCGCCGACGACGACCTCGGGATGTTCCTGTTGGGGACCGGGGAGCGGGTGCTGGTGGAGGCGAGCCCCGTGGACCGGATATGGGGCATCGGCCTGGCCGCGGACGACGAGGCGGCCTCGGACCCGCAACGATGGCGGGGCCTGAACCTGCTGGGCTTCGCACTGATGGAGACCCGGGAACGCTTGGCGGGGGCGGGGGCGTAGCCCTGCGGGGCTGGGCGGGGGGCGGTTGCCGGGGTGGGGGTGCCCGTGGGGTGGGGGTGCCGGGGTGGGTTTGCCTGCGGGGTGGGGGTGCCTGCGGCGGGTTGCTGGGGGTCGGATGCGGGGTCGGACTCGGGGGTCGGACTCGGGGTTCCGAGCGCCGGCGCTGGGGTGTCCGCCGTCGGGTTGCCGCTATTGCCTCGCGGCTGTCGCCCTGGGGCGGGGAGCCTGCGTCGGGTCGCCGCGACCGGGCTGCGGCGTTAGGTTGCCGCCGTCAGGCCGCCGCCGGATTGCCGCCATCAGGTTGGCCCCACTCGGCTCGCGGCCGTCGCCCCTGGGGGCGGCGAGCCTGCGTCGGGCTGCCGCAATCAGGCTGCGGCGTCAGGTTGCCGCCGTCAGGCTGCCGCCGGATTGCCGCCATCAGGTTGGCCCCACTCGGCTCGCGGCCGTCGCCCCTGGGGGCGGCGAGCCTGCGTCGGGCTGCCGCAATCAGGCTG
>NZ_JBVHWM010000018.1:97538-121069 GCF_055564375.1 Streptomyces sp. NPDC029138
TTGGGGCGGCGAGCCTGCGTCGGGCTGCCGCAATCAGGCTGCGGCGTCAGGTTGCCGCCGTCAGGCTGCCGCCGGATTGCCGCCATCAGGTTGGCCCTGTTCGGCTCGCGGCCGTCGCCCCCGAGGGGGGGGAGCCGGCGTCAGGTTGCCGCGACCGGCTGCCGCCGTCGGATCGCCGCCGTTGGGCTCGAGGGCCGTCGCCGACTGCCGCGGACCGTGCCGGTGCCAGCGCCGTGCCGGTGCCAGCGCCGTGCCGGTGCCAGCGCCGTGCCGGTGCCAGCGTCGGTGGCTCAGTGGCTGGGCGAGCCCCTTCGGTCGGTCTTGTCGGCCGGCCTCGGACAGGGCGGTCGGGATCGGTCGGCTCGTCAGGCGTCCACCGCGATGAGCAGCGCGAACAGGCCCAGCACCAGGACGATCCCTGCGGCTCCGCAGATGATGCCGGCCAGGGCCACGCCCGGGTTCGTCGCTTCACCTCGGTTGGCCTTGCCCCGGCCCAGCCCGCCGAAGATCAGGGCCAGGATGCCCAGCACCAGGGCGATCGGCCACATGATGAAGCCGACCGCCGAGATGATCCCCAGCACCAGCGAGGCCGTACCCATGCCGTTGCTCGGGGGCGGCTGCATTCCGGGCCAGGCGTAGCCGTGGGCGGTGGTATAGGGGGCGACACCGCCGTACGGGGCCTGCTGCGGACCCGGGTAGCCGTACGCCGACGTGGCCCCCGGGTAGCCGTACGGCACCTGACCGGGGCCGTCGGGAGCGATGGGCGGCGGGGGCACCGGCTCCGCTCCCCCGTGCGGCGCGGCGGCGGACGCCGGCGGCGCGAAGGGGTTCGCCGGGGGCGCGGGAGGCGCGTAGGGGTTCGGCTGCGGTGCGGGGGCCGGGGGTGCGAACGGGTTCGACTCCGACGCGGCAGACGGGGGTGCGAACGGGCTCGACCCCGACGCGGCAGACGGGGGTGCGAACGGGCTCGACCCCGACGCGGCAGACGGGGGTGCGAACGGGCTCGACGCCGAGGCGGGGGCCGGAGGTGCGAAGGGCGTCGGCCCCGACGCGGCGGACGGGGATGCGAAGGGGGCCGGCTGAGGGGTCTGGGCAGCAGATGCGGAGCCGTCGGCTGGGCTCGCCCATTCCGCAGGTGCGGAGCCGTCGGCTGGGCTCGCCCATTCCGCAGGTGCGGAGCCGTCGGCTGGGCCGGCCCATGGTGTGTCGGTGGGCGCGGCCGGGCCCGGGGACGTCGGCAGCGATGTCACCGTCTGCTGGTCGTGGACGGAGCCGGGGGCCGGGACGGCGTCCTGGACCCGCCCGGCATCCGCGCCCGGGGCGGCCGGTGCCGTCCGATCCGGCTCCTTGTCCAGGGAGACCCGGGGTATCCCGGAGTGGTGCCAGGCGGTCTGTTCCCCCGGCGCGGACTGCGGCACCTCGTCGGACATGGTCGGCGAACCCCTCTGCTGGACGTCCCGTCATGCTACGGCCAGCGCGGGCGCCCGCGGCCCGGGGCCTACGATGATGCCGCGCAACCCGATCAGCCGATCACCGCGCCCGCACCACGGACCACGTCAGACGCACGACGTGTGCCACGGACAACGTGCCGCGGGCGCCCGTCCCGGGGAGGACCCCTTGACCGACAGCTCCGTACCCGCCACCGGCACCGCCGACCGCGACCTGCGCGCCTTCATCGCCGGGCTGCCGAAGGCGGAACTGCACGTCCACCACGTCGGCTCCGCCTCCCCCCGCATCGTCTCGGAACTGGCCGCCCGCCACCCCGACTCCAAGGTCCCCAGCGACCCCGAGGCCCTGGTCGACTACTTCACGTTCACCGACTTCGCGCACTTCATCGAGGTGTACCTGTCGGTCGTGGATCTCATCCGCACCCCGGAGGACGTCCGGCTGCTCACCTACGAGGTGGCCCGTGACATGGCCCGGCAGCAGGTGCGGTACGCCGAGCTGACGATCACCCCGTTCTCCTCCACCCGGCGCGGCATCGACGCGCGGGCGTTCATGGACGCGATAGAGGACGCCCGGAAGGCCGCCGAGGCCGAGTTCGGGACCGTACTGCGCTGGTGCTTCGACATTCCCGGCGAGGCCGGTCTGGAGTCGGCCGAGGAGACGGTGCGGCTGGCCACCGACGACCGGTTCCGCCCGGAGGGCTTGGTGTCGTTCGGGCTCGGCGGACCGGAGATCGGCGTGCCCCGGCCGCAGTTCAAGCCGTACTTCGACCGGGCCATCGCCGCCGGACTGCGCTCCGTCCCGCACGCCGGGGAGACGACCGGCCCGGAGACCGTGTGGGACGCGCTGACCGAGCTGCGCGCCGAACGGATCGGCCACGGCACCAGTTCGGCGCGGGACCCGAAGCTGCTCGCCCACCTCGCCGAGCACCGCGTCCCGCTGGAGGTGTGCCCGACCTCCAACATCGCCACCCGCGCGGTCCGCGCGCTGGAGGAGCACCCGATCAAGGAGTTCGCACGGGCCGGGGTGCTGGTCACGATCAACTCCGACGACCCGCCGATGTTCGGCACCGACCTGAACAACGAGTACGCGGTGGCCGCCCGGCTCCTCGACCTGGACGAGCGGGGCCTGGCCGACCTGGCGAAGAACGCCGTGGAGGCCTCCTTCCTGGACGCGGCCGGCAAGGCGCGGATCGCGGCGGAGATCGACACGTACACCGCCGCCTGGCCGGCCTCCTGACACCGGCCACAATGGGGCCATGCAGACGCTGACCGCCGTGGCCCACCGCGGCGACCCCTACCGTTTCCGCGAGAACACCCTCGACTCACTGCGGTCCGCGCTCGGCCAGGGCGCGGACGCCGTCGAGGTCGACGTACGGCTCACCCGGGACGGCGTTCCGGTGCTGCTGCACGACGACACGCTGCGGCGGCTGTGGGAGGTCGACCGGCCGCTGGGCGCGCTGTCCGCCGAGGAGCTGCGCGGGCTCACGGCGGGCGGTGTGCCGACGCTGGCGGAGGCGCTGACCGCGACCGGTGACAGCAGGGTGATGGTGGACCTGTGCGGGCCGGTCGGCCGCCGCACGGTCGCGCGGACCCTGGACGTGGTCCGGCAGTGCGGAGCCGGGGACCGCGTCTACTACAGCGCGCACGCCGAGGCGATGCTCGCCGTCCGCGCCGCCGACCCGGCCGCCGAGATCGCCCTGACCTGGACGACCCTGGCGCCGCCCCGGCCCGCGCTGCTGGCCGCGATCCGCCCGCGCTGGCTCAACTACCGCTTCTCACTGGTCAGCCGGGAACTGGCGGCCCGCGTCCACCACGACGGCCTGCTGCTGTCCGTCTGGACCCCGGACACCCGCCGTTCCATGAGCCGCCTGCTGGACCTGGGCGTCGACTCGATCACGACGAACCGGATCGACGTCCTGCACACCCTGCGCTCAGCGGCCTAGGCCCCGGAGAACTCCAGCGGGGGCGCGATCGCCTGGGCGTCCGCGCCCTCGGCCACCCACAGGCGGATCAGCAGCGCGGCCGTCGCCTCCAGCAGCCCGGCGCGGTCCAGTCCGCCGGCGTGCAGCGGCACACAGCCCAGGTCGCGCACGAGCCGTCGTACGACCGTGAGCGCGGCCTCGTCGTCCCCGCACAGCGGGACCGCGAGCGGGCGGCCGGCGAAGACGGGCGGGGTCAGCCGCCAGACGCTCTCGTGGCACAGGTTGAACGCCTTGACCACGCGGGCCGTCGGCGCGGCGGCGGCGATGCGCTCGGCCGCCGCCGGGCCACCGGCCGTGAGCAGGGCGAAGCCGGGGCCCACCGGGTTGGTGCAGTCGATTACCACCCGTCCGCGCAGGGCGTCCTGGAGCCCGGTGACCACGTCCACGGCCGCCGCGTGGGGCACGGCCAGCAGCACCGCGTCGCTGCCGTGCTCCGCCGCCCCCCGCAGGTCGCCGCGCGACCGGCCGGCCGCGACCACCTCGTGCCCGGCCCGCTCCCACTGTTCGCCCAGCGCCCGAGCCATCGAGCCCCTACCGAGAATCCCTATGCGCACAACGTCCTCCCCCAACGGGTGTGTCGGATACGCACAGGACAGTAGGAGGCCGCTCGGGCACCATTCGGTACGTGACCGACGACCATGCCTTCCTCGCCGACTGCCGGGCCCGGCTCGCCTTCGACCTGCTCGCCAACACCTGGAACTCGGTGGTGCTGTGGGCCCTCAGGGAGGGGTCCCGAAGACCGGTCGCCCTGCGCGAGCGGATCGGTGGGATCAGTCCCAAGGTACTGACCGAGACCCTGCGGCGGCTGGAGTTCAACGGTCTGGTGGAGCGGCGGGCCCACGGCGGCTCGCCACCCCGCGTGGAGTATGAACTCACCTCGCTGGGCCGGACGTTGCTCGCGCCGATCGACGCGTTCGGCGCCTGGGCGTTCGAGCACGGCGACGAGGTGATGGCCGCGCAGGAGCACTACACCGGCGCGGGGCCCGCCCGTAGGGGTGATCCCGGGCAACTCCCCTAGAGGGGCGGTTGGTTGATCGGGGGCGAGCAAGGGTCGTACGCCCTCCTCGGTGAGGATTCGCGTCCCGGCCCGGCGTCTGAGGATGATCACGCACCGTCTTCCGATGCCCGACGCCCGACCCCCTCAAGGAGTCCCGCATGCGCCGCACCAGCCGTTCCGCCCTCCTGGCCGCCGCCCTTGTCACCGCGGTGGTCGCCGGCCCGCTGGCCGCGCCCGCCCTCGCCGCGTCCGCGCCCGCGCCCTCGAAGTCCGGCTCGCCGGCGTCCGCCCCCGCCACGACCGGTCCCGACGCCGACGCCCTCGCCGCGGCCGTCGCCGGGCTGCCCGACCACGACGCCACCGCCGCGCTGCTCCGCGTCGGCGGCGACGGGACCTGGTGCGGGACGGCCGGGGTGCGGGACGTCCGCACCGGGGCGCCTGCCCTGGAGAACGCGCGCTTCCGGGCCGGTTCGGTGACGAAGGTGGTGACCGCGTCGATCGTGCTGCAACTGGCCGCCGAGGGCCGGATCGACCTCGACGGGACCGTGCAGCGGTATCTGCCGGGGCTGCTCACCGAGGACTTCGCGCCGATCACCGTACGGCAGTTGCTGAACTTCACCAGCGGCCTGCGCCCGGGCCCGTCCCTCGGTGACACGGTGGAGGAGGGTTATCCGCACCGCTTCGAGACGCTGACGCCCCGGCAGGTCGTGGCGGGCGCTGTGGCGGAGGGTCCGGCGTACGCGCCGGGGACGCAGCAGAGTTACGGCAACATCCACTACACCGTGCTCGGCATGCTGATCGAGAAGGTGACCGGCGACTCGTACGCGCACCAGGCCGCGGTGCGCGTCTTCCGGCCGCTCGGCATGCGGCACAGCTCCTTCCCGGTCGGCGCGGACCCGCGGATCCACGGGCCGCACAACCGTGGCTACGACTGGATCGACGGCAAGCTGGTCGACGTGACCGACTGGAACATGTCCGACCGGTTCGCGGCCGGCGACATGATCTCCACGACCGCCGATCTGGAGCGGCTGCTGGTCGGGCTGTTCCGGGGCCGGGTGGTGCCGGAGCCGCAGCTGAAGGAGATGTTCACGCTGCCGGACGTGCCCGGGGCGCGGTACGGCGCGGGGCTGGAGCGGTTCGAGGTGAACGGCAAGGTGATCTGGGGCAAGACGGGTTCGCGCCCCGGGTACGCGACGGTGATCGCCGCGACCCGTGACCTGTCCCGCACGCTGGTCTACTCGGTCAACTCCACGGACGCGAAGGGCGACGGCCTGGCCGTCGCCCAGCGCTTCGCGTTCCCGGCGTTCAACCGCTGACGGCGGCCGGGGTCGCGGACGGTACGCCGAGCGCCTCCAGTCGCTTGATCTTCTTCCGTACGACGTACAGCGGGACGACCCCGAAGATCCCGAACGACATGTCGATGACGCTCCACCAGAAGGGGATGCTGCGGACGGGTCCGCAGACGAGGGCGAGCGGGATGATCCCGGCACAGGCGATCATCCCGAACTCGACCACCCAGATGTTGCGGACGGGGTCGCGGTACGGCCCGTAGAACGCGACCGCGATGACGAGGTGGGCGAAGGCCAGCCAGTCGGTGCCGTACAGGACGAACGGGTAGTCGGCGTCGACGGTGTCCAGCCCGTCGCGCACCCGGGAGATCCACGCCATCAGCCCGGGCAGGTGCTCCGGCACGGACAGCGCGCGCAACGCGCTCTCGGTCCAGTGCAGTTCGTGCACCAGTGGGAAGGCGGTCGCCCCACTGAGGGCGAGGCACACGACAAAGAGGGCCAACCAGACGCGGATGCCCTTGAGCAGGGCGGCTCTGTCGCTCATGGCAGCAGCGTACGCCTGGAATTGAACATGTTCAAAACTCTTCCCAGTGGAGCACCCGCTCCCGCGAAATGCGGCCGGCCGGCCGGAAGTCGGTGCCGAGGGTGTACGCGACGGGGATGAGCGCGGCCTGCATGACGTCCTCGTACGGGATGCCGAGCACCCGGGCCGACTCCCGCTCGTGGACGAGGTTCCCGGTGGTCCAGCAGGTGCCGAGGCCCCGGGCGCGGGCGGCGAGCATGAAGCTCCACACGGCCGGGAGGATCGACCCCCAGGTGCCGGCCTGGCGCAGCACGGGCGCGTGGTCGGTACGGCCCTCCACGCACGGGACGACGAGCGCCGGGACCTCGTGGAGGTGCTCGTAGAGGTGCGCGGCGCCGGAGTAGACCCGGTCCATCCGGGCCACGCTCGCGCGACGCACATCCCGTTCCGGCAGCGGCTCACTGGCGCCGGGCGTGCTCACGCCGGCCCGCCACACGTCCGCCAGGGCGGCCCGCCGGTCCGGGTCGGTGACGATGACGAAGTGCCAGCGCTGCCGGTTGCGTCCGGTCGGCGCCTGGACCGCCAGGTCGACGCATTCCTCCAGCAGCCGGCGCGGCACCGGCCGGGTGAGGTCGAGGCGGTGGCGGACGGCGCGGGTGGTGGACAGCAACTGGTCGGAAGAGAGGCCGAGAGTCATGCGTTGACCCTGACGGGCCGGGCCGTGCGGCGACAACGCCCGGGTTTCACTGAGCGAAAACGCGGGCGACGGACACGGAGGAACGGATGACCGAGAGCGTGGCCGGGCGGGTCCTCTCCGTGCTGGACGCGTTCGCGGACGCCCCGGACACCCTGCGCCTGACGGACATCGCCCGCCGCACGGGGCTGCCCGTGCCGACCGCGCTGCGCATGGTGCGGGAACTGGTGGCCTGGGGCGGACTGGAACGGGCGGCCGACGGTTCCTACCGCCTCGGCACCCGTATCCGCACCCTCGGCGCCGCCGCGCCCTGCCCCCGTGGACTCCTCGCCACGGCCCTGCCGGTCCTGCGCACCCTCACCACCCGCACCGCCGCCCACGCCGACGTGGCGATCCCGGCCGACGGCACGGCCCTCTGCCTGGTCACCGGCGAACGGCTGCCGCTGCACGCCACGGCGGCGGGCAAGGTGCTGCTGGCGTACGGGGGCGGGTACGGGTTCGGCAGTGGGTACGGGGACGCGTACGAGTACAACGACGGCGGCGCGCACAGCCGGATCGCCGCACCCGGCGCCCGCGCCGACACCGGCCCGCCGCCGAGCGCCGTCCGCTACACCCCGTACACCGTCACCGCCCCCGGCGCGCTCGGCGCCCAGCTGGCGCGGGTCCGCTCGACCGGGCTGGCGCAGGCGCACCAGGAGTACCGCCTGGGCGAACTCGCCCTCGCGGCCCCGGTGTTCCGCAACGGCGCCGCCGTGGCGGCCGTGTCCGTGACCGCTCCGACGACCGCCCGCCCCGACCGGCTGGAACCCGCCGTACGGCAGGCGGCGGCGACGGTGAGCCGGGCACTGGGCGACTGACGCGCGGAACTCGCCCGCCCACGTCACCAGTCCGGCGTCCCACCGAGGCGGCGCAGGGCCGAGGCCGCCGCCCCGGCGCCGCACATGCCGTGGGCGCCGGGGCCCGGCGGGGTGGCGGCGGAGCAGGAGAAGACGCCCGGCAGGGCGGTGGAGTAGGGGTCGAGGGCGGGGCGTGGGCCGAAGAGGAGCTGGGGGACGGTCCTGGCCCCGGTGAGGATGTCGCCGCCGGCGAAGTTGGGGTTGGCGGCGGCGAAATCGGCCGGTGAGGTGGTGCGCAGGCCGACGACGCGGTCCCGGGTGCCGGGGGCGAAGCGTTCGAGCTGATCGAGGACGGCTTCGGTGGCGTCGCCGTCGTAGCCGTAGGGGACATGGGCGTAGGCCCACACGGGGTGGACGTCGCCGACGGACCGGCCGGGGTCGGCCAGGTACTGCTGGGCGACCAGGACGAAGGGGCGCTCGGACATACGGCCCTCGTTCACGTCCCTCGCCGCCTGTGCGATCTCGGCGAGCGTGCCGCCGAGGTGCACGAAGCCGGAGCGCCGGGCGTGTTCGTTCGTCCACGGCACGCCCTGTTCGACGGCCAGGTCCACCTTGAAGGCGGCGGGGCCGCGCCGGAAGCGCTGGTAGGCGCGGCGCACACGGGTGGGCAGCCGGTCGCCGTAGACACGGGCGATCTGCGCGGGGTCGAGGTCGAGCAGGGTGACGTCGGCGGGCGGGATCTGGGCGTGGTGGGTGATGCGGACGCCGGTCCGGACGCGGCCCCCGTGTACGCGGAGTGCCTGTTCCAGGCTGCGGGCGACGGCCTGGGAGCCGCCTTCCGCGACGGCCCATCCGGAGGCGTGGCCGGCGACGAGGATGCCCAGCCCGATGGCCGAGCCGAGCGGGTCGGACAGCGGCCGGAACGAGTGCGCCGCGACTCCGGCCCACAGGGCCCGGCCCCGAGGGGTGGAGAAGAGGCGGGCGAGAACGGTGGCGGGCAGGGTGGTGGGAAGGCCGAAGCGGACGAGGAGCAAGGGATGGGAGGGGATGCGCAGCAAGGGGCCCATCACGTCTTCGCTCAGTGCGTCCCACCGGCGCACGGAGGGCTCCAGCAGGCGCCGGTAGCGGGAGCCGTCGGGGCCCAGCATGCGGGCGGTGTCCGGGACCGAGCGCACCAGCACCCCCGCCGTACCGTCGTCCAGGGGATGGACGCAGTCGATGTCCGGCAGTCGCCAGCGCAACCCGTGGCGTGCGAGGTCCAGCGCCTTGTGCGCGGGCGAGGTGACGGTCATGGAGTGGACGGCCGAGCAGTGGTCGTGCAGCAGGCCGGGCAGGAGCGCCTCCTGGCTGCGGGTGCCGCCACCGACCTCGTCGGCGGCCTCCAGGAGGGTGACGTCCAGCCCGGCCCGGGCCAGGAGCGCGGCGGCGGTCAGTCCGTTGGGCCCGCCGCCGACGACGATCGCGGTGGTCATGAGGTGATGTCCATGCTGTCGGTGGGGGCCGACGCTACCTGATCGGGCCGTGGACATCACGGAGATCCCACCACGGGAATCCCACGGAACTATTCGCCGCGAACCGCTGCTTTCGGGCGAACAGCAGCTTCGGCGCGAACCGCGCTGAATGATTGCAAAATTCCCGGGCGTACCAGTAAATTTCGCCCCACCCTTCGAGACGTCACCGGCAGACGGGGCAACGGATGAGCACGGACGACCGCGTCGCGGTGACGACCGGGATCGCACGACTGCGCGCGTCGCCCGGACTCGCCGGGCCGGGACGGCTGGGGCTGGTGACCAACCACACCGGCGTCCTCCCCGACCTGCGCCCCGCCGCTCCCGCGCTGCTCTCGGCGGGCGTGCCGCTGGTCGCCCTGTTCGGTCCCGAGCACGGGCTGCACGGGACCGGCCAGGCCGGCGAGAGCGAGGCCGCCCGGACGGACCCCGCCAGCGGCCTGCCGGTCCACGACACCTACCGGTGCGACGGCGAACGCCTCGACACAGTGCTGCTCGAAGCCGGCGTCGACGCCCTGGTGTTCGACCTCCAGGACGTCGGGGCCAGGTTCTACACCTACGTCTGGACGATGTTCGACCTGATGGTCTCGGCGGCCCGAACGGGCGTACGGTTCGTGGTCGCCGACCGGCCGAATCCGCTCGGCGGGCTCGTCAGCGAGGGCCCGCTGCTCGACCCGGCGTGGGCCAGCTTCGTCGGGCGCGCCCCGACACCCGTCCGGCACGGCCTGACCTGCGGCGAACTCGCCCGGCACCTCAACGCCTCCGCCGTGCCCCAAGCCGCGGGAGCGGCAGTCGACTTGACGGTGATCGAGGTGGCCGGCTGGCGGCGCGCCCTGGACGCGGCGGCCACCGGTCTGCCGTGGATCGCGCCCTCGCCGAACATCCCGACCCCCGCCACGGCCACCGTCTACCCCGGCACCTGCCTGTTCGAGGGGACGAATCTCTCCGAGGGCCGGGGCACCACGCAGCCCTTCGAGATCGTCGGGGCACCGTACATCGACGCGCGGTTCGCACCCGCGCTCGCCGAACTCGCCCTGCCGGGAGTGCACTTCCGTGACCTGCGGTACGTACCGACCTTCCACAAACACGCCGGACGGCCGCTGCGCGGGGTCCAGCTCCACATCACCGACCGCACGGCGTTCGCTCCCGTGCGCACCGCCGTCGCGATGCTCGCCACGCTACGGCGGCTGTACCCGGACGACTTCGCCTGGCACACCTCGGACGGTGGCGCGGAGGGTACCGGGGAGACCGGCCACCGTCCCTTCATCGACCTGCTGTGGGGGTCCGACCGGTTGCGGCACGCCGTCGACGCGGGCGACGACCCGCTGCCGCTGTGCGAACCACCGGCACCGCCCGCCCGCTGGGCCGGCGCCGACGTGCTGCTCTACCCCTGAGACCGCGACCGACGCCGTACGCCCCGCCCCCGGACCTGCGCAGGGCCGCCGGTGACGTCCGACGCCGTCAGCGATCCGCGCCCGCACCCGCACCCGCGTAGGGAAGGACACCCCCGTCGATGACCGACCACACGACGACATCCCGGGCCGGGACGCGTGGCTTTCGCGCGGGTGACGGGCCTCGGCTCGTGGAGGCGTGGCGGCGGAGCGCGCCGGCCGACCCCATCAGCGCGGACCGCTTCCGCTCCCTGGTGCTGCTCGACGCCAACTTCGATCCGGAGGGGCTCCGGGTCGCCGTCGACGGCGACCGGGTCGTCGGCGCGGCCTACGCGGTGCGCCGTCTGACGCCGATGAGCGGCACCGATCTGGAGCCGGAGCAGGGCTGGATCCCGTTCTTCTTCGTCGACCCGGCCGCCCGTGGGCGCGGCCTCGGCCGCCGGCTGCTGACCGACGCCCTCGACTGGCTGCACGGCCACGGCCGCACCCGGGTGGACTTCTCCTCGTACACCCCGCACTACATCCTTCCCGGCCTGGACGCCGAGGCGTACCCGGAAGCGGCGAAGCTCCTCGAGTCCTTGGGCTTTCACACCCTGTACGAGGCGGCGGCGATGGACCGCGGCCTGGTCGGCTATCGCTTCCCGGACGAGGCCGCGCGCCGCCGGGACGAACTGACCGCGCGGGGTCACCGGTTCGCCACCCCGTCCGACGACGACCTGGTGGAGCTGGTCGCGCTCGCCGGGAGCCACTTCAACCCGGACTGGGCGCGGGCGATCCGGGAGTGCCTGAGCGCGGGCACGCCGCTCGACCGGATCGTCGTCGCCCGGGACCCGTCGGGCCGCCTCGTCGGCTGGGCGATGCACGGCGCGTACGCGTCGGTGGACGAGCGGTTCGGCCCGTTCGGTGTGCTGGAGGAGATGCGCGGCACCGGGCTCGGCACGGTCCTGCTCCACCTGGTGCTGGAGCGGATGCGGGCGCGCGGCGCGCACTGCGCCTGGTTCCTGTGGACCGGCGAGCGGTCCCCGGCGGGCCGGCTGTACCGCGCGGCCGGTTTCAGCACGACCCGGGTGTTCCGCGTGCTGCGCCGGGAGGCCGCCCGATGACGTCGTCCCGCCGCACCGACGGCCCCCGTCTCCGTCAGCCACCGCCGCGCACCGCCCGCCTGAGCCGCCGTCACTTCGCGCTCGCGCTCCCCTCGGCGCTGCTCGCCTCCGGTTGCGCGGCGCCGCACCGGGGCACCGGACGGCCCGGGGATCCGATCGTCCTCACCCTGCTCTCCCACTACGCGAGCGGGGAACTCAAGGAGGCGCTGCGGGGCCCGGTGGACGAGTGGAACGCCACGCACGACCGGGTCAAGGTGCGGACGAAGGCCGTGGAGTTCACGGACCTGCTGACCACGTTCATGGTCCGGCAGGCCGCGGGCCAGGGTGCCGACATCCTCCACCCGTACTGCCTGTGGAACGGCCAGCTGGTCCGGGCCGGCGTCCTGCGGCCCGCCCCGGCCGAGCACGCCGAGGAGATCAGGCGCGGCTACAGCGCGGCCGCGGTCGGCGCCGCGTCGGTGGGCGGCAGGGTCTACGGCTACCCCACCGAGGTCCAGACGTACGCCCTCTACTACAACAAGCGGCTGCTGCGCGAGGTCGGCCTCGACGGCCCGCCGCGCACCTGGCGGGAGCTGGAGGAGACGGCCTACCGCACCACCAGGCGGGACCGGTACGGCAACACGCTCGTCCAGGGCTTCGGCCTGTCGACCTACGACGACTCCACCACCGTCGGCCAGACGCTCGCGCTGCTCAACGCCGCCGGCGGGACGTTCGTCTCGGCGGACGGCAGGAGCACCGCCATCGACTCACCGGCCGGCCGGGCCGTGTTCGACCTGGAGCACCGTCTCGTCGCCAGAGGCGCTAGCGCTCCCGGCGTGAACGTCTACCGGGCGTTCCCGTCCGGGCAGGTGGCCATGGTGATCAGCGCCGGCTGGTGGACCGGGAGCCTGAAGACCTTGATGGGCAAGGACTACCGCGACGTCGGTGTCGCGCCGGTCCCCCTGCCCGAGGCGGGCCGCGCACGCGCCACGCTCTGCACCGGTTTCATGCTCGGCGTCAACACGGCCAGCGCGCACCCCCGCGAGGCCTGGGAGTTCCTGCGCTGGCTCAACACCGAGAAGGTGGGCGCCACGAAGGGTGTGGTGGCGACCCGGATGAGCGCTCTTCAGGTGTCGGTGGGCTCCCTGACCGGCCGCGCCGACGACATGCGGACGCTCCTGGGCGGGGGCGGGGGCGGCGGGGCCGGCGATCCGAACCTGCGCCCGTTCCTGGACGCGCTGGCCTACGCGGTGCCGGAGCCGAACGTGCCGGGCGCGCAGCAGGCCAAGTCGCTGCTGCGCAAGAACATCGAGGCGCTGTGGACCGGTCAGCGGTCGGTCGAGGAGGCGCTGCGCGTCACCCGCCGTCAGGTCGATCAGGAGGTGGCGCGCTCATGGTGAACGCCCTGGTGCCGGAGACGGCCGAACGGACGCCCCGTGCGCGGGCCGTCGGACCCGCCGTCGACGGCCGCATCCGCCACCGGCGCCGCCAGACCGTCGTCGCCTACCTCTTCCTGGCGCCGGTGCTGTTGTTCTTCGCGGTCTTCCTGATCCTGCCGCTCGGCTTCGCGCTGCTGCTGTCGCTGTCCCGCTGGTCCGGGTTCGCCCTCGGCGACATCGAGCCGGTCGGCCTGGACAACTTCACCAGCCTGTTCGCCGACGGATCGACGTTCCTGACGCCGATCCTCACCAATACGCTGCTGTTCGCCCTCGGCACCGTGGCCCTCGCCCTCGCGGGCTCCGTGCTCGTCGCCGTCTGCATCGACAAGCTGCGGTTCCAGGGGCTGTGGCGCACCCTGTACTTCCTGCCGATCGTCACGACCGTCGTCGCCGTCGGCAACGTCTGGAAGTACATGTACGAGCCGGGCGGCCTGGTCAACGGCGTCCTCAACGCCCTCGGGCTCGACTCGGTGGCGTTCCTCGCGGACCCGGAGACCGCGCTGCCCTCGGTGGTGGTCGTCCAGGCCTGGGCGTCGCTCGGATCGGCGATCCTCGTCCTGACCGCCGGGCTGAAGTCCATCCCCGAGTCGTACTACGAGGCCGCCGCGCTCGACGGCGCCGGGCCCGTCACCGTCTTCTGGAAGATCACTCTGCCGCTGCTGCGGCCGTCCCTGCTGTTCGTGTGCGTCACCCAGTTCCTCACCGGCCTCCAGTCCTTCGCGCTGATCATCGTGATGACCAAGGGCGGCCCGGGAGACACGACCAACGTGGCCGCGCTGGAGATGTACCGGCTGGCCTTCAGCTACGGCGACTGGGGCACCGCGAGCGCCGCCGCCTTCGTGCTGTTCGTGGTGGTTCTCGCGGTCACGCTGGCGCAGTTGTGGTGGTTCCGACGCAAAGGGGAGGACGCGTGAAGGAGGCAGGACGCGTGAGCCGTCGCCGTTTCCCGTGGCTGCCGTACCTCGTGGTCGTGACCGGCGCCGTGCTCACGGTGGTGCCGTTCCTCGACATGGTGATGACGTCCTTCAAGGGCCCCGGCGAGTCCGGCACACTGCCGTACCGCTTCCTGCCGCAGGCGTTCGACCTCGCCAACTACCGGGCGGCGATCCACCAGTTGGACCTGCCGGTGCTCTTCCGCAACAGCGTCGTCGCCACCGCGCTGATCACCGGGTCGGTGCTGCTCACGTCCTCCCTCGCGGGCTACGCGCTCGCCAAACTGCGCTTCCCCGGCCGGGACTTCGTCTTCCGCCTCGTGCTGTCCACGATGATGTTCCCGCCGTTCCTCTTCTTCATCCCGCACTTCCTGATCCTGGTGCACTGGCCGCTGGCGGGCGGCAACGACCTGTTCGGGCGCGGCGGTGCGGGCCTGACCGTCAGCATCGCGGCGCTCGCCATGCCGTTCCTCGTCAACGGCTTCGGGATCTTCCTGACACGCCAGTTCATGGTCGCGATCCCGGACGAGGTCCTGGAGGCCGCGCGCATCGACGGCGCCGGCGAGTTCGCCGTGTGGTGGCGGATCGTGGTGCCGCAGACCAAACCGGTCCTGGTCACGCTCGGGCTGCTGACCTTCGTCGACGCCTGGAACGAGTACATCTGGGCGCTGCTCGTCTCGACCGCCAACCCGGACGTGATGACCCTGCCCGTCGGCATCCAGCTCCTCCAGGACTACGTCGACCCGACCCGCACGATGCCCATCGTCATGGCCGGCCTCGTCCTGAGCATCCTTCCGGTCCTGCTCCTCTTCCTGCTGCTCCAGAAGTACTACATCAGGGGCGTCATGCTCAGCGGCCTCAAGTGAACCGGCCAGGAACGGCGGGACGGCAGGTGCTTGCGGGAAGAAGTCTGGAAGACCCCGGAAGCATGCCGTCCCGCCGCCTGAACGAACATTCAGGCCCAGGCAGGAACCGTCAGCCGTCGAGCGACGTCATCACGTGCTTGATGCGCGTGTAGTCCTCGAAGCCGTACGCCGACAGGTCCTTGCCGTAGCCGGACTTCTTGAAGCCGCCGTGCGGCATCTCGGCGACCAGCGGGATGTGGGTGTTGATCCACACGCAGCCGAAGTCGAGCTTCTTGGACATGCGCATCGCGCGGGCGTGGTCCTTGGTCCACACCGAGGACGCGAGGGCGTACTCGACGCCGTTGGCGTACTGGACGGCCTGGTCCTCGTCGGTGAAGGTCTGGACGGTGATGACCGGGCCGAAGACCTCGTTCTGGACGATCTCGTCGTCCTGCTTGAGGCCGGAGACGACGGTCGGGGCGTAGAAGTAGCCCTTGTCGCCGACCTGGTGGCCGCCCGCCTCGACCTTGGCGTGGGCCGGCAGGCGGTCGATGAAGCCGGAGACCTGCTTGAGCTGGTTGGGGTTGTTCAGCGGGCCGAACAGCACGTCCTCGTCGTCCGGCTGGCCGGTCTTCGTCTCGGACGCGGCCTTGGCGAGCGCGGCCACGAACTCGTCGTGGATGGACTCGTGGACGAGGACGCGGGTGGCGGCCGTACAGTCCTGGCCGGCGTTGAAGAAGCCCGCCACGGAGATGTCCTCGACGGCCTTGGCGATGTCGGTGTCCTCGAAGACGACGACCGGGGCCTTGCCGCCCAGCTCCAGGTGGACCCGCTTGAGGTCCTTGGAGGCGGACTCGGCGACGGACATGCCGGCGCGCACGGAGCCGGTGATGGAGGCCATGGCCGGGATGTCGTGCTCGACCATCATGCGGCCGGTGTCGCGGTCGCCGCAGATGACGTTGAAGACGCCCTTGGGCAGGATCGAGCCGACGATGTCGGCGATCAGGACGGTGGAGGCCGGGGTGGTGTCCGACGGTTTCAGGACGACCGTGTTGCCCGCGGCGATGGCCGGGGCGAACTTCCACACGGCCATCATCATCGGGTAGTTCCACGGCGCGACCTGCGCGCAGACGCCGACCGGCTCACGGCGGATGATCGAGGTCATCCCGTCCATGTACTCGCCGGCCGAGCGGCCCTCCAGCATCCGGGCCGCGCCCGCGAAGAAGCGGATCTGGTCGACCATCGGCGGGATCTCCTCGGAGCGGGTGAGCCCGACCGGCTTGCCGGTGTTCTCCACCTCGGCGGCGATCAGCTCCTCGGCGCGCTCCTCGAAGGCGTCGGCGATCTTCAGGAGGGCCTTCTGCCGCTCGGCCGGCGTGGTGTCGCGCCAGCCCGGGAAGGCGCGGGCGGCGGCCTCCATGGCGGCGTCCACGTCCGCCTGCCCGGACAGCGGCGCGGTGGCGTACGCCTCGCCCGTCGCGGGGTTGACCACCTCGGTGGTCCGTCCGTCGGCGGCGTCCCGGAACTCACCGTCGATGTAGTTGCGCAGACGACGCAGCTCGGTGCTCACTGCCGGCCTCCTGATCTGGTTCAAGCTGTCCGATCTCTGAGACACCCACCCTAGTCGGCGCACCGACGTTTTCAACACCCCCAGCGCGACCACTTCTGCGAAATCCGCAAGGTCGAGTCTCGTAAACAACGAATTTCATCGATCGGGCCTTGCGAAACTGTCGAGACGTCGTGCACAGTGAGGCCGTGGCCAGTCGAAGCGCAGACCAGAGGGACTCGTCCCGCGAGTCCAGGAACGGCGGCAGTCCCCAGCTGGACGCCGTCTCCCTCGCCATCATTCAGCAGCTCCAGGAGGACGGCCGCCGGCCGTACGCCGCGATCGGCAAGGCCGTGGGCCTGTCCGAGGCGGCCGTGCGGCAGCGCGTGCAGAAGCTGCTGGACCAGGGCGTGATGCAGATCGTCGCCGTCACGGACCCGCTCACCGTGGGCTTCCGCCGGCAGGCGATGGTCGGGATCAACGTCGAGGGCGATGTCGAGTCCATCGCGGACGCGCTGACTGACATGTCGGAAGTCGAGTACGTGGTGATGACCGCGGGCTCGTTCGACATCCTCGCCGAGATCGTCTGCGAGGACGACGACCACCTGCTGGACGTCATCAACAAACGCATCCGGTCCCTGCCCGGAGTGCGCTCCACCGAGAGCTTCGTCTACCTGAAGCTCAAGAAGCAGACCTACATGTGGGGAACCCGATAACCGTGAGGACCCGATAACCGTGAGCAGCAAGGACCTCAGCCGCAGCGCGTACGACCACCTGTGGATGCACTTCACCCGCATGTCCTCGTACGAGAACGCCCCCGTCCCGACCATCGTCCGGGGTGAGGGCACCTACATCTACGACGACAAGGGCAAGCGCTACCTCGACGGTCTCGCGGGTCTGTTCGTGGTCCAGGCCGGTCACGGCCGCACGGAACTCGCCGAGACCGCCTTCAAGCAGGCCCAGGAGCTGGCCTTCTTCCCGGTGTGGTCGTACGCCCACCCCAAGGCCGTCGAGCTGGCCGAGCGCCTCGCCGACTACGCCCCGGGCGACCTGAACAAGGTCTTCTTCACCACCGGCGGCGGCGAGGCCGTCGAGACCGCATGGAAGCTCGCCAAGCAGTACTTCAAGCTCCAGGGCAAGCCGACCAAGTACAAGGTCATCTCCCGCGCGGTCGCCTACCACGGCACCCCGCAGGGCGCCCTGTCCATCACGGGTCTGCCGGCCCTGAAGGCTCCGTTCGAGCCGCTCGTCCCGGGCGCGCACAAGGTGCCGAACACCAACATCTACCGCGCCCCGATCCACGGCGACGACCCGGAGGCCTTCGGCCGCTGGGCCGCCGACCAGATCGAGCAGCAGATCCTCTTCGAGGGCCCGGAGACCGTCGCCGCGGTGTTCCTGGAGCCGGTGCAGAACGCCGGCGGCTGCTTCCCGCCGCCCCCCGGCTACTTCCAGCGCGTGCGCGAGATCTGCGACCAGTACGACGTGCTGCTCGTGTCGGACGAGGTCATCTGCGCCTTCGGCCGCCTCGGCACGATGTTCGCCTGCGACAAGTTCGGCTACGTCCCGGACATGATCACCTGCGCCAAGGGCATGACCTCGGGCTACTCCCCGATCGGCGCGTGCATCGTCTCCGACCGCATCGCCGAGCCGTTCTACAAGGGCGACAACACCTTCCTGCACGGCTACACCTTCGGCGGCCACCCCGTGTCGGCCGCGGTGGGCCTCGCCAACCTCGACCTGTTCGAGCGCGAGAACCTCACGCAGCACGTGCTGGACAACGAGGGCGCCTTCCTCCAGACGCTCCAGAAGCTGCACGACCTGCCGATCGTCGGCGACGTCCGCGGCAACGGCTTCTTCTACGGCATCGAGCTGGTGAAGGACAAGAACACCAAGGAGTCCTTCAACGACGAGGAGACCGAGCGCGTCCTGTACGGCTTCCTCTCCAAGGCGCTGTTCGACAACGGCCTGTACTGCCGTGCCGACGACCGCGGCGACCCCGTCGTCCAGCTCGCCCCGCCGCTGATCTCCGACCAGGGGACCTTCGACGAGATCGAGCAGATCCTGCGGGCCACCCTCACGGAGGCGTGGACCAAGCTCTGATCATCCGACAGGACGACCGACCCGGCCCCGGTGCCCGCCGTTCGAGTGAGAACGGCGGCCCGGGGCCGTGTGCTGTCCGGGCTCCCGTCCGGGACCTGCCTAGCGTGCCAGTGACCGATCGGCCGAGCCCTCGTTCCCCCGGACGGGGGAACAGGCACGGGAAAACGGATCTGAACCGAGGTGTACGCCCATGGAGGCTCCGCCGGACAACGACGTGCTGTGGGCACGCTCCCTGCACTTCAGCCACCGCGACGGCTCCCCCGGACTCGCCGGGGTCTCGCTCGGTGTACGGCAGGGCGAGATCCTCGCCGTCAGCGGCCCGCGCGGCAGCGGCAAGACGACCCTGCTGCGCTGTCTGTCCGGCCTGGAGCCGGTGCGGTGCGGTGAGGTCTGGTTCAACAGCTCCCCCGTGCACACGCTCGGCCCGATGGCCCGCGAGCGGCTGCGCCGGGACCGCTTCAGCTGGATCGACCCCGATCCGGTCCTGGTCCCCGAGCTGAACGTCTGGGAGAACGCCGCGCTCCCGCTGATGCTGCGCGGCGCCGGGCGGCGCCGGGCCAAGGTGGCCGCGCTGGAGTGGCTGGAGCGGCTGGACGTCGGCGACAAGGCCCGCAGCCGCCCGCGCGACCTCCAGCACGCCGAGCGCCAGCGCGTCGCCATCGCCCGCGCGCTCGCCCCCGGACCCACGGTCCTCTTCGCCGACGAGCCCACGGCCCCGCTGCACCGCGCCGACCGCGCCCACGTCCTGCGCACGCTCACCGCGGCGGCCCGCTCGCACGGCATCACGGTCGTCCTCGCCACGCACGACGCCGAGACCGCCGCCCTCGCCGACCGTACGGTGGCCCTGCTGGACGGGCGGCGCGTGCACACCGTGCACCTGCCGGACAGCCCCGACACGGAAGGCCGGGCCGCGTGCTCGCTCTCCGTCTGACCCGCGCCGCCCGGCCCGCCGTCCAACTGCGCCGCCTGCTGGTGGCGGCGGCCTCGGCGGGCACCGGTTTCCTGCTGCTGTCCTGCCTCGGCCACGCCCTGAACCACCCGGAGGACGCGCGCGCCGGCGCGCTGCGCCTGGCCTGGTGCGCGGTGCCGCTCGCCGCCACGGTGTACCTCGCGCTCGCGGTCGCCCGCACCGACCCCGGCACCCGGCCGCGCCCCGGCCTGTCCGCCGTGGGCCTGGGCCCGGGCCGCCTCATGGCCGTCTCCGCCCTGACGACGGCCCTGTCCTCCACCCTGGGCTCGCTGCTGGCGCTGCTGGTCTTCCTCCACCTGCGGGGCGACCTGACGGGCATGCCGTTCGACGGCGCGGCGGCGGACGTCCTGGCGGCGGACCGCTCCCTCCCCGTCCCGGCGACCCTGACCCTGCTCGGCCTGCTCCCGGCCACGGCGACGACGGTGGTGGCCCTGGCCCTCCGCCCGAGAGACCCGATCCCCCCACCCCGGACCGGCCGGGGCTTCGGCCGCTTCGGGGCGTACGGGGGTTCGCCGAAGAAGGAGACGTTCGGAACGGCGGGCCGATTCAGGGCACGGGCCACAGCGGACCCGCAGGAACAGGCGACAGTCGGTCCGCATCCCGCGGGCAGTCGTGCCGCTGGGGCGATGGGGGTGAGGGCGGGCGCGGACGGCGACGAACCGGCGCCGGGTACCGCAACCGACCCCGAGCCCCCCACACCGGCACCGGCACCGGACACCGAGGTCCGGCCCCCGGCCGGCCTCCCCTGGGGCGTGGCCCTCGTCACCGCCGGCCTGGCCGTGCAGGCCTACGCCGGCCGCTCCACCCCCGCCCCCTCCCTCGCCGTACTCCTCGGCTGGCTCCTCACCGCCACCGGTCTCGTCCTGGCCGCCCCCGGCCTCACCCACCTGTGCGGCCGGCTCCTCCAGTCCACCCGCCCGGGGGCGCTGAGGCTGCTCGCCGGCCGGGTCCTCATGACGGAGGCCGCCCGGATCGGCCGCCCGCTGGGCGTGGTCTGCGCGGTGGCGTCCGCCGGCTACGCCATGACCGCCCTGTACGACGGCGCCGGCCCGGCCCCCTCCTTCGGCCCGCTGTCCGCTCTCGGCGGGCTCGTCGTCGCCGGCTCCACACTCGCCACCCTGCTCACGGCGGCGGTGGAGGCCCGCCAGTGCCGCGCCGACACCATCGCCGCGCTGCTCCGCCTCGGCGCGCCCGCCGCGATGCTGCGCGGCGCCGCCGCCCTCCGCGTGGCCGCCCTGCTGGTTCTGTTCGGCCCGCTCACCCTGGCGATCGCCGCGCTGTCGGCACTGCCCCTGACCTGACCCGAAAAAGATTTCAGCGGTCGCCGATGAGTCCGGCGCGGGCCGCCGGTCTACCCACCGAACGCGACGCACCGCGCACGACCCGGACGGGAGAGGCCCGCATGTACCAGCAGATGATCTTCGTGAACCTGCCCGTGAACGACCTGGACGCCGCCAAGAAGTTCTTCACGGAACTCGGCTACTCGATCAACCCGCAGTTCAGCGACGACAACGCGGCCTCGGTGGTGATCAGCGACACCATCGTCGCGATGCTGCTGACCAAGCCGTTCTACGCGACCTTCACCAAGAAGGAGATCGCCGACGCGACGACGACCAGCGAGGTGCTGATCTGTCTGAGCGCCGAGAGCCGCGAGAAGGTGGACGAGCTGGTCGACAAGGCCATCGCGGCCGGTGGCACGGCGAGCGGCCGGACCCAGGACCACGGCTTCATGTACGGCCGCGCCTTCGACGACCTCGACGGCCACACCTGGGAGGTCATGTGGATGGACCCGGCGGCCGTCCAGAGCTGACCCGCTGCCCGAACATCCGTGCCAGCATGGGCGGGTGCAACCGACACCCGCCCAGCCGCACCGCGCCGCCCACGACCGCGAGATAGAGTCTCTCGCCGAGTTCGACGAGGTGGTCGCCGAGCACGGCTCGCTCGCCCAGTTCCGGGTCCAGGCCGTCGATCTGACCAGCCGTACGGACGCCCTGCTCCGCCTCGACGCCACGGGCGCCGTCTTCCTCGGCTGCCCGATGGACCCCGCGGCCGCCGCCCGGGTCCGGGCGGCCGGGGCCCTGGTGTTCCCGCCGATACCGGGACTCCCGTTCGACCCGTACCGCGCCTTCGTCCACACGCCCGACGAGCTGTTCGAGTCCCTGGACGCGGGCTACGAGGCGACTCCGGACGCGCGCGCCTACGCCTGGTTCCAGCGGACGAAGGCCGACGGTGACGTCTTCGCGTCGATGCTCCGCGCGATCCACGACGACGCCGTCTCGGACGCCTTGGACGAACTCCTCGCAGGCGCCCGGGTGGTGGGCGTCATGGGCGGCCACGCGATGACCCGTGGCACCGCCGCGTACGCCGGTGCCGCCCGGCTCGGCCGCGAACTCGCCCGCGCCGGTTTCACGGTCGCCACCGGCGGCGGGCCTGGCGCGATGGAGGCGGCCAACCTGGGCGCCTACGCCGCTCCCTTCGCCGACGACATGCTGGACGACGCGCTCCGGCTGCTCGCCAAGGCGCCCTCGTTCCGGCCGTCGGTCACCGAGTGGGCGCGCGCCGCGTTCGAGGTGCGCGAGCGCTGGCCGGGAGGCGGGGACTCGGTGGGCATCCCCACCTGGTTCTACGGCCACGAGCCGCCGAACGCCTTCGCCGCGCACATCGCCAAGTACTTCGCCAACGCCACCCGCGAGGACGGCCTGCTGGCCCGCTCCACCGCCGGGGTGGTGTTCCTGCCGGGCGCCGCCGGGACCGTACAGGAGGTCTTCGACAACGCGACGCCCAACTACTACGAGTCGCGCGGTGAGCCGACCCCGATGGTGCTCGTGGACAGCGGGCACTGGACGCGGGAGCTGCCGGCCTGGCCGTTGCTCCGGTCGCTGGCGCGGGGGCGGGCGATGGAGTCCCGTATCGCCCTCGTTGACCGGATCGAGCAGGCTCCGGACGCGCTCAAACGTCTGGGCGGTTAATAAGCGGGCAAAGTCAACGGCCGTTGACGGCCGATCCGTTGACACTCCTTATGGAGCGCTTATAAACCTGTGAGCCTCCCGGGGTTGCTGGGACCTCGACTCGTCCGTACGTCATCCGTCGTCCCAACTCCCCCTCCACCCCCCGCAATTGCACTCTGTAAAGGACAAACGTTGTCCATGACTCTCCGTAGCGTACGCGGTTCCGTGCGCGTTCTGGGTGTCGCCTCCGGGTCGGCGGCGCTGGTGCTGGGCCTGGCCGGCTCCGCTCTCGCGTGCAACATCAAGGACTTCTCCGCCGAAGCCAAGTGCGACGGCGACAAGGGCGTCATCGTCGTCACCGACACGGACGCCTCCGCCAAGGACGCCACCGTCAGCGTCTTCCTCAAGGGCGTCGGCGGCATCGAGACGAAGGTCGGCGAGCAGCCGGTCAAGGGGTCCAAGGAGGGTGTCCGGATCACTTTCTCCGAGGACTGGAAGCCGAACGCGACCTACCGCATCCACGTCAAGGCCGCCAACATCGTCGACGAGGACATCCAGCCGGACCTGGTGACCCCGTCCACCGCCTGCACGACCGAGAGCGACACCCCGAAGCCGACGGCCAGCACGACCCCGTCGCCGTCCTCGTCGCCGAGCAAGTCCGCCCCGGCGCAGCCGGCGAGCCCGGCGCCGTCGGCCTCCGGGTCCAGCTCGGCCCCGGCCGGCACCTCCGACAACGCGCCGTCCCCGGCGGCCGGTGAGTCCAACCTCGCCGAGACCGGCGCGAACTCCAACACCGGTCTGATCGCGGGCCTCGCGGCGCTCCTGGTCGTCGTCGGCGGTGGCGCCGTCTGGTTCGGCATGCGCCGCCGCGGGGCGAGCCGCAACGGCTGACCTCACCTCCGTACCGCGTCCCGGGGGGGGGGGGGGGGGGGGGGGGGGGGGGGGGGGGGGGGGGGGGGGGGGGGGGGGGGGGGGGTGGGGGGGCGGCCGAATTCTTATCT